>NZ_QHLI01000058.1 GCF_006864425.1 Campylobacter troglodytis | reverse complement strand
AAGTTATCGCTTAAAGCACCATTTGTAAGCTTTGCAAGAAAATCATCAGCCAAAGATAGGCTTGAGAGTAAGGCACTAAGAAATGCAATTTTAAAGAATTTAGAAAACATTTTTTGCTCCTTAATAATGCAATTTTGTAAATTTAGCACTAAGTTCTAGCACGAAATTTATTCAAAATATATTTAAAGGTTTAAATATCAAAAATATAAAAAACTTTTAAACTACATACTTTACTATTCTAAAACGACAAGTTATTTTAAAAATTTAGAATTTTGGCTCAATTAAACTTAACAGAATTTTTTCTTATCAATTTCAGCAAATTTTGATGAGAATTTTGCCCTAAATTTTTCGTCTTAATTGCGTTTCTTTTAAATGAAGGACAAAATTTTCTTTTTTTATACCTCAATAAATTTAGCAAGTCTAAACTTCGCAAACTTCTGTTTGCAGTTACAAGAGGCTTAACGAAGTAAAAAAGTTCACAATTTCGTTTATATGCTTGTGCTTCTTTGCAAACTCATTTTTAGAGTGTTTTACTCTGTAATGTACCTTTGCACACAAATCCACCAAGCAATCGTAGGCTTTGAAACTATCACTATAAATTTCACACTCGTTAAGCTCTGCAAAGTCCTTTATGTAAAGATAATAGTTCTTTGGTAGAGCAAGTGTTTGAGTGTATAAACGCTAGCCTAGCGTTTTAGCATTCCTTCTCGTAGAGTTGTAAGACGCGTAGCACGAAGTAAAAACATATATGTTTTGTTGCAAGTCCCACGCCCACATTTGCCTCGCACACGCTTTGCCCCTTCTGTTTGCAGTTGCAAGACGAAACGAAGTAAAAAACAACTCTCATCAACCTCAACCGCTCATTTTCTAAAGAAACTTCGTTTTGCTGATTTTTCGAACTCTTTGGCTATCAAAATGTGAATTTATTTGAAAATTTTACACAAACTTTTATGACGAAATTTGACAAATTTTAGTGATTTTTTTAGCCTCTAAATCAAGTCCAAAAAGTTACAAGAGACTTAACGAAGTAAAAAATAATGCAAAATTTCCCTTACATTTGGCGAAATTTGGAAACAGATTATGTATTTGTTATTCATAGGCGTTAACTTAAAAAACTATTTTAGTTTAAGTTTAATTAGATCAAAAATTTAAGTTAAAAAAGCCTAAATTTTAACAAGGTTTAATTAAAACACTCAAATTTAACAAACATATCTTGTAGTATTAAATTGAAGTCAAATCTAGCCACATTAAATAAGCCCTTAAAACAAGGCCTCATTCATTTGTTCAGGCTTTTTTATGCCCATTATTTTAAGCACAGAGGCTGCTAAATTTGAAAGTCCAAGCCCATCTTTTAGCTTATCAATCCCATTTGCTTTTACAAAGGCAAAGACATCAAAGGTGGTGTGATTTGTAAGTATGTTTCCTTCCTCATCCTTCATAGCCTCGCAGTTTCCATGATCTGAGGTGATAATTAACGCATAATCTTTCTTTCTAGCAGCCTCTATAAGCTTGCCCAAGCACTCATCCACAGTCTCAACAGCCCTCACAGCAGCCTCAAAATCCCCAGTATGCCCCACCATATCTCCATTTGCAAAATTCACAACTATGAAATCTTGCTCCTCCTCAATGCCCCTTAAAACAGCCTCGCACACCTCATATGCTGACATTTCAGGTCTTTCATCATAGGTTTTTACCTTTGGGCTTGGCACAAGGATACGGCTTTCTTGTTTTAGAGGCTCCTCCTTGCCTCCGTTTAGAAAAAAGGTTACATGGGCGTATTTTTCAGTTTCTGCTGTGTGTAGCTGTCTCAGTCCCTGAGCTGCTATGACCTCAGCTAAAGTATTTTTAAGCTCTTCTTTTTCAAAAAGCACCTTAAGCTTGAATTTATCATCATAATTTGTCATACTCAAGGCATTTTTAAACACAAGATCTTGTTTAAACTCAGAAAAGTTTTCATCTGTTAAAGCTGATACAATTTGCTTCATCCTGTCGTTTCTAAAATTTATAAAAATCAAGCCATCATCTTGTTCTAAGCCCTTAAAATCCTCGCTTAAAGCTGGTTTTATAAACTCATCTGTTATCTTCTCTTTGCAAGAATCTTCTATGTATTTGCTAAATTTTTCAACCCTCAAAGCCCTACCAAACAAGGCATCATAATAAATTTTAATCCTCTCATATCTTTTATCTCTATCCATAGCATAAAAGCGTCCACCCACAGTGGCTAATTTAACCCCTTTTTGCTTGCAAAGATCCTCTAAATTTTTTATAAACTTAGCCGCAGTAAAGGGCTTAATGTCCCTACCATCTGTAATGGCGTGGGCAAAAACCTCTTTTTTAGCCTCCTTGCAAAGATCCATCATAGCATTGAAGTGATTTAAATGAGAATGCACACCTCCATCGCTGTAAAGTCCTATTATATGCACACTTTGAACCTTGCTTAAAAAGTCCTTTAAATTCACATTTTCACCTAGGCTTTTATCCTCTATGGCCTTATTGATTTTAACGAGATTTTGATAAATAATCCTCCCACTTCCTATGCACATATGCCCCACCTCGCTATTTCCCATTTGTCCCTCAGGAAGTCCTACGGCAAGGCCGCTTGTTTTGATTAGAGTGTGAGGAACTTCCTTAAAAAGCCTTTCATATGTAGGCTTTTTAGCTGCTGCAAAGGCATTGTAATATGAGCTAGGATTATGCCCTATTCCGTCTGTGATAACCAAGATACATTTTTGCTTCATTTTTACTCTTTAAGAATTTTTTAGGATAAATTTTAATATAATTTAGCTTTTAAAAAGCTAAACTAAGGGATTAAACTTGTATTATCTTTCTTATTTGAGTGATTATACCTTCTTTACTTACATCACAGTTCGTTCGGGATTTGCCTTTTTTATAGCCTTGGTTCTTAGCCTTTTTTTGATGCCAAAATTTATAGCCTGGGCCAAACATATCAAGCAGCCCATCTACGAGCTAGCCCCTGAAAGCCACAGAGCAAAAACAAATACCCCTACTATGGGAGGGCTTATTTTTATCTCTTCTACCCTCATAGCAAGTCTTTTGTGCATTAAATTTGACAATCTCCTAGCCTTAATGGCTCTGCTTTGTTTGGTGCTTTTTTGCGGAGTTGGGCTTGTTGATGATCTAGCAAAGGTTTTAAAAAAGGACAATCACTCAGGTCTAAGTGCTAGATCAAAGATGATCTTGCTTATAATAGCCTCTTTGATCTGTGTTGTGCCCTTATATCTAAGTGGGGTTGTAAGTACCGAGCTTTTCGTGCCTTTTTATAAGTATGCCTTGTTTGATCCTGGTGCCTTTATGATAGCCTTTTGGGTCTTGGTTTTAATCTCAAGCTCAAATGCTGTGAATTTAACAGACGGACTTGACGGACTTGCTACTGTGCCTTCGATCTTTTCCTTGGCTACGCTTGGGATCTTTATGTATCTTGGAGGCAGTGCTATTTACAGCGAGTATTTGCTCTTGCCTAAGAATTTAGAACTAAGTGAGCTTGTCATCATCACCTCAGCTCTAATAGGGGCTTTGATGGGCTTTTTATGGTATAATTGCTATCCTGCTGAAATTTTTATGGGAGATAGCGGAAGCCTTAGTCTTGGAGGCTTTTTGGGATTTTTGGCACTTAGTTCAAAAAATGAGATCTTGCTTCTTTTAATAGGCTTTGTCTTCGTGCTTGAAACTGTTTCTGTGATCTTGCAGGTGGGTAGCTTTAAGATCTTTCATAAAAGAGTCTTTAAGATGGCACCCATACATCATCATTTTGAAAAGCTTGGCTGGGTGGAAAATAAGATCATAGTTCGCTTTTGGAGCATAGCCTTTTTGGCAAATTTACTTGCCATTGCTACTATAAAGCTAAGATGAGTTTTGAATTTTTACTTTTTTGAGCTTAGCTTTTTTTAAATTCAGGCTAAATTCAAGTCAAATTTACATGAGCTTACTTCATAACTTAGCTTAAAAGGCTTTGTTTTAAATTTAACTGTGAATTTAAGCTTTTAAATTTAGCTTTTTGTCAAAAACTGTTAATCTAGATCACATTAACCACAAAGTAATTTAAGGCATAAAATGAGTAAAAAAATCTCCCTCTTTGGCTACGGCAAAACAACAAAGGCTTTGGCAAAACTTGCTAAACAGTTTGGTAGCTTTAAGATCTATGATGATGCTTTTGCTGGATCAGGCAAGGACGAGCTAGGAAATTTGCTTTTAAATCCTAGTGAATTTAAACCTAAAAAAAGCAAGCTTGAAATCGCAAGCCCTGGCTTTCCTCCTCAGCATAAGCTCATAAAAAAGGCTAGGAATTTAATCAGCGAGTATGATTTTTTTTATGATGCTATGCCAAAGAGTGTGTGGATTAGCGGGACAAATGGCAAAACCACCACCACTCAAATGACTCAACATCTTTTGAGTAAATTTAATTCTCAAATGGGTGGCAATGTCGGTGTGCCATTAGCAGAGCTTGATCCAAATGCTAGGCTTTGGGTGCTTGAGACAAGCTCTTTTACCCTGCATTACACAAAGAGGGCAAAGCCTGAAATTTACGCTCTTTTGCCTATAAGTGCTGATCATATATCTTGGCATGAGGGCTTTAAAAGATATGAAGAGGCTAAATTAAGCCTCTTGCCTCGCTTGAAAGAAGGTGACGTGGCTATCTTACCTGAACTTCAAGCTAAAAAAAAGATAGCCAAAAAATGCAAAGCCCTAATCATAAGCTATAAAGACGAGTTTGATTTGGCTAAAAAAATGAGCCTAGATCTAGATAAAATAGCCTTTAAAACCCCCTTTTTAATGGATGCCATTTTGGCCTTAAGCATTCAAAAGATACTATTTAAAAAAGCTGATTACGAAGGCTTGAATTCTTTCAAGCTTGAAGAGCACAAGCTTGAAGAGCTCTTTGATAGCAAAAATAGACTGTGGGTAAATGACACCAAGGCTACAAATATAGACGCCGTCCTAGCAGCCCTAAAAAGATATGAGGATAAAAAAATTCACCTCATCCTAGGAGGAGATGATAAGGGGGTTAGCTTAGAGCCTCTTTTTAAAAGCCTTTGCAAATTAAATGTAGAACTTTACGCCATAGGCAAGAGTGCTTTTAAGATCTTAGAGCTTTCAAGGCTTTATAAGATAAAGGCTAGAAACTGTGAATTTTTAAAAAAAGCTATTAGGCTAATAGATCAAAGCCTAAAAAAAGAAGAAGTAGCACTTCTAAGTCCTGCTTGTGCTAGTTTGGATCAGTTTAAATCCTACGCACAAAGAGGTGAGCTTTTTAAAGCCCTCGTTAGAAAGCTTTAAATTTACTTGCAACTTAAATCAAACTTAAATTCAAGCTTATTTTAAATAAAGCTTGAATTCAAGCTTAAATTTAAATGAGGCTAAATTCAAGCATTTAAGAGCCTCAAAGCTGCAAACTTTAAAAAAAAAAAAATTTCTATTTACTTAATTCAAGCTTGTTTTAAATAAAGCTTAAATTTAAGCCTCTAAGAGCCTCAAAGTGGCACTTAAAACTTAAAAACAAAATTTACTTAAATTCAAGCTTAGTTTTAACTTGTTTTTAAATGGCTCTTTTTTAAAAATTATTGATTTGTCATTTGAGCTTATGGGCGAAACATCCATTAAATTCAAGGCATTTAAATTCAATACATTTTTCCATAAATGCGTGGATGCTTATCACAGGTTTAAAATGACAAATGGGTGTTTGAGCTTCTTCGTCTGCTTTCGTAGAATTAAAATGACAGGTAGAAAATTCACAGCCATTGTGTGTGTTGATAAGCCACAACCTTGCCCATTCATAAGCTAGATCTTTTAATATCTATTCCACTCAAGATGGGTTTTATGAAATTTGCGGTGCGTTCTTTTTCGGTAAGTGTTTTATACCCACACCCCCATCCGCAAGTGAGGGGGGCTTTTTGTCTTTGTAATATTGAGGTTTCGCAGAAAACGAAATATCTCTTTTTGAGATTTTTCGCAATGCTTAAAATGACAAGAATTACGAGATACTTCGCTACCGCTCAGTATGACAAGGATTTAAAGGCTTTTGTGAATTTTATCTTGTCATTTTGAGCCACATTGTCATATTGAGGTTTCGCAGAAACCGAAATATCTCTTCTTTGAGATTTTTCGCAATGCTTAAAATGACAAGAATTACGAGATACTTCGCTACCGCTCAGTATGACAAGACACAAGTTGAGATACTTCGCAATGATTAGTATGACAAAATATGGCTTTTGTGAATTTTATCTTGTAATTTTGAGCCACATTGTCATATTGAGGTTTCGCAGAAAACGAAATATCTCTTTTTGAGATTTTTCGCAATGCTTAAAATGACAAGAATTACGAGATACTTCGCAATGCTTAGTATGACAAGGATTTTGTCATTTTGAGCAAAGCACAAAGCGAAAAATCTCTTTTTGATTTTGAGATACTTCCCTACCGCTTAGTATGACAAATATGGCTTTTGTGAATTTTATCTTGTCATTTTGAGCCTTGCAATAGCGAAGAATCCATTTTTAAATTCAAGCATTCTTTGCCATTCTTGGATACTACACTCAAAAGCAAAAGATCTCAAAAAAGCTTTTATAAGATTTAATCAAGCACTAGCACCTCTTTCTTTAAAAAACGACAGTTTTATGCAAAAAGATTTTTTTAAAAATAGCTTATGAATTTAAAACACAAAAATTCTATCTTTTTAAACGCTTTCTTAAAACAAACTAAATTTAACAAAAAATTCAATTTTTATTAATTTTTTACAAGCTTAAAGCTTGAATTTAAGCCATTCAAAAAAAAAAAAAAAACGACAAATTTAAGAAGTATTTATTAAATTAAGCATATTTTAAGGAAAAAAACCCATTTTTTATACTAAAATCTTAATGCTAATTTATTTTAAAAAGGAGGCTTTCTATGAAGTTAGTCAAATTAAGCGTAGTTGCAGCTGTGGCTGCTTGTTCCTTTGTCTCGGCAAAGCCGCTTGAAGAAGCGATTAAAAATGTCGAGATCTCAGGACATGCAAGATACCGCTATGATACAGGTATCTTTAAGGAAAACTCTTTAACCCTAAATGCAGGAGCAAACGCAGCTTCTCATATACAAGCTCATAGATATAGAGTTGGTTTAGGCGTTAAAACCGACATAGGCGATGGCTTTAAGATCTTCGGTCAAGTATATTACAATCATGATCGTAATAACAGCTTTGCCACAGGAGCTAGAAACGGAAGTGCTGGGGTTCAAGGAGCTAATACAAGTAATCCCCTTGTTTTAAGACAGGCTTACTTAGAGTATGAAAATGCTGATTATGGCTTTAGCGCTAGGTTTGGTAGGCAAGAGCTTAGTACAGTTTGGACTGAGGATCTAGCTGGTATGGTAGGAAAGATCTTTTTAAAGCCTGTTGATGGCATTACTGTTGCAGCCTTTGCAGTAGATAGCATTCAAGGTGCTAATACAAGTGACAGTAGTGGTAACCCTACAGGCTGGCAAGTAGGTGATACCGATGCTACAAATTTTAGGCCCTATCTAAGCCAACAAAATGGAGATCTCCTAACAGCTAGGCTTTATAAGTATAATATTTACGGTGCAGCTGTGCTAACAGATTTTGCTGATCTTGGCTTAAAGCTTGATCTTTGGGGTGCTTACTGGCAAGAAACTGCTAATCTTTGGGCCTTAAAGCTTAATTATACCCTGCCTTTGGGCGAGGATCTTAGCTATACAGCAAAGTTTAGCTATCTTGGAAATACTTTGAATAAAGACTTTAAAACAGACACAGTTCCCGGCCAAAACGGACAGCTTTTTGATCTAAGAGGTCAGATCAAGGGTTATGGCTTTGATGCAAGGCTTGGAGGTATTATGTTTGGTAACAAAAAGGGCTATAGCATACACACCCTTGAGGCTATGAGTGGGGCTGATCTTTACATAGGACGAGAAATTTTCTATCAAAAGGGCTCTTGGCTTTCTCTTGCTTACGGACAAAGCACTTATGGCTATATAGGAGCTGGATATACCCTACCCTATGACATTAGAATAGGCGTTCAAGGTGTTTATGGAGGCACTAAGTCAGATAAGAGCATAGCTAATACCACAGCAGCAGCTAACGGAACAGGCTCAAAGACAGAGCTTGTAGGCGAGCTTAGCTGGAAGATTAATAAGAATTTTGATCTTTCTTTGTGGTACTCAAATCTTACTACAAAGGCTAAAAGAGGCTTACAAAACGGAGCAGATGCAAAGAGTGTAAAAGACTCTGTTCGCTTTCAAGCCTACTATAAATTCTAAGCTAGTTCTATCTTAGATAAAACTTTTAAATTCTAGCCTACAAGCTTAGCTTGTAGGCTTTGACTTGGCTTGTAGGCTTTGAAATTCTAAGAATTATAAGTTAGCAACTTTTATCTTAAATTACTTGTTGAATTTAAGTTTAGCTTACAAACTTATAAAAACTTGTAGGCTTTAAAACCTTCGCACTTAAAATTCAAAGGAAGCTTAACTCACCCTACTTTTAAAAGCTTGACCCTCACAAGCCTAGTTATCACAGCCTAGCCCTCCACAAGCTTAATCATCACAAGTCTAGCCCTCCACAAGCTTAATCATCACAAGTCTAGCCATTCACAAGCTTAACCATCACAAGCTTAAACATCACCAGCCTAGTTATCACAACCTAGCCTCACAGCTTAACTATCTTGCAAGGCTATTTTTAAATGCCCCTTTTTTAAACAGTGCCAATCTTACCACGCGAAGCTTTTCATTTTAAACCTTTCAAAGCAAAAAAGCTCTAAACTAAGCCTTAATGTGCATTATAAGGCAAAACATTTTTGGACAAAAAGCCTTTAAAATCGATGGGCAAATTAAACTTAGACTAAAGATACTTTAATAAGATTTTCTCTTATCAACCTTAATAAAATTTAGGCTTCAAAAAGTCTTGATTTTAGGCAAAATATTTGTAATTCTAATCGAAGTATTTTAAACTCAACATTATCATTCTGAGGGAGCAAAGCAAGCGAAGAATATCAAGCCTTCCCTTGTTATACAAGGCAAAGTATCTTAAAAAGATACTCAACGACACCCTTTGTCATACCAAGAGTCTGTGTAGCACGAGTGAAGTATCTCAAAACTCTTGTCATTTTAAGCATTGCGAAAAATCTCAAAGAAGATATTTTTCGCTTTGCACTCCGCTGGGAATGACAAAATTCTTATCATACTAAGCGGTAGCGAAGTATCTCAACTTGTGTCTTGTCATACTAAGCATTGCGAAAAATCTCAAAGAAGAGATATTTTGGTTTTTGCGAAACCTCAATATGACAATGTGGCTCAAAATGACAAGATAAAATTCACAAGCACCTTTAAATTCTTATCATACTAAGCAAAGTCAAGCCCTTTCAAAAAAGCCTCTTTGCTTTGCAAACTAGCAATGACAAAATGAACTAAAATTCAAGAAATTCAAGCCAAAAGCTCCTTGCTTGTCATATCAAGCATTGCAAAAAATCTCAAATTCATTGTCTATCTTAGATTATATTTGTCATATCAAGCGAAGCTGCACAAAAACTTGCAAGACTAGCACAAGCAAAAAGATAGCAAAATACTTATCTATCTTAATGATAATTGTCATACTAAGTGTTACTAGCTAACAAGTTCTAAGATATATTTACAACAAAAATATCTCAAAAAGAGCTTTTCGCCTTAAAGGACTCAAAATGACAAGGTGGAATTTAGAGATTGCTTTGAATTTAATACTTTGAATTTTAGTCCTAAGTATGCTCGTTTCTTTTACCTATGTATATAATTTGCAAAATATATACATTCTGCTTTTCTACCTTGGCTATTATACGGTGATCACCCAAACGCCAACGGTAGCGATCCAGTCTTTAATTTCGTGCAATTTGACATTTTTAAAAGCCCTTTCGTATTTGGCAAGGTTTCACTCAGAAAAATATCTATTTTTCCATACATTTCACGGTTTGTCTTTGCAAATTTCTTTAAAAATTTAAAGACTTTTTCGTAAGTAAGCACCTTACACATCATTGTAATTTTTATTGACAAGCTCATTAAGCTCTTGCCTTATTTGCTCTTTTTCTTGCTTTGTAAAAGGTGGCTCTACCACTATTTTCTTGCGAGCTTCGCTATAAGGTGTGAATTTATATTGTCTTGATTTTGTTTGTTCTATGATTTTTTGACTTAAAAAATCTACTAGGTGCACTTCCTTGTGAAGGCATTATCTAGTAAAATGCTTAATTGCCTTGTGCTTTTATTCTCATATTTTTCATAATCAATAGCCCTTGCCTCCTTTGTGAATTTTTCTTAACTTTGCAAATTATGACACAAAATTACCTATCTTAAACTAGCAAGAATTTAGCTTAGTTATAAGAAACAAATTTTGAAATTTAAGTAAGCTAAATTCACAAAATAACTTAGAATTTTAATGCAAAAGTGGCTAAGTGTTGAAAAAATTCACACAAAGCTACAAAAATCCTTTAAATGTTTTGAGTAAATTTGAATAAAATTGTAACAATTTAATCTTTGATAAAATAATCTCCATCAAAGCTGATCATAGAGTATTCCCTCTCAGCACCCATACTTTGCCTTAACTCCTCTATACTTAAAAAGCTTAAACTATCAGCACCTATGTATTTTTTAACAGCCTTTTCGTCCTTGTTTGCACTAATTAGCTCCTCATAGCTTGGAGTATCTATGCCGTAAAGATCAGGAAATTTAATCTCAGGACAAGCCACAGCAAAGTGAATTTTAGAAGCCCCTGCATTTCTTAGTAAAGAAATGATCTTTTTTGAGGTAGTTCCTCTAACTATACTATCATCTATCACTGCTATTTCTTTTCCAGCCAAGACCTTACTCATAGGATTTAGCTTTAATTTTACCTTTAAATTTCTTCTTTCTTGGGTAGGTTCTATGAAGGTTCGCCCTACGTAGTGATTTCTCACAATGGCCATTTCAAGTGGGACTTTTAGGGTGTTTGCAAAGCCAAGGGCTGCACTTAGCCCGCTATCAGGCACAGGCACGACAAAATCGATCTTTTGAGTGAATTTTTTAGCCAAAATTTCACCCATCTTCTTTCTAATTTCATAAACACTCTTGCCCTCAATGATGCTATCAGGCCTTGCAAAATACACAAATTCAAAGGCACAAATGCGAGGACTTGCATCCTCAAAAAGCATCAAGCTTTCAAATTTATCGCTTCCTTGTGTAAAAATTAGCATTTCACCGGCCCTAACATCTCTTATAAACTCAGCCTCAATTAGATCAAAGGCACAGGTTTCACTAGCCACTATGTAGCCACCATCCTTTAAACGGCCCAAAGACAGGGGTCTAACCCCAAAGCGATCCCTTACAACAAAAAGTTGATCCTTACTTGCTAAGACAAAACAGTAAGCTCCAACGCAGTCTTTTAAGCTCTCAATAAATCTTTCTTTAAGGCTTGGCTTTTTGCTTCTAGCTATTAAATGAATGACATTTTCTGTGTCCATATTTGTTCTAAAAATAGCGCCCTCGTTTATTAGTTTTGATCTGATCTCGTTTTTATTTACCAAATTTCCATTATGAGCTAGGGCTATGTCTCCTAAAACACAGGTGGCAAAGATGGGCTGAGAGTCATTAAGGCTTGAATTTCCAGAGGTTGAGTAGCGGTTATGCCCAATAGCTAGGCTTCCTGTGAGATTTTGCAAGGCATTTAGATCGCTAAATACTTGATTTACCTCGCCCTTACCTCTTATAGTGGAGATCCTTTCTCCATTGCTAACGCTTATGCCGCTTGCTTCTTGTCCGCGGTGCTGCATAGCAAAGAGTGAGTAGTAGGCATAAGCACTTGCCCTATTTGAGTTTATAACTCCAACAACTGCACACATTTAATTTCCTTTTTATTTTAATTTAGCTTGTAAATTTTAGCCTTTTTTGTTTAAAAAATTTATAAGGCTAACTACTTCATTCAGATTACAGAGGACGGAAAACAAAGGATGGACTTTGTATAAAAGCAAATTCACGCAAAATTAAAATCCGTTCTCTGTATTCTGTTTTCCGTAAAGCGAAAATTCACAAATTAACCAAATAGCACAGCGAAAATTCAAGCATTTTAAATACAAAAGCTCGTAAATTTGTCTAAAACTGTGAATTTATAGCTAAATTTAAATCAAAGGTGCATATAGAACACAGAGAATGGAATACAAACTTTTTCAAAAACAAAACTATGCAAAATTAAAATCTATATTCTGTGTTCTAAACGCACAAAACTTAAAATTCAACAAATTACAGACTTTTTGACAAAGTAAATTCACGCAAAATTAAAATCCGCAATCTATTTTCCGTCCTCTGTGTTCTGAATGGTAACACTTGCCCAAGTTTATAACTCCAAGAACTGCACACATTTGCTTTCTTTTTTAAAGATTAATGGCTTTTCTTTTAGTAGCTTTTAAGGCACTAGGCAAAGAAAAAGCCTTGCCTTGTTCGTTTGCTTCGTGCGGATGAACTAGCTGTTTTTATCCTTGACTTGCAGCATAAACCCTAAAATCTACTCAAAATACCTTGCCTTGAAATTCATAGCTTAAAATTTAAGCTTTGTTTAATTTTGGCATCTTCTTGCCTTGAATTTAACCTTGCTAGCTTCACTTAGTGGGCTTAGCTTATGGAGGCATTTTTTGCAAACTTAACAAAAAGTCTAATTTTAATCCTCAAAAATGCCTTTCTTATCCACAATCTTTGTCCCTATCAAAGGCTCCAAACATTTTTAACTTGAATTTTACATAAAATTCAAGCTACAATTTCACGCTTTGAAAAAGCGTGAAATACCCCTCATTGAGAATGGAGAATCAATTGATTCCCTATGCCGTGCGAAGGGAGAATTCAAACCAAAAGCCCTCATCCCTTGCAAATGGGCAATACATTAAGCCCCTACCGTGCGGTTTTGGGGGCTGGGTATGAAAACCTTGAAAATTTACAAAACGCCGTTGTAAGCCACTTGCTAGAGGGAGACACTTTAAGTTCCTCTGCCGTGCGGCGGAGGAGGTTTATGGGGCGAATTGTTTGAAAATTCAAAAAATGATAAGAATTCACACCCTTGTCATATTTAGAGAAGCGAAATATCTCAAGTAAATATAGATTATTCATTTGTCTTACGACAAGCTAAAAATGACAAAGACAAAAAATCTCCCTACCTTGCAAGGTAGGGATACATTAAACTCCCTTACTTGCGAGTATGGATTTAAACCAAAAGCCCTCATCCCTTGCAAATGGGCAATACATTAAGCCCCCATCCCTTACGGATGGGGTTTGTGGTGTGGGTAATTTTATTTAAGTATTATCCTTGAATTTTTTTTAAAATTTATTAATAAGGACAAAACATAGGCGAAAATTCACAAATTCACTCAAGATCGGATCGAAAATTCACGCATTTTAAAGACAAAAGCTCGCAAATTTGTCTAAAACTGTGAATTTATAGCTAAATTTAAATCAAAGGTGCATACAAAACATAGACTACAAAGAACGAATTACAGACTTTTGCAAAAACAAAACTATGCAAAATTAAAATTCGTCCTTTGTTTTGAACGCACAAAACTTAAAATTCAACAAATTACAAACTTTTTGACAAAGTAAATTCACGCAAAATTAAAATCCGTCCTTTCCGTTCTCTGTAATCCGTACAAATCAAACAAGCTAAATTTAAAAAGCCTAGCAAAACAAAAATTCACAAAAAAATTAAAATTCATTTAAAATTTACAAATTAATCTTAAACAAAGCTTAGATCCCCAAAAAATCCCCCATCCCATAAAATCCATTTTCTTGCTTAATGAGCCACTTTGCTATCTTAATAGCACCTCTTGCAAAGGTAGCCCTTGAGGTGGCATTGTGGCAAAGTTCTATAAATTCACCGTCCTCATAAAATCCAACCCTATGCTGCCCCACCACATCGCCTCCTCTTAGACTCATAACGGCTATTTCATCCTTGCTTCTTGCACCTATGATCCCGTCTCTGCCGCTTAATCTTACCTTTGAAAGCTCTAAATTTCTAGCACCTGCAACAGTTTCAGCAAGAGTAATCGCTGTGCCGCTTGGAGCGTCCTTTTTGTGTCGGTGATGCATTTCTAAAATTTCTATGTCAAAGTCCCTTAAAAGAGTGGCTGCTTGCTTTGCTAGGTGGTTTAAAACAGCCACTCCAAGAGACATATTAGTAGCGTAAAAAAGAGGCATCTTCTTGCTAGCCTCCTTCATCAGTGCCTTTTCATTCTCATCAAGCCCTGTGGTGCCTATTACTATGGGCTTTGGTGAGGTAAGAGCAAAGCTTAATAAATCCCTAGTGCAAGCCGGTGCTGAAAAGTCAATGATTACATCGCAGTCAAAAAGCCCTCTTAAATCCCCACTGCGATCAAAGCCCTGTCCTAAAAAGGCTCCTGTCTTAGAGCCTGTGTCTTTTTGCTCCTCCTTTAAACAAGCACTAAGTTCTTTTCCCATTTTGCCCTTTGCCCCACAAATTCCTATCTTGATCATAGCCACCTCCTTAATGGGCTAAATTTTAACATTTATTTAATAAATAAGTTCTAGCTTTTCACAGAAATTAAGCCTTTTTTTACTCTCAAAATTCAAAGCCTTTTGCCTTAAAATTCACATTCAAAAAAAAAAAAAAAACAAAAATTCGTGTTACAAAATGAAAATGCTTTGCTAAATAATTCTTCAATTTTACTTAAAAATAAAATAAATTTAATTACAATAATTTTATGAGTTCTTTTTCAAAAAGTATTGAATTAACTTAGCTCATTTTATCAAAGAAATGAGGCTTTGATGCACCTTGAGCGTTATGACAAAACTTTTTTGTAAAAAAAACTTTTTTATTTCATCAAAAGGAGCAGTATGCAAAAAGAATTTACAGGTCTTAGCAAAGCAAAGAGGGTGCGTTCAATCTTTGCTGCAAGTAGTGGGAATTTCGTAGAATGGTTTGACTTTTATATCTATGTGTCCTTGACGACTTATTTTACCCATCATTTTTTCGATGCAGAAAATGAAACAGTAGCTCTCATTCAAAGCTTTGGGGTCTTTGCCATAGGCTTTTTTATGAGACCCATTGGAAGCTTAATCTTTGGTTCCATTGCAGACAAGGTAGGGCGTCAAAAGGTTATGATCTATGCTATCTTGCTTATGTCTTTGGGAAATTTCTTAATAGCCTTTACTCCCTCAAAGGAAACAATAGGCATTTGGGCTCCTATCTTGCTCTTGCTTGCAAGATGTATTCAAGGCATATCCGTTGGAGGCGAGGGGGGCTTGTTAGCCACTTATATAGCTGAGATCTCAACAAAGGGAAATAGAGGCTTTTTCTCCTCTTTTCAGTATGTAACCTTGATCATGGCGCAGTTTGTCGCACTTGGGTGTGTGTGGGCTGCTGTTAATTATTTTGGCGAGGAGATGATGAAGGAGACGGCTTGGAGGTATTTGTTTGTTTTGGCTGGATTTTTAGCACTTGGATCCTTATTTTTGAGAATGAATATGGAAGAAAGTGCTCAAAAATTGCATGAAACAAACAAAGAAAAAGGCTCTTTCAAGCTACTTTGGAAATACCGCAAATACTGCCTTCTTGTCCTTGGACTTACAGCAGGAGGAACCATAGCTTATTACAACTTCACAGCCTATATGCATACTTATCTAAGTAGATCTGCTATGTTTGATAAAAACACAGGCTATACCCTTGCTATGTGCGGACTTGCCTTTGCTATGATCATAAATCCGATCATGGGTGCCATTGGAGATAGGGTAGGAGTTAAAAAAATGCTAGCTAGCTTTGGGGTACTTGGCTTTTGTTTCTTTTTTGTTTTAATGTATGCCATCATACAAAGTGGTCCAAATGGAAGTATAAATAATCCCTATCTTGCCTTTTTATTTATAGCCATAGCCCTAATCATAACAGGCTTTTACACCTCAATAGCAGGAGTGGCTAAGGCTACCTTGTTTCCAGAAGAAATCAGAGCCTTTGGCACAGCCTTTCCTTATGCAATAGCCGTTGCTTGCTTTGGAGGAACTGTTCCTAGCATTGCCTTGTGGTTTAAGACAAATGAGATTGAGTGGGGGTATTTTGTTTATATGATGTGCATGTGTATCTTTGTCTTCATAGTAGCCTTAAACTTCCCCAAAGAAACAGAGCTTGAAAAGCAAAGCGGCTAATTTGAATGCTTTTATGAGTGTTAAACCTTGTTATAGTTTATAAGATAGGTTTAACACTTAAGTTTAAATGATTAAAAATGGATCATAAACTTAGCTAAAATCATCACTTGAAACTACTTTCTTAGAATTTAAGTTGTCTTGTACTTAAATTATTAAGCTTAAATTAATACATTCTTTTTGTGTTTTGCAAAATTAAGCTAAGCTTTTATAAAAATTTGGCCGAATTTAACTTGGCTCAAGATGCCTTAAGAGACTTTTGGCTTATTAAATTTAGGCTCAATTAAACTTAACAAAATTTCTCTTATCAATTTTAATGAATTTTAATGGCTCAATATACTTTAATAGGATTTTTTCTTATCAATTTTAATGAATTTTGATAAATGTTTTGTCCTAAAATATTACTGTTTGTCTAAATTTTGTTTCTTTTAAATGAAACATAAAATTTTCTCTTTTTATGCCCTTAAATTTAGCAAGACGAAACTTTGCAAAGCTCATTTTGTTTGCGGTTATAAGACGCGTAGCAAAAACATTCTCTATGCCATTGATATAATTTTGTGTCTTTGCAAATTCAAACTCGTGTCTTTGCAAATTCAAATTTTGGTGTGTTTTATCCTTTAAATTGCCTTTGTTCCTTCTTGCAAAGAGACAAACAAAATAAAAATCCACCAAGCCCTCATAGGCTTTATTGCTGTAAATTGTGGCATTTCCTACACCAACAAAATCCCTCATAATAAATAGCAGTTTTTGTCAAGCAGTGCTTTATAATATGCAGTGCTTTATTGTTCTTTCGTATAAACGCAAACCTTTAACAAGCCCTTTGTTTGAATTTGCAAGAGTGCGAATAAAATAAGGCTCAAGACAACTTAAGCGAATTATTTCTTATCATTTTTAATAAGATTTTATACAAAGCTTGATCTTGAAGTTTCGTCTTAACTCTGTTTCTTTTAAATGAAGCATAAAACTTTCCTTTTTGATTCCTTTAAATTTAGCTAAGCTATGTTTAGTAAAACCTCAGAAATTCACAATTGCATTTATGTGATTCTTAGCTAAGCTAAACTCATTTTCCCTGTGT
>NZ_QHLI01000057.1 GCF_006864425.1 Campylobacter troglodytis | reverse complement strand
TTACACACTCGTAACTCTGCGAGAAGATATGCTAAAACGAAATGGGCAAGTTTATACTCAGATTGTAAAAGCTTGCTCTGCTAGCGAGCTATTACCTATGGGATTTGAGTGATATGAGCAAGACAGAATTTTATAGTGATTGCTTGGCTATTTATGATGGTTTAGTTGATTTTTTACTTCGTGCTACGCACTCGTAACTTTGCAAGAAGGAGTAAAGTTATAGAGTAAGACACAGGGAAAATGAGTTTGCAAAGGGCACAAATCACATAAATGCAATTGAGAATTTCTGGGGCTTTGCCAAGCATAGATTAAGCAAATTTAAAGGAATTAAAAAGGAAAATTTTGTCCTTCATTTAAAGGAAACAGAATTAAGACGAAAATTTTGAGACAAAATATTTATCAAAATTTATTAAAGTTGATAAGAAAAAATCTGCTTAAGTTGTCTTGAGCCTTGATAATTTTGCGAAGACAAAATACCCACCCTCACCGGTTGCAAGCCTTGCGAAGCAAAAACCCCCTCCGCACAGAGCTGGTTGCAAGGCACAAGACAAAGCAAAAGTGAGGGGCTTTTAAAGTCTAAATTTTAAGCTTTTTTGAATTTGTGGATTGCCACGCAGTTTTTTGCAAAAACTGCTCGCAATGACAACGCGGCGTGAAAATTCACGCTTTTTAACGCTAAAATTCACAAAAATGCTTAAAACAAAGGCGAAAATTTAGGCTTTTTGGTGTTACAATTTACAATTTTGTTTGAAAGCGTGAATTTTTGGATGTTTTGCTTAGCTTTTTGCTGAAATTTTAAACAAATTCAGCAATTTTCCTTGAATTGTATTTAAAATTCGCAAAAGGGCTGAATTGTCGCTGAATTTTTAGACAAATTCAGTGCTTATTTTGATGAAACTTGTGAATTTTCTTTGAATTTTGTTTAAATTTTCGCTTTTTGCTACGCAAAATACCCACCCCCAAACCCCTCCGCAAGGGAGGGGGCTTTTTGTGCAAAGCGTGGTTTTTTTTAAAAAAAAATTCGCAAAATGCCATTTCAAAAACGCCAAAACGAAAGCGAAAATTTAGGCAAAGTCTGAATTTTCCATGAATTTAAATTTAAGGTGCAGTATGTTTTGCTTCGCACCCGTTGGGTTGCAAGGCACAAGCCAAGGCAAAAGTGAGGGGGTTTTTAAAGCCTGAATTTTAAGCTTTTTTGAATTTGTGGATTGCCACGCAGTTTTTTGCAAAAACTGCTCGCAATGACGACACGGCGTGAAAATCCACGCTTTTTTGCGTTAAAATTCACAAAAATGCTTAAAATAAAGGCGAAAATTCAGGCTTTTTAATGCTAAAATTCACAATTTTGTTTGAAAGCGTGAATTTTTGGACAAAATTCAGCAATTTTCTTTGAATTTTGTTTAAATTTTCGCTTTTTGCTACGCAAAATACCCACCCCCAACCCCCTCCGCAAGGGAGGGGGCTTTAACATTTGCCATAAAATTCATACAAAAATTCACAAAACGATTAAAATTACAAAGAAAATTCACGCATTTTGTCGCCAAAATTTACAAAAATGCTTAAAACAAAGGCGAAAATTCAGGCTTTTGCAAAAAAGCGTGAATTTTCCGTGAATTTAAAATCAAGGTGCAGTATTTCGAGCGAGAAATCGCTTTTGGCAAACGAGGCTAGACTAAAAGCGGTAGCGGTCTGCCGAAGTTTGTTAAAAGCGATTTATCGCCGAAAGACGAGCCAAGCCGAATTCCAAAGCCTGCAAAAAACCAAAATTTATCCAAAAACCCCAAAAAAAAATTCACACTTTAAAGCCAAAATTCAACACCAAAAACGCTCAAAAAATTCACCCAAATTCCCTAATCCTCGCCACTACATTTTTGATTATCCAGTCCGGCGTGCTAGCCCCAGCACTAACGCCGCAATGCTTCTTGCCCTCAAACCACGCCTTTTCAAGCTCTTTTTCAGTTTCGATTAAGTAGCTATGCTCGCAGTTAGCCTTTGAGATGAGGAAAAGTTGCTTTGTGTTGGCTGAGTTCTTGCCTCCAACGATTATCATCACATCGCTTTTTTGAGAAAGTTTTAAGATGGCATCTTGATTTTTAAAGGTCGCATCGCAGATGGTGTTAAAGACACGCACCTCCTTGCAACGAAGCAGCAAGAAGCTCACTATCTTTGCAAAAAGCTCGGGTTTTTTTGTGGTTTGACTTACCACGGCGATTTTTGAGGGCAGTTTAATGCCCTCTAACTCGCTCTCATCAAGCACCACAAAGGCTCTCGTGCTTACATAGCTTTTCACGCCCTTTACCTCTGGGTGATTTTCATCGCCAAAGATTACCACATCGTAGCCCTCAGCACTCATCTTTTCGCAAATTTGCTGGGGCTTGGTAACGAAGGGGCAGGTGGCATCGATGATTTCAATGTCCTTTTTGCGAAGCTCAGCCAAATCGCCCTTTGTGATGCCGTGAGTGCGGATAATCGCCTTTTTTTCATCGCTTAAAGCCCTTATGTCTTTGAGGGTTTTGACATTGAAGTTTTGCTGCAAGCGGTTAATTTCAGCTGGGTTGTGGATTAGCTCGCCTATGGTAGCGGCGTTTTGTATCTGCTCTGCTTTTTTAATCGCCCTTTTTACTCCAAAGCAAAAGCCATAATTTTCAGCAAGTTCTATTATCACGGGGTTTCCTTTTTGCAAACTAACATTGAAATTTGGATTTCAAATGCTAGAATTTTACTCTTAATTTTTGAATTTTTATCAAATTTTGAGAATAAAATATGAATTTTTGCAAGCTTTTTTGTGAATTTTTGTTAAAATTTCAGCTATTTTGCAAGATTTCGCAAAAAATTCACAAAATTCAAAAGGATGGGCTATGTTTTACATTTGCTTTAAGCTAAATGCTGGTATAAACACAATTAACGAGCACAAAACGAGAGAGAGAGAGAGAGTAAAACCCCACTACTTTTATGGTAGCAAAAGTAGCAAAATAGCCTTAAAATTCATTGAAATTACACAAGGTTTCGCCCAATTTCATTTTAAATCTAAAACACAAATTCTAGAAATTTTCAACACAAATCCAAAACACGGTTTATTTCTAAATTTTCTAAGAAATTTAGCAAATTTAGCCAAAAAATTCACACAAAAATTTAATTTTTATTTAAAACACAAAGTTAGATCTAGTTTTACAAAAAATTCAAGCAAAATCTCGAGCATTTTTACTCAAACTCTCGCAAAAATTCACACCACGCAAGGATTTTAAATGAAAACCCTTGCCTTTATACAAACTCACACACTAAATGAGGGCGTAATTAGCGAGTTAAAAAAGCTAAAAGCAGCTGAAAATGAGCATTTAAAAGTTGCTCTTTTTATCGACAATAGCAAAAATATCATAAAAGATAGCACAAAAATCCCCGTGCAAGAATTAGAATTTGACGGCGCCAAGGTCCCTGCCCTACTTTGCTACGAGCAAACTTTGAAAGATTTTTCCTTGCCCCTTAACGCCTTTGAAAAACAAAACACAAGCATTGCCAAGTGTCTGTGGCACAATGGAGATTACACATTTTACATAATGAAGCACTATTTTGCGGGCTTTGATTTTTACTGGCATTTTGACTATGACTGCTTTTACAATGACAGAACTTATGCTAGCTTTTTTGCCGAGTATGCGGAGGATAAGACGGATTTGATAGTTTCACAATTTCGCAAAGAAGTGCCTAATAGCAAGTGGTTTTGGATAGCTGACACACAGTGGCTTTATGAGCGTAATGAAATTTATGGCTGTTTTTTTCCTGCACCAAGGATGAGCACAAGGCTTGTGGATGAGCTTTATCAAAGGCGAGTGGCACAACACAAGGAATTTATAAAGCCCTCAAAAATCCGCAAGGTATGGCCAAATAACGAGCTTTTTGTCGCCACAGAATGTATGAGACTAGGCTTTAGTGCAAAGTCCTTGAAAAGCCACGACAAAATGAGGCTAGCTGAAATCGACTTAAACACCACTAGACTTTTTGAAAGCCCTGATAAATGCTTGTATCATTCTGTAAAGGGCGATTATATCAAACGACTTGAAATAGCTAGTAGTGAATTAAAAGAGCTAAAAAAGCTAGAACATTTTAGCGGATTTGTGAATTTTTATACCCACAAACAACTTGCAAAACTCAACAAATTTTTTGCCAAAATTCGCCATAAAGTTCGCACTTTTGCTATCCTATTTTGAGTCATTTTATAAAGCGATTTTTTGGCTTTAAAAACATCAAATAATAGAGCGTGAATTTTGAAGTTAAACACTGATTTTTTTGTGAATTTTTGCTTGAAATTCAAGGTATTTTTTGTAATTTTGCAAAACTGTGAATTTTGCTTTAAATTCGGTGTAGCTATTTTTTATCTCTTAAATTATGGGGTTTTGATATTGAGCTTTTGCTGCAAGCGGTTAATTTCGGCTGGATTGTGAATTAGCCCGGCTACGGTGGCGGCGTTTTGTAAATGCTTGGCTTTTTTAATCGCCCACTTTAAAGGCATAATTTTTGGCAAGTTCTATTATCACCACTCGCCTTTTTGTGATTTTTTGGGCTTTGATGAGCTTTCACGCTTGCTCGTGTCCTGCTTGGTGCTACCAGCACTCACTTCAACCTTTGTTTCTACCCTTACTTCGGCATTTGCTTCGACTTTTGCTTCACACCAGCAAAGGCTTAAAAATAGCGGTAAAATTAGGATGTTTTTCATTTTTTGTCCTTTTTGCTGAATTTTTTTGAAAGTTCTAAAAAAAGTTAAAGATACTTTGAAATTTGCGAAAATAGTTTATTTAATCAATATATCACTATCCACATTAACTCTTTGAAATATGTTGTTTCTATGATATTTTAAATACTCTTGTCTTTTTGTTGTGTTTTTGATTTTGCTTGCTTGTCCTGTTTTAATGTGTAGTTTATCTTGGTTGCGTTTTGAGAGAAAATCAGATACTATTAAATTTGCATTTTCATCAAAACTGATGAAACCTATATCAAACAAATAGTGATAAGTGGGCGTTAAAATTATGCCATTATTTTCATCAAACTCTTCTATTTCATTACATTTTGCAAAAGGTTTAATATGACAAGCTATCAAAATTCTATCATCAGCAACTTCACTAATAACACAAAATGGCATTGTATTTAAGAGTTCAAAGCGATAAGTTGATTGATGTTTTCTTGTTTTTTCTTTATCTTGCCGCCTTTTCGCTTTTTCGCTTAAAACAAATTCCTCAATTTTTGTGCTACTAACAAAATTTGGTTTCAAATATACAAAAATTTCACCATTATTTTCGTTTTGCATTTTTACAAAATTAAATTTGGTAACTCGTGGCAAACAAATATCCAAAAGATAAGAATATGCTATTCTATTTAGGTTATTTTTGCGTTTATTGCCAACTAATACCAAATAATATCTATTTTGGCTGTCGTGTGTTCTTGAAAATTGAAATTTTATATATTCATCTTTTAAACCCAAAATTAAATTATAATTTGTCTCGTAAAATTCACTAATATCTTGCAAATAATTTTGTGTAGGGTGCAAATACTCATCTTTTGCGTCTTTTATATACTGCACTAAATCACTCTTTTTAAAGAAAAAATATCTTAATTTATCAAATTCAAAAAATGTATCATATTCACTAGAATCTTTTGTGTTTGATATATATAAGCGTTTTTCACCTACACCTTTTGTTTTGCCCGGTGCTTGTTCGCCACTTGTATTTAGTTTAAATTCTTTTCTAGCACAACTATCAACAAAATTGATTTCAAGTGCATCGATTATTTTTAGCCTATTAGTTGCCATCAATTTCCTTGTAGATATTTTGTAGGATTGCCATTAACACATTTACAACAATACTATTTCCAGCTTGTTTATACATTTGAGTATCACTAACTACTATTTTAAAGTCATCATCAAAGCCCATTAGCCTCAAACACTCTCTTGGCGTTAATTTGCGAATTCTATCTCCATAAGTAAAGTAATTATCCACGCCGGCTCTATGCATACTTCCCATAGTGCTTAAAAGCGGTCTAGCTATATCTAAATCAGTTTCAGGTTTTGAATAAAAGCCCTTTGTGCCACTTTTTAAAACATAGCTTTTAACAGCCTCGCTCAAAAAGTATTTTTCATTTACAGCTTCGCCCTCTTCTTGCACGAAGTCGCCGTGCCAATTAAATTGTTGATTTGATTTTTGACATAAAGCAATATCGCCGTTTATTTGACATTTGTATTTATGGTTTGCCCTACCCGTTACAAATTCAACGCCTTTTTTGCCAAGATAATACTTCATATCTGCCTTGTCTTGCAAAAAATCCTTAACTTTATATTTTAACTCCATTTTTTGTGGAAATTCAAAGGCAAAATTAAAATCCTTAAAACCTACAAGATATAATCTTTCTCTATTTTGCGGAATTCCATAGTCCTTTGCGTTTAAAACTTGATAAAAAATTTTATAGCCCGTGCTTTCAAATTCTTTTAAAATATACTTAAAGGTTTCGCCCTTGTTATGAATTAACAAGCCTTTTACATTTTCAAACATAAAAACACTAGGCTGAATTTCATCAATCAAATCTATAAAACTAAAAACCAAATTCCCCCTATCATCCTTTAAACCCTCTCTTTTACCCACGCTAGAAAAAGACTGACAAGGACTACCGCCCATTAAAAAATCAACCTTGCCACTAAAATTTTTAGCTGGAATATCGTTTATATCGTCAAACCATTGATTTTGCTTGATTTTGTAGTTTGCCAAATAGCTTTCTTTTACAAATTTGTTTATATCACAGGCAAAAATTATCTCGTGGGGTATATTTAGTCTTTTGAATGCGTGTTCTATCGCTCCAATGCCACTGAATGCTGTTGCTAGTTTAACCTTTTGCATACTATATTTGTATCCTTGCCTTTGTTTAAATAAGCATAATTATAGCTAAAAAAAATATAACAATTACTGATCTAAACACAAGATTTATGTTCCAATAACCACCCCTAAATCTTTGAGTATGCTTAAAAAATTTGGAAAGGAAGTGTTTATGCACTCACGCTCGTCAATTTCTACGCCGCATTTAAGCCCCAAAATAACAAAGCTCATCGCTATTATGTGGTCGCCAAAGCTTTGAATTTTTGGCATTTTTGCCAAATTTTTTGCAAAATTTGCTGAATTTAACACCTCGCTAAAAACGGCGTAATCTAGGGCTTGCAAGGCGTTTTTTATGCTTGCAAAGGTGTGTTTTTTGTCGTGGTTTTTGAGATTTTTAACATTTTCTAAAAAAAGCACTTAAAGGCGGTGTGTTTTGGCGATTTTTGAGGTCCCAAAAAAAGCGTGCCACGAGTGTTGGCAAAGCCCTTTTGATAGCCTGCGATGCTAAAGCCTATCAAGGAAAGCCCCCGCATAAAATGTCAAAATTTTTAGGGATTTTTGCTTGAATTTCTTTCTTTGTAATGTCGCCAAAAAGCTCTGTGCTAGGGAAATTCAGGGCGTAGGTTTTTTGTGCGTTTAAATCAATCTCGCTTGCAAAAAGGCATTTTGGTTACGAATTTGTGGTGTTTAGGTTTAAATTACCACACGAGAATTTCTCTCTCTCGTTCATTGCAGTCTTAAATCCCAAAGTAAGTGCCAAATGAAATCCACCCACACCTGCAAATAAATCAATAAAAGTCAAGTCTTTTTGGGAATTCAAACGCATTTTTGCCCCTTTTATGACATTATAGCCTTTTAAGCTTGCGACAAGCTAAACGCAAAGGCTTGGAATTTAAAGACAGTTTATTTAAAAGAAAATTTAGATCTTAATTGTATCTTGCTACGCACTCCATTCATTTATATAAAAATCCGCCAACTTATACAAAATCTTGCTCACAATTATAAAAAAGCATCACATTAAAGTGTGTTAAGCCCATTGATATGACAAAGCTTTTTACAAAATAGCCTTTTAGGCTAAGTAAAATTCAAGGCTTTACTAAGAATTAAACTGTTTTTGTTAAAATTTTTTTATGTGGTGGGTTTTTTTTCTTTTTTCTTTGGCTTTTTTGGCTGTATTTAGCCTTGCAAATGTTTATATTTACAAACGTTTATTTATGCAAATACCCTTTTTAAAAGCTCATAAATTTTATTTAATTGCACTTTTTATCTTACTATTCATAGCTCAAACTGCCTTTTTGATGTTTAGAGCAGATGACCGCTTTAGTAGCGAGATTTACAATGTCCTTGCCCACGCCTTTGCACCTACTTATTTCTTCTTTTTCATCACTGTTTTTGCCGATCTTTTGCGTTTGCTTGTGAAGTTTTATCTTAAACTGTCCTCAAAAAGCCCCTTTGATGAAAGCAGAAGGGCCAGTATCAAGCTTATCTTTAATCTTTCCTTGCTTATCTTTGCCATAGGCTCTGTGTTTAAGGGCTGGAGCAATGCTATGAGCATACCTAAGACTCGCTATCTTAAGCTAGATCTGCCTAAATTAACTCAAAACACAAGGCTTGTTATGATTAGCGATGTGCATTTGGGTAAGAATTTGCATAGGGAGTTTTTGCAAGGCTTGGTTGATGAGATAAATGCCTTGGATGCTGATGTGGTAGTGATTGTAGGGGATTTAGTAGATACTAAGCCTAAGGAGATAGATTATATACACATTTTAGATGAGATTAAGAGCAAGTATGGGGTCTTTTTTTGTCTTGGAAATCACGAGTATTACAGAGGGCTTGATGGGGTCTTAGAGCTTTTAAGAACAACAAAAATGCACATACTCATCAATGAAAGCGTGAATTTGGGATTTTTAAACATAGCAGGAATGGCAGATCTAGCAGGGCTTCGTGCTGATCGCTTGGGTGCAAAGCCTGATCTAGAAGCAACAAGGGCTAAGCTAAACAAAAATGCACCAAGCATCTTACTAGCTCATCAGCCAAAGACTGTTAGTCTTTATGATATGAGTGATTTTGAGCTAATTCTTAGCGGACATACTCACGCAGGGCAGGTCTTTCCTTTTGGGGCTCTTGTTTTATTGCAGCAAGGCTTTTTGTATGGGCTTTATGAGCTTGAAAACAAAAACAAGCTTTATGTTAGCAGTGGGGCTGGCTTTTGGGGACCTGCTATGAGGTTTTTAGCTCCAAGTGAGATTGTGTGTATGGATTTAAGGGGGGTGTGATGTTATTTAGCAAGGATATATCAAGGCTTTTTGGGCTTATAGCTGGGATCAAATTTCCAAAATGGCTACAAACTAAGATAAATCTAGCCTATGTAAAACAGTTTAATATAGATCTTAGTGAATTTAAGCCTTTAAGCGAATATGAAAGCTTAAACGCACTTTTTACCAGAAGGCTTGAAAAACAAAGAGAGCTTGAAGAGGGCTTTATAAGCCCTTGTGATGCCACTGTTTTTGAGTGCGGATCAGCCTTTAAGGCTCAAAGTGAGCTTTTGGCATTTTCCATTAAAAACAACACCTACAGCATAAACGAGCTTTTAGACGAAGCCTATGAAAAAAACGAGCTTGCAAAAGGCTGTGAATACATAAATTTATACCTTTCTCCAAGGGATTATCACCGCTATCACGCACCTTGTGATCTGCAAATTCTAAGTGCTAGCTATGTGAGAGGAGAGCTTTTTAGCGTTAGCGCGAAATGCTTAGAAAAAATTTCAAATCTTTACAGCAAAAATGAAAGGGTGGTTTTAAGATGCAAGAGCAAGGATAGCTTGTTTTGGCTTGTCTTTGTGGGAGCCTTAAATGTAGGCAAGATACGTTTTGTTTTTGATGAGAGCATACAAACAAATGCCAAAAGCACTTCAAAGTTTACAAAAAATTATGAGAATTTGCATTTTAAAAAAGGAGATGAGCTTGGCAATTTCGAGCTTGGCTCTACCATAGTCATCATAGCTCAAAAAAGCCTTCTTAAATTCACAGTTAAAACAGGAGCTTCGCTAAAATTTTCTCAAAAAATAGCTGAATTTAAGCAGTAGTTCTTATAAATTTGAGTGTGTTTAAGGCTTGTAAGATCTTTTATTTCTTTGCTGAATTTAAATTCTGCTTAGAACTTTTATCATTAGTTTTTTACTGTTGTTCTAAGCCTTTGTTAAATTTAAAATCCTTCATAAAAATTCCAAAACTATTCTAATCAAATTTAAACTCAAAAGAAAAACACTTTCTCCTATGTTTCAAAGCAACTCAAAAACATCTTGCCATCAAGAAGATCTTAAAATTCAGCCCCTTTACAAAAAAGCCAAATTTAAAATGTAGAGTAAATTTAAAAAGATCTTTTTTGAAAAATATTAAGTTTCTCACACAAGCTTGTCAAATTTATACTGTGAAAAATTCAATTTCTAAGGCACAAAAACTCAAAGCAAGAGCCTTTTTTAAAAAGCTTTCTTTGCTGACTAAGCGAGGCTTTATTAAAATAGCTTCGTTTTCCAAAGAAACTAAATTTTTTAAAGAAATTTCGTTTTGCCGAAGAAACTATGCCATCAAAACAACTTCGTTTTACACAGAAGCTAGGCTTTATAGAAAAAATTTCGGCTCAAGATACTTTAATAGGATTTTCTCTTATCAACTTTAATAAATTTTGATGAGAATTTTGTCCTAAATTTTTTGTATTATATCTAAATTCTGTTTCTTTTAAGTGAAACACAAAATTTTCTTTTTTTATGCCCCTAAATTTAGCTAATCTAAACTTTGCAAAGCCCCAGAAATTCTCTATTTCGTTTATGTGATTGTGTCCCTTTGCAAACTCGAATTTGGCGTGTTTGACCCTGTAATGTGCCTTTGCACACAAATCCACCAAGCCATCATAAGCTTTGAAGCTATCACTATAAATTTCACACTCGTTAAGCTCTGCAAAGTCCATTATGATAGCTAGTAGCTCTTTCGCAGAGCAAGTGTTTGAGCGTATAAACGCAACCATTTTGTTTTAGCATACCGAACACAGGTGTCTTTTTTCCAGCCCCACGCCCACGCTTTGTACGCACTCTTTTTGCACCGAAATAACTTTCATCGACTTCTATCTCACCACTCATCTTGCTGATTTTTTCACACTCTTTGGCTATCAAAATGCGAATTTCACGCAAAATTCTATTCACGCAAACACGAGAAATTTTGCAAATTTCTGCGATTTTTTTCGCCTCTAAATCAAGGCAAAAATACTTCAAAATTTCCCTAAATTTCTTTTGAGACAATTCGGGAGCGAATCATATACTTGTTTTTCATTTTGCTCTCCATACTTTAAAATGATATTGTATCAAATTAAAGTATCTTGAGCCAAAATTGCGTTTGTCCGAGAGACTAAGTTTTAGTAGGATAAATTTTATTTGCCCAGGCTTTATATGAGAAGCTTCTTTTGCCAAATAAGCTAGGCTTTTTAAAGAAATTTCATTTTAAAATCTTTTTGTTTATGCTAAAAAGCTTGTCCTAGCTACCTTGCTTGATATGAAAAAGATCAAACACCAAAGGCCTTTAAAGGTTTAGAATTTTTGACTTAAAATAGTCCCATTTGCGTCAATTTTAAGCTTGATTCCATTTGAAAGCTTGATCTTGTAGTAATTGATCTTTCTTTCAAGTTCTATTAAGATCGCTTGTGGAAACTGCTTTTGAATTATGCTTGCTATGTTTGCAGGAAGTATGGAAAAGCTTATGGGGCTTAACTTGCTTTCTATTTCTTTCCAATTTCCAAGAGTGTCAAATTCAAGCTCAGTGCCATCTGTGAGATAGATTTCATAGGATTTTTTATCCATTTGCACAAGAGCTATTTGAGCCTTAAAATGTGTTTGTATAAAGGATTTGATCCTTTCGGGCAAGGCATCAGAAGAAATTATCAAATCTGCTTTTAAGCTAAGAAGAACAAATAAAAAAATAAAAACAAGCCTTTGAATCAAGATTTAATCCTTGCAAAATATTAACCCATAATCTTATATGAGTTGTATAAATTAAGTGTGAAATTTTATGGCTTTTAGAGCTTTTAATGAGCTTATATTTCACATTTTGATTTAGTCTTTTTCAAAAAAGTATTGATTTGTCATTTTGAGCCTACGGACGAAGAAGCCATCAAAGCATATCTTAATAAATTCGTGGATTCTTCGCTTAAAATGAGAAGTGGAGGCTTGAGATACTTAGCACAGGCTCAGTATGAAAATTTTTGCCTTTGTCATTTGAGGCTTTGCAAAAGCCGAAATATCTCGCAATTCAAAAAAGAGTTTCTTCGCTACGCTCAGTATGAAAATTTTTGCCTTTGTCATATTGAGTTTTCATAGAAAACGAAATATCTCTTTTTGAATTCAAAGATACTTAGCAAATGCTTAGTATGACAAGATGTATTGTGGATTGCTTCGGCTTTGCCTCGCAATGACCCACCCCCACCCAACGGGTTGCGAGCCTTGCGAAGCAAAAAATCCCCCTTTGCAAGTGAGGGGGATTTACTATGTTACCCCTTTGCAAGTGAGGGGGACTTTTTGCCTTTATCATTTGAGGCTTTGCAAAAGCCAAAATATCTCGCAATTCAAAAAAGAGTTTCTTCGCTACGCTCAGTATGAAAATTTTTGCCTTTGTCATATTGAGTTTTCATAGAAAACGAAATATCTCTTTTTGAATTCAAAGATACTTAGCAAATGCTTAGTATGACAAATATGATATTTGTCTAAAATCAATACTTTTTTTAAAGCCTTTGATTTTTAAACATAAAAGACAAAAGAGCCTTGAAAGCTTTTGCTGAGCTTGAATTTTATACTTTGATCTTTTAAAATAAAAAACAAATTTATCTTAAATTTTGCTAAATGAGAAAAAATTATCTTTAAGGTAGCCAAAAAATTTATCAAAAAGATCTCAGAAGCATTTTAAAGCTGAATTTAAAGCTGAATTTAAACCCATTTTTAAGCTAGGCTTTTAAATTTAAACACCCTATTTTAAGCCTCTCTTAAACCAGCTTTTAAATTTTAAATGCCCTCAAATTTTTATAGTCAAAGCCTTATTTAAGGGATCTTGCTTAAAGTTAAAGCCATTGAAATTTGTCCTAAATGAAGCCCACTAAATAGTTAAAATTAAAGTCAAGCCACAGTATCCTTTTTTTAAATTGAAGTTAAAAAGCCACAGTGTTCTCTTTTTAAGTCAAAAAATCTAAATACTTTTTTAAATTGAAATCAAAAAGCCTAAATGCTATTTTTTAAATTCAAGCTAAAAATACAAATACCTTCTTTTTAAATTTAAATTAAAAAGCCACAATGCCCCCTTTTTAAATTCAAGCCAAAAATATAAATTTAACAACCCAAATGCCCTACTTTTAAATTCAAGTCAACAACCCAAACACCCTACTTTCCTTAAAAAGTGCTTAAAAACAAAAACAGTCATTTTTTACAGCACAAGTTAAGAAAAATGCTATAATGTGGCATTAATTTTAAAGGTAAACCTTGGTTTGTGGCTTTCTCATCGCTCTTAATGTCCTAGTTTTCATACTCACTTACGATGCCTCAACCCATCTTCGCACCCTACTTGGTTTAAATATATTTTTTTTCAGCGAGGGCTTTTGGTGGCAGCTTCTTAGCACTATGTTTATGCACGGAAGCATAGCTCACATAGCCTTAAATATGATAGTTTTGTGGCAGTTTGGCTCGGTTTTGGAGCGTTATTTAGGCTCCTTGCGTTTTGCCCTACTTTATTTTATAGGAGGCATAGCTTGTTCTTTTTTAAGTGCTATTTATGTGTATTATGACACGCTCTACACTCATAGTTTTGTAAATGTAGTTGGTGCTAGTGGTGCTATCTGTCTTTTGATGGGCTATTATGCCTGTGTGGATAGATCCAGCACAAAAGGATTGATAGTTGCTATATTGCTTATGAGTTTTGTGCCTATTTTTATGGGCATAAACATAGCCTGGTATGCTCATATCTTTGGCTTCATATGCGGTTATGGCTTTGCAAAATTTAGAAATTTAAGGGGTTTAAGATGAAAAAAATTTATCTAATGCGTCATGCTAAGGCTGAGCAAGAAAACTACGATAGGGATTATGAGAGGGATCTTAACGCAAAGGGAGAACAAGAGATCAAAGATATGTTAAAAAGGCTAAGTGCTCGTGATTTTAAGGTAGAAAAAATCATCTCCTCAGCTGCTTTAAGGACGACAAGAACGGCAAGGCTTTTAGCTAAAGGACTTAACTTTGATGAGAAAAATATCATCTTTGAAAAGGCTCTTTATGAGGCTAGTTGTAGAGGGCTTTTTGAATTTATCAAGGGCTTAGATGATGCCTTTAATGAGTGTTTGATAGTAGGACACAATCCAGCTATGCGTGAGCTTTGCGAGCTTTTAAGTAAAAGCACTCTTAGCTCTTTTCCAACCACCTCTATCTTTGGGCTTGAATTTGAGGAGGAAAGCTTTGCAAATATAAAAGCTCACAGCGGGAAATTACTATTTTTCGAGCATATCAAGGGCTTGAAGTAGTGGCTTTTGAGACTTTGTTTTGTGCTTTTAAGCGGCATTTTTGAAATTTAAATGCTTGGTGTTTTTGAGCCTAAATGATTGTGAGAATTTTAAATGCTTGGTGTTTTTGAGCCTAAACCGTATTTTTGAATTTTTTAGTTGCGAAAAGGCATTTTTGAATTTGTTGTGTTTGCGAAAAGGCATTTTTGAATTTTAAATGCTTGGTGTTTTTGAGCCTAAACCGTATTTTTGAATTTTTTAGTTGCGAAAAGGCATTTTTGAGCTAAATGCTTGTTAGAATTTAAATGCTTAAAACGATCTTTTTGCGTTTTTGATTTTTTCTCAAAAGATCTTTTGTGCTTTTTAATGTTTTTTTAAAAAAGCACTTTGTTTTGCTCATTTAAGTGCATAAATTCAGCAAAATTCAAGCTCAAAACCATTTAGACTTTTTATTAAAATTCTTTTTAAAAGCCTTTTAAATCCCCTTTAAAAGCGTTTAAAGGGCTTTTAAATTTCAAAAGGACCAACAATGCTACCATTTAAATGTAGGCAAGAAAGGCTAGAAATTCAAAGCTTTCTAGGCGGTGAGCTTTATTATAACACCAAAATAAAGCCCGAGGCTCAACTTGCCTTTATAAATATCCTAAAAGGCTATTTCAAGGCACTTCAAAAGGCACTAGATGAGAACAAAAACGAACACGACCTAGTCCAAGAGGTGCTAAAAAAAGAGTTTTTTGAGAAATTCAAGGATTACAACATCCTAATGCCTTACGATGAGGGCGAAATAAGTGCAGGGCAAAAGCTAAGTATAGAAGCTAAGAAAATCCCAGGTGCTGTGGATTTTGTGCTAAAAAAGGACGGCGACATAGCCGTTTTGTTTGAAGCCAAAAAGCCAAACAACACAGCCGAGATGATAGACACAAACAACATAAACAAAAAAGCCTTGCACGAGGCGATTTTATACTATTTTAGAGAAAAAGAAAAGGCTACAAGCAAGAACACAGCCTTTAAGGTAAAATACATCATCATCACGGATTTTTGGCATTTTTTCTTTTTCAAAGAGAGCGAATTTGAGAGATTTTTTTATAAAAACGAGGACATAAAAAGCCTGTATAAAAGCTATAAATCCATACTTTCAAACAGCGATTTAAAAAAGGAAAAATTCGAGCAAAAGACAAACGCCCAATTTTACAAGGAGTTAAAAGACTATCTCAATAGCGATGATTACACATATTTCGTTCAAAATCACATCATAAATCATTTTTCTAGCGAGCCAAAGCTAAGCCCCTTGCATTTAGATTTAAGCATAATCAAAAACGAGCTAGACGCGCTAGAAAAAGAGCTAAAAGCCAAAGAAAATTCAGCCAAAACCGCCGCCACTGCTGACACCAAAACCGCTTTAAATTCAGCCCAAAGCTACACTATTTCAAATTCAGCCACTGCTGACAAAGAAGGCATTAAAACTGACACAGCAGGCACAGCATACACCAAAACCGCAAACAAAGTCCTTTCAAAAAGCCACACATCAAACACTAAAACCGCTTTAAATTCAGCCACTACCGACAAAGAAGGCATTAAAACTGCCACAGCCATCACTAAAACCGCAAACAAAGTCCTTTCAAAAAGCCACACATCAAACACTAAAACCGCTTTAAATTCAGCCACTACCGACAAAGAAGGCATTAAAACTGCCACAGCCACCACCAAAGCCACTTTAAATTCAACCCAAAGCTACACCATTTCAAATGCTGACAAAGAAGGCACTAAAACCGCAACTGTCGCAACTGCTGAGACTCAATCTGCCACCACAGCCACCACCAAAGCCACTTCACAAAGCAACACAGCAAACAAAGAAAACACCAAGTCCAAAGACAGCCCCAAAGCCCTAAAACGTTACTACAAAGCCTTTTCCTCTGAATTTTTACTTGAAAAATTCACAAAGGAGAAGTCTCAAATCAACGAAAAATTCTACAAGGATCTAATCTATCTCTTAGGGCTTAAAAGCGAGAAAAACAAGCTTGATTTAAGTGGGCTTGAAGGGTCTTTATCAAATGCCATTGAAAGCATTTTACACAGCAAAGCCAAACTGCCAAGCCAGAATTTAAGCTTTTTAAATTCAAGCATTCAAAACGAAACTAGCAAAAATTCAAGCTTTTCAAATTCACAGTTTCAAAACGAAAGCTCTAAAAATTCAAACCACAACGGTTCAAACACACAAAGCGAAGGTCCTAAAAATTCAAGCTATTTAAATTCAAGCACACACAATTCAAGCTCTGCAAATTCAAGCCTTCAAATTCAAAAAGACAAAGAAGCCGTCATTTGCCTTATTATCATTTGGCTAAATCGCATTTTATTTTTAAAGCTAGTTGAGGCAAATTTGGTGCGTTTCAACAAAGACAAAAGGCAAATTCGCTTTTTAAACTCAAATAAAATTCAAGGCTTTTCTACCCTCAATTCACTCTTTTTTGACATTTTCAACACCAAGCCAAACGAAAGAAAGGACAAAAATTCAGCCTTTTATGGTTTACCCTACTTAAATTCAGCCCTTTTCACCCCAAATGAGAAAGAAAAAGAGCTAATTTTCATCGATCAGCTAGACAAAGGCGAAAAAGCAATAGAAATCACCCTGCCAAATCAAGGCAAAAAGCCCCTCTTAAAAGCCATTTTAGACTTTCTAAACAGCTACGACTTTGGCAGTGGAGAGGACTTTGAAAGCGACACGCTCATAAATTCAAGCGTTTTGGGAAATGTTTTTGAAAGGCTAAACGCCTACCAAGAGGGCAGTTTTTACACCCCAAGCGAGATCACAAATTATATGAGTAAGCAAAGCCTTGAAAGGGTAGTTTTGCAAAAATTCAAAGAAAATTGCCCTGAATTTAGCGAAATTTCAAGCTATGAAAGCCTTTATGAAAACATTTGGCAAAAGCGTTCAAGGTTAAGCGAGGGCGAAAAACAGCAACGCATAAAAGATTATCAAGCCCTTTTAAAAGGCATTAAAATTTGCGATCCTGCTGTTGGTAGCGGGCATTTTATGGCAGCTGTTTTAAATCAAATGGTGCAAATTCATTATGATTTAGGGCTTTTTACTGCACCAAAAACCGCACTTCGCATTGAAAACGAGGAAATTGTCGTTGAGAATTTTAGCTATGAAAGGCTTAAAATTCAAGGCGAGGCAGGGTATAAAATAAATACACAACACCAGCAAATCCAAAAAGCCCTTTTCAAGCTCAAAAGAGACATCATCGAAAACAATCTTTTTGGCGTAGATATAAACGAAAATTCAGTTGAGATTTGCCGCCTTCGCCTTTGGATAGAATTACTAAAAAATTCATATTATTTACAAGATGGAGACGAGGGC
>NZ_QHLI01000056.1 GCF_006864425.1 Campylobacter troglodytis | reverse complement strand
GTTCTAGTAGCGAGCTTTTGCCAATTTTATCAGGCTTTGCAGAATTAGAATCTAGCATAATTTATAGTGATACTTGGAAAGCTTATGATTAACTTGTAGATTTTTTGCTTCGTTTCACTTGCAACTGCGTAGTAGAAGGGGCTAAAGAACATTTAGAGTAAAACACTCAAAAAATGAGTTTAGCTAAGAATCACATAAATGCAATTGTGAATTTCTGAGGTTTTACTAAACATAGCTTAGCTAAATTTAAAGGAAGCAAAAAGGAAGATTTTATGCTTCATGTAAAGGAAACGCAATTAAGACGAAAATTCAAGGTCAAGATTTGTATAAAATCTTGCTAAAAATGATAAGAAATCAAGCGCTTAAATTGTCTTGAGCCTATGGCATTTTGTCTAAAATCAATACTTTCTTGAAAAAGAGTATCTTTGAAAAAAGAGCTTTATAAAAGGTGATTGATACTTTTAGCTGAATTAGCTCTAAAAGCTTGGTAAAAAAGTCTTTAATCACTGAGCTTGATTAACCCTCTTATAAGCCTCGCAAGCTGGTTCATAGCTCTTATCGCAAGCCCTTCCGTAATACCTCTTTGCTAGGCTATTGTCGCTGCCCTCATAATGCTCACCCAAAAGATGACAAGCAAGGGTGAAGTTTAGCTCACAACTTGTCCTGTATGTCCTAGTGGCAAGTTGGACATTTTGACGAACAAGATTTCCCTCCTCATAAAGCTTTGCTAGTTTAAAGCAAGAACTGCCATCTTTGAATTTGCAAGCCTTTTCATAAAAGCTTAAAGCTGTGCTTCCTTCCTTTCTCTCCTCATATCTTAATCCTAAATTCCTGCAAGCATCTATGTGTCTTAGCTGGCAAGCCTTGTAAAAATTAAGATCTGCTTCTTCTGTAAGCTCATTTTTATCAAAGAGCAAGGCATTATTAAAGCAAGCACTTGAAATGCCCTTTTTGCAAGCTAGCTCATAAAGCCTTGAAGCCTCGCTTTCATTTTCCTTGACCCCTTGTGCTTGATCATACATTAGCCCAAGAAAAAAGCAAGCTGTGGCGCTGTTTTGCTGACATAAAAGATTAAAATTATGAAAGGCTAGCTCGTATCTTTTTGCCTCGTAAAGTGCTACTGTTTCGTTCAAGGAAAGTGCGAGGCTAAATTTAAACAAGATAGCCAAGATAATAAAGCTTTTTTTCATTACAGTCCCTTAATGCCTTTTTGAATATCCAAAAGCCAAGCTCTTCGCTTTGAATTTTCTTTTTTGTGATCCATAATGATAGCAAGTTTTTTTGAAATTAATTCTTTAAAATCCTCAAAAAATTTTTTATAGCCTTTAAGCATAAGGGGCTTATCCACAAGCAAGGCCTCAAATTCATAGACATTTAGCTCTGTTAAAACCCTCTCATAAATTTCATTGATCTTTGGATAATAAAGGGTAAATTCAGAGCTATCAAGCTCATAAAAGATCCTGCTTTCATTAATCTTTTGACTAAAAAAGCCAAGGCTTAGTTTGGTTGCACTTTCATAATTTGCAAGGGCTTTGAGATTAAGCTTTTCAAAAAAGAGATCAAAATCTAAAAAATTTTTATCCAAAAGCTCCTTAAAGTCCTTCAAAAAAAGCTCATCGCTAGCACTGCAAAAGCTAGCAAGTAAGGCATAATCAAGATCGCTTTGATAGCTTTCATCCTTTTGTATGTTTGAAAATTCAGCCTTGAAAAGCATGATCTTTTTTTCAAGCTGCTCAAAAATTAAATGCAAATTCTCTTTTATGAGCTTAAACTCACCCTCAATATCCCCCCTCATCTTTTTAAACTCTTTATTCATAGTATCGCTATGATAAAACATAGCCAAAAAGCTATCATCGCTTGATATAAAGGGTGCTTCATAATCATATCTTTCAAACAAACCCTTATGCAAAAAGCCCTTGCTTTGCTTGTAAAAATGAGCCTCTTTTTTTCTAACTGAATTTAATATCTCCTTTGAGATTTTTTCTGCAACGGCTTTTAGGTGTCCTAGAATTTTAGCTTGGAGCATAATGATCTTTTGTTCTATCGTTTCGTTATTTTCTTGTAAAAAGGCTGAAAAATCCTTAAAAATACCCTCTAAGTTATCAAATACCTCGTCAAAAAATTCATACTGAGCCTCTAAAAAGCTACAAAGATGAAGGATCTTTCTTTTAACAAAGAGCTTTTTAAGCCTTGTTTCATCAAGGTTTTGAAGATGATCAAGCAATGCCTTGAAATTTGATCTTTCATAGCTTTCCTTGCTTTCAGCCTCCTTGCAAGATATGGCTATAAGCTTGTCAAAATACCCTCCAAAAACAGTCCTTGCATACTCTACAACCCTGTCAAGCTCCTTGCTTGAAAGCTTGTCCTTTTGATTTAAAACGCAAATGCTTTGATTATCCTCTAAGAGCCTTAAATTTGCCTTTATGGCATCCTCTTCGCTTTTTTTGCCCGCATTATCTATCAAGGAAAGCCAGATGATGGAATGGGTGTTGAAAAGTTCTTTGAAGGTGCTTTCGTTGTCCTCATCGTTGGCATTTAAGCCAGGAGTATCAATGAGGGTGATTTTTTGTAGCAAATTTATGGGCGCATAAATGCTTAAACTTTTTGCCTCCTTGCCTTCCTTTCTTTGATCTGCATAGTTTTCAAGCTCCTCTACATCGACAAGCTCATCGCTTCCATCCTTGAAGCTAATCTTTAAGCAGTAATTCTTCGCATATCTTAAAAAGCTAAGCTTGGAGGTTACAGGCACAGCCCCTGTTGGAAGGCAGGGTCTTTGCAAGATGAGATTAAGTAGGCTTGATTTACCGCTTGAAAACTGACCTATGATGCCTACTTTTATGGGCTTATCAAGGCTTGATATGATGGAGTTTAGCTCCTCTATGAAGAGCTGATTTAAATGCATAAAGGGCTCATTTAGTTTTAAGGCAAGGGCTTGAATTTTACCCTTAAAACTTTCATCAAAGTGTTGATTGTAGGTGCTTTCATAGGCTTTTATGAAATTTTGTAAAAGTTCAAGTTGCATTTAGTAAGGCTCCTTGTAAGGATCTTAGGGTGTTTATTTTTTCTAAGTTCTTTTCTAAAAGCTCTTTTGCATTTATACCCTCATTCGCACCCTTTGAAAGCATTTTTTTAAGATCTGAAATTCTAGCCTTTTGTAGCTCTTCGTATCTTTTTAGCTTAGCTTGTAAAAAGGACATAAAGTCTTTATTTATATCAAGTTTATTGGCAAGTTCGTTAAGATCAAAATGCTGAAAATACGCATCCATAAGCTCTTTTATCTTAGCTCTTAAAAATTCAAGCTCATTCTTACTTTCTAAGATTGCTCCAAGTTCTAGTTTTAAAAGCTCATATCTTTCATCATCAAAAAATAATCTTAAATTCTCAGAAAGCCTTTCTTTGAAATTTTCAAGATCATTTTCTAAATTCTCTTGTAAGAATTCATATTTAAGGGCTAAATTTTCCTTTAAAAGCTCAAATTTCTTAGCTCCTTTATAGTTTAACTCCCTTAAAATATCAACAGTTTCATCCTTAAAGCTTCGATCAAAGATAGCAACTAGGCGAATTTTATCTATCTTAATCTTTTTTTCAAGGCTGTATTTTAGCTCATCAAAAAGCCTATCTTCGAGCTTTTTTGATAAAAGCTGCAAGGTATTAGTAGCTAAGACATTCTCATCTTTGAGCTTAAAGATGAAATCATTTATATCAGCCTTGGCTTGTTTTAAAAGCTCCTCTTCTTGTTTACTTTGTCTTAAAAGGATTTCGTTTTCCTCGCCTAGATTATTGCTTTGATCTTGAAGGGCTAGGTTTTGGGTTTCATATCTACTTATTAATTCTTTATTGATTAAAAGCAGTTCTTTTTTGTAAGAAGCAAGTATAAGAGTGCTTTTTTGACCTGAAAAAAGCTCCTTATAAAGATAGCTTTCAAGCTCTAAGATCTTGCTTTCTTTGAGACTTTTTTCATCTTCTTTTTTTTCATAAAAATCACTAGCCTTCTTAGCACTTACAGTTAGAAAATCTATCTTTTCAATGAAGCTCTCATCAAAGCCACTATCTTTTAGCCTCTTTTTTAGGGTGTTTTGAGTGTAGGATATTACCTCATTTAACTCCTTTTCACTTAGTAAATCAGCCTTGCTAATTAGGATTAAAAACTTAGTGATTCTTGAATCAAGCAAACAAGATATGATAAATTCACTATCCTTTTGGCTTAGACTTTGACTAGCACTCATTAGGTGAATCAAAAAATCGCTTTCTTTTATGAAATTCTTTGTAAGCATCTCTCTTTGAATGAAGACATCATCAAGCCCAGGGGTATCAACTATGCTGATGTTTGAGCTTAAAAAATCAAGCTTTGTGTAAAGTTCTATTTGTTTAATGAGCAAGGATAGTGAATTTTGAGCTGAGCTGAATTTTTTAAGATCTTGACTTGGAATTTCTTTGATTAAGGGCTTTGGTAAAATATATTCATCAAAGGCTTCTTGTTCTTGTATTTGCTTGATTTGAGTGCTCATTTTTTCATCGTTTTTAACCCCATCTACAAGCTCTTGCCATTCTTTTTGGCTCCAAAAATGAAGCCTTGCTGTGTTACTTTGTCCGTAGTTTAAGAGGGTTAAATTTGCTGTTTCAGGTATGTTAGAAATGCCTAAGACAGGAGATTTAAGCAGGGCATTAAGCACACTTGATTTTCCTGAGTTCATAACGCCTGTGATGGAGATTATAAATTTTTCCTGTGTGAATTTTTGTAAAATTTCCTTAAGCCTTTGTATGAGATCCTCATCCTCGCTCAAAGCTTGCATTCGCTCGTTAAGCTCGTTAAGTTTATCATAGCTTGCAAAAAACTCACCCTTTTTGTTAGGCTCATTAAGTTCAAGACTTTTTATAAAGTTAATTGTAGTTTCTTGAGTGCCAAGTTTGGAGAGTAAATTCAAGGCTTTTAAAAGCTCATTTTTGGAGACAAAGCCCATTTTAAGAGCATTGATAGCTTGAATTTGAGCTAGTTGGATGCTAAAAAGATTGGTTCTTAAACTAGCTTTTTTTAATATATTAATAAAGTCATTTAGGTGTAAGTAGCGTTCGTAGTTTTGATCATTTGTGCTTAAAAGTATGGCTAATTCTGCTGTATCAAGTAGCTTTGGATCATTAAACTTAGAGTCTAAATCTTGGTATAATAAATGATTTTTCCAAATTTTTTGTAAAAACTCAAGCATTAAAACTCTCATAGGTTCCCAAAAAGGGAACCCTTAACTATCTTTTTGTGCGACAAGTTTTCTTCTCATATAGGCGATCTTGCTTTGCAAGGGCAAATTCTTAGGGCAATTATCCTCACAAGCAAGCAAACTCATACAGCCAAAGGCTCCATCATCATCGCCTACAAGCTCGTAAAAATCCCCAACAGTCCTATGATCATGCGGATCTTGCAAGTATCTAGCCGTCCTTAAAAGCCCTGTAGCACCTATGAAATTTGGACGCATTAGCTTGGTGGCACAGCTAGCAAGGCAGATCCCACATTCAATGCATCTATCAAGCTCAAAGGTCTCCTCGGCAACCTCTGGCTCAATTCTTTCTTCGATCTTGCTAATGTCTGTTTCCTTGTCTGTGTGTATCCAGCTTTCAACCCTCTTACACATACCCTCAAACCACTCTCCTGTATTGACACTTAGATCCTTAATGTGTCTAAATGCAGGCATGGGCATAAGCTCTATCACCCCATCTGGATAATCGCTAGTTAGGGTCTTGCAAGCAAGTTTTGGGGTGCCATTTATCATCATCCCACAGCTTCCGCAAATTCCAGCCCTACAAACAAAGTCAAAGCTTAGATCAGCATCGAATTTTTCTCTAATCTGAGTTAGACAAACAAAGATTGTCATAAAGGGTGCTTCTTCTAGTTCATAGGTTGCAAAATAGGGCTTTGAAACCTTGCTAAGAGGATTGTATTTAAATGCCTTGATTGTTAATTTCCTACTCATAACCAACTCCTATTCTTTGATTGGGTGCTTTGTATCTTTCTTGAAGCTCATAATGCATTAGGGCATCTTGAATTTCATGGCGATTCTTGCCTTCTTTTTCCATCCTTTCTCTTATGGTATCAACCTCGCTTTGACGCTTTTCGCTAAGTGGATTTTCTATGATATTGCCCTTTGCTCCATATCCTCTAAAGGCTGGGGGCATTTCCATCTTCATAATATCAAGATCATCATACTCAACCCTTGGCAAGCTCTCGCCCTCTACCCAGTAGGTATTTGTCCTCTTCATCCAGTTTGCATCATCTCGCTTTGGATAATCCTCCCTATAATGAGCACCTCTGCTTTCTGTCCTATCAAGTGCTCCCTTGGCTACGCAAAGAGCAACTTTGAGCATTCTAGGCACTCTATAAGCTTCCTCAAGCTCAGGATTGGCACAGTCAAGTTCTTTGCAATGAACCTTGACATTTAAGGATTCTTTATAAAGCCTTTCTAGCTCATCAACAGCCTCTTTTAGGGTCTCTCCTGTTCTAAAAATAGCCACCTTATCCCACATAATCTCTTTCATTCTGGTTTTAATCTCAAAGACACTGTTTTTGCCTTCCTTGCTTACTAGGGATTTTAGATAATCGTATTCTTGTTTGAGGTATTTTTTGACAATGTCCGTGTTTATAAGCTCACCGCTATTTTTACAGTAATTTGCAAAATAATCTCCAACTATCATACCAGCCACAACGGTCTCAGCACAAGAATTTCCACCCAAGCGGTTAAAGCCGTGAAGATCCCAACAAGCTGCCTCCCCACAAGCAAAAAGTCCTTCTAGCCACTGACTTTCTCCTGTTGGCTTGGTGCGAATTCCACCCATACAGTAGTGCTGCATAGGAAGAACAGGAGCCCAGCCCTTGGGTCCCTCATCAGCAGGATCTATGCCATTAAAGGTCTTGCAAATATCTTGGACATCGCGCAAATTCTTTTCTATGTGAGCTCGTCCTAAGATAGAAATATCAAGCCACAAATGATCCCCATAAGGACTTTTAACCCCCTTGCCTCTTCTAATATGCTCCATCATCCTACGAGATACCACATCACGACTAGCTAACTCCTTTTTCTCAGGCTCATAATCTGGCATAAAGCGGTAGCCATCTACATCCCTTAAAATTCCGCCGTCTCCACGACATCCCTCGGTTAGCAAGATCCCACTTGGCACTATAGGAGTTGGGTGAAACTGCACTGCTTCCATATTTGATAATCTACAAAGTCCTGTTTCAAGGGCTATGGCAGCACCTGTTCCCTCACAGATGACAGCGTTTGTGGTTTGCTTATAAACCCTTCCGTAACCTCCTGTTGCTATCATAGTTCCCCTTGCAACATAGGCTATGAGTTGGCCGTTTGTTAGATCCCTCGCTATGGCACCTAGGCATTTTTTGCCATCGTGTATGATGCGAACAGCTTCCATTCTATCAATGATCTTTACTTGATGTTTAATGGCTTCATTTGCCACCCCATAAAGCATACAATGTCCTGTGGCATCGGCTATAAAGCAGGTTCTCCACTTTTTTGTACCACCAAAGTCTCTTGCATTGATTAATCCGTGGGCTTCTGTTTTTTCTTCAATTGTAGTTTTTTGTGCATTTATAACAACAGTCCTTGGTCCCTTTGTAACCCTGGTCCAAGGAACGCCCCAGGCGGCAAGTTCTCTAACAGCCTTTGGTGCAGTTTGGACAAACATCCTTGCCACCTCTTGATCACAGCCCCAATCAGAGCCTTTGACTGTGTCTGCAAAATGTATATCTTCATTGTCTCCTTCGCCCTTTGCTCCATTTCCAAGGCTAGCTTGCATACCACCTTGAACGGCTGCTGAGTGAGATCTTTTCACAGGACAGATACTTAAAAGTGTTACGCTTTGTCCGCTTCTTGCTACCTCAACTGCTGCTCTAAGACCTGCTAGTCCTCCTCCTATAACTAAGGCATCGCTGTATTGTATATTCATTTTCTACTCCGTTCTTAGGCTGCTGCTAGCCCTATTTTTATGAAAGCACCAAGGCTTAAAATCCCTAAAACTAGGAAAAATACACTAATTATCCACTTAGCGGCTTTTAGCTTCTTTCTGCTTGTTCTTGCATCCTTGCCCTCAAACCAGCCCCACTTAACGCAAAGTCTGTAAAGTCCAATGCTTCCGTGCATTTCAACACAGATTAAAAGAACCACATAAAAGGCCCACATAAAGTGATTTACAACCCTTTCTCCACTCATAGCACCGCTGATTTTGTCCGAATTTGTGATTATGTATATAAGATGAGCTGAGCCAAAGAAGAACATAATAAAACCTGTAAAGGCTTGAACCCACCAAAGCGTGGTGTCTTCGTGTTTTATCATCTTTGTGTGTGTTCTTAGAATTTGATACTGCCTAAAATTGATGGGAAATTTCCTCATCGCAAGTCCTGCATGTACCACAAAGATGACTAGCACACAGGCTGCTAGGAATGAGGTTACATAGCTCATGATCGGATTGTCATAGACAAATTTAAGCTCCAAAATATGAACAACAGAATTAAAAAATTCCTCACTCACCAAGATAGTGGATACAAAAAACATATGCACCCACATAAACAGTGCGAGGAAAAGCCCTGTAGCACTTTGGATAAAGTCAAGCTTGGCTGGCATTTTGCTTTTTTTACCCTCGATGCTTTTACCTAAAAAACCCTCGATAAGTTGGCTCATCGCTACTCCTTTTGTTTGATTTTGAGATAATTATAGTTAATTAACTTTAAACAAAGATTAAATTCTTTTAGTGAGCATTAAAGCTTTAGTATAATTTTTTTTTGCTTAATTTTAAATAAAAATACAAGATTAAAGTTACTAAAAACATAATTATACTCAACACCTGTCCCATGGTTAAATTTAGGGCTATGAAGCCAAGTTGGCTGTCAGGTTCTCTAAAAAATTCACACACAAATCTAGCCACAGAATAGCTCATAGTATAAATTAATATAAGCTCCCCTTCAAAGCTTTTTTTCTTCCTTGCAAAAAAGACGATTAAAAACACCACTAGCCCTTCTAAAAAGGCTTCGTAAAGTTGAGAAGGATGGCGAAGTACTCCTTCTACTAAAATTCCCCAAGGAAGCTCTGTTGTCCTACCAAAGAGCTCTTGATTTAAGAAATTTCCAATTCTTCCAAAGGTATAAGCAAGAGGCACACTTAGAGCTACTAGATCAAGATAAAGCCAAATGTTTTGCTTGTATTTTTTGCAAAAGAGTAGGGTGGCTATAAAAAAGGCAAGAACGGCTCCGTGATAGCTAAGCCCTCTAATGCCTACGAAGTTGCCATTTAGATCAAAGGGATTAAAGATCTGCCAAGGATTACTTAGATAATAAGCCGTGTTTGTGTCATAAATTAATATATATCCAAGCCTTGCTCCTAGTATAACCCCAAGTTCAACCCAGAAAAAATAGCTATCAAGCATAACTGTGCTTATGGCTATCTTATCTTTTTTGATGAAGTATTTTGCTATAAATAAGGACAAAAGCAAGGCACTAACATACATTAGACTATACCAATATACATTAAAACCAAAGACTGTAAATGCTATGATCTCAAATTTAGAATAAATATTTTGCCAATCTTCCATATAAAACCTCAAATATAAATTTAGCTTTCTAAAAAGCCTTGAATTTAATCATATTTTGCCATTTTTAGACAATAAGCTAAAAAATTTGTTTGCTTTTTTGTATGTTGTTTTTATTTTTGTTTGTTGTTTTGCCATTTTTAAGAATTTAATCAATTCAAGCGATAAATTCAACAGTTTTTAAAATAATATCAACAAAAAATAATATGATCAAAACACAACAGTTTTTAAACAGTTTCTTAAAAATCAAAGAGCTAAAAATTCACCTTAAATTCAAGCTAGTTGAAAATTCACAGCAATTTTATCTCAAAGATCTTTCAAGTGAATTCTTAGATAAACATTTTCAGAGCTTTGTGTCCCTTAATATCATCAAATTGACGATAAGCTAGCTAAGATTTAGCTCAAAAAAGACTTAAAATCTAGCCAAGATTTAGCTTAAAAAAGGTTTAAGGTTTTGTTAAATTTAATTTAAAAAAGGCTTGAAACTTAGTTAAATTTAGCTAAAAATTCAAAACGCATTTTTAAAGCACTTTAAGGATCGCTTTTGGGCTCTTCCATCTTTGAGGAGTAAATCTTTACAGCAAAATCAATGTCTATTAAGCCGTCTGATCTTGACTGTAAATTCATTGGAAGTTCTAGCTTTATGATGTTTTTATATTTCTGCAAGGCATCTACAAAATCATAAAAATTAGCGGGTTTTTCAATCACTCCTGTGATGTTTAGATCTTGGTGGAGGTATTTGAGATCTTTTTGTGTTGGCAAGAGGGTTAAATTTGCATCTTTAAAATATGTATCTAAAAAGCTTAAAAAATCACTTGCATTGAAATCACTGTGTAATCTTGAAAGTATATCTTTGTTTGTAAATTGTAAATCATTAAGCCTATTCTCTGCTGCTTGAAATTTTTGACTAAGATCAAGATTTATATTTCTTTGATGTTCAAGCTGAGCCGTAGCTCTTTTATAATCCCTTAAAACAGGTATGATTAAAAATACAATCAAAATAGCACACAAGCACAAAAGGCAAAAGGCATAGACTAGAAGTTTGGTGAGGTTGATATTATCTAGGCTTCTATCGTTCATTTTGTGCCTCTTCGTAATTAGTTTTACTTATGCTTATGAATTTAAATTTGCCACCTTCAATGGGATAAAATGCCGTATATGTCTCATCAAAGATGCTTTTGAGTTTGGTTTGTATGTGTAAGGAAAACATAGCCTTTGTGGGCGTTATGCCTCTTAATTCTAAGGAGCTTTTGCTAAAAAACATACTCTCTAATTGAATTTTTGTTTGGGTGATGCTAGTTAGTATATTTTTTATTAATGCATCAATGAGATCATTTTTACCCCTTTCACCTACAATCTGCAAGGCTAGATCCTTTCTTTGAGTAAATAAAACAAAAAGCTCGTTATACTCAACGATCTTGGCTTGATAATTTATAGCCTCTTGCTGTTTTAAGGCAATTTGGGCATTCATCATAGCAAGTCTAGTGCTAGCAAAGGTATAAACGCTAAAAATGATTCCAGCACAAAGGAAGAAAAACAGGATCCAAATCTTTGCAACAAGGTTTAAAATAGGCTTTTTCTTTGGCTTTATAAAGCTATAACTCATATTTTAAGCTCCAAGCACATAAGCTCTCTCATTAGCTCAAAGGTATCCACCTGTATAATGCTAGGTCTTAAAAAGATCTCAGCTTCTATGTAATCCATAGCCGCCTCGTTCATCTCGTCATTATCAAAGATAATTAGCTCGCTTATGAAGTTGCCATTATAGATAGGATTATTATAAAACTCCTCTATGTTTGAAAAAAGATAAATACACATATCCATATAAGAACCAAAGGTGCTAAGATCCACCTCATTGTTTTCTTCTTGCTTAACCTCATCTGTGTTTTTATCTATAAGCTCATCTAGTTCTTTGGCTACATTAGTTTCTTCTATTTCATCTGTTTGTGTGTCGCCGTTTTGTTCTTGAGCTAGTTCTTGGGGTTTTTCTTCCTTGCTTTCTACCTCTTTGTTTTCTTCTGCTTCGCTAGGAGGGCTTTCATTGCTTGCGTTTAGGTTAGTAAAAGAGCCAAAAAGAATCTTTTGTCCCTCGCAAATTATAAGGGCTATGTAGGCATTATGTTTGTATATATAAAGGCTTATGGGTAGGTTTTGTGCCTTTTTGGGATGCTTGATCTTAGTGCTTATGCAGTAATAAAGCAAGGCAAAGGGAGAATAGATCAGATCAAGCCTCCCACAAGCTCTAAAAAGCTCTTTATATGCTGCTATTTCTTCTTTTGAGCTGTAAATTTGGGCATTGCTTAAACTGAGGGTTTGAACTGCTTTGGTATCTAGATCAAATTTTGCTAGTTTTTCTTTGTTATTTGTGGGAATTAGGCCTTGATTGGCACTTTCTAAAAAAAGACAAATATAATAAAGCTGATGCTCTAAGCTAAGCTCATCTATATAAGCTAAAAGCTTTTTTTTATCCTCAAAGCTTTTTTGATGTGTTTTTTTGACAACCCCGCCCTTCATATCAAAAACATGAACTATATATTCTTTGTCCTCAAAAAGCACACAAATTAAAACCTGAAGCATATATTCTCTTAAAGAAAACACTATCTTTCCTTTTTGAAACTGTCCATATTTGAAATAATAGCAAAATTTTCTTTGATTTTTTCCTTTGCCTCGTTTTTCTCTAAATTTTCTAAGAAAAGTGGCTTACTGATGCGGTATTTGATATGACAAAAGGGCTTTGGCAAAATCATTTTATCCCAGCTTTTAAATTCCCAAAAGCTACTAGCCTCGTAATTTAAAAGCAAGATGGGGACCTTTTTCTTTTGTGCTATTAAAACAGAGCCATCAGAAATTGATTGATAAGGACCCCTTGGACCATCAGGTGTAATTGCTAGATCCTCTCCACTATCTATCACACGAAAGGCTTGACGAAGGGCTGTTGTAGCTTCTTTAAAGGTGCTTCCTCTAACTGTGTCAATGCCAAAATTTTCTATGTTTTGAGTGATTAGCTCCCCATCTTCGTGCTGAGATATCATCACAAAGGCTCTTTTTTTGCCCTTCCAAAACCGTCTAAAAATAAAGGGCATTAGGGCAAGTTTGCCGTGAAAAAAGAGTAAAACACAAGGACGGTTTAATAAGGCCTCTCCAAAATAGCTTTTTTTACAGCTTAAAAAAATGAGCCACTGTAAAAGCCAAAGCAAACGAGCTGCCATCTTTATAACAGCTGGTTTTTTGGAAAATGCCTTAAATTTTGTCATTTTTTGCCTTTGAATTTCATCTTTGTTGAATTTTTGCTTTAATCTTTGTTTAAAAATGCCCTTGAATTTATTTAAAAGCTTTTTAAATTTAAAAAGGCTTGAATTTTTGCCTTAAATTTTTTTTAAAAATGCCTTTAACCTTGTGTGAATTTTTACTTTTTCGTCCTTGAATTTAAAGGCTTGACTGTCTTAAAATTGGCAAATTTTTTAATCTTAAATTCTGTTTGCTTTTTAGGATCTTTTATAAAAAACTGTTTAGCCTTGTATATTAAGCGAAACTAAAAGAACTTTTTGGCTTTTTCAAAAGGATCAATTTAATAGATTTCAAAAAGATCAATTCAACAAGCTTATGTTAGAAAATCAACACCTTCTTGCAAAAGAATTATTTGTTTAAAATTCACAGCCCAATTTTAATTAAATTTCAATCAAAACAAAGAGTTTTATAGCAAGAATGACAGGGCATTTTTATCATTTCTTTGCATAAATTCATAGACTAAATGACAAAATACGCCAAATTTAAGTGCTTGAATTTAAACGCAAATTCTAAAAAATTTAGGCTACTTCACTAAAATTTTAAAAAATTCAAATTCTAAAAAATTCAGCTTTCTTCATTAAGGCTTCTTCTAAAAAATTCACTCATCCTTATTAATGCTTTTTTGTAAAAATGCTTTGATTTATTAAACTTGTCATTTTGCCAACAAAAGCTCGTAAAAAGCCTTGTTTTGTCAAAAAAACTTTTTCTAAATAAGCCTTGTTTTCCAAAAAAAACCTTGCTTTGAAATGCTTTGCTGTGTCTAGTATGACAAAATTCACGCTTTTTGACAAGGTGGCCTTCATTAAATTTAAAATTCACAAAAATTCACACAAGCTCGCCGTAAAGAACCATCCTGCGAGGATTTGTGATCCTTACTTTTTGAATTTTCCCAAGCATCTCCTCGCTTCCCTTTGTTTGTACCAAAAAATTATTATTGCTCCTTCCTGCTACATTTTGATTTTCTCTTAATTCCTCAAACAAAACCTCAACCTCTTGAAACCTTTGCCTTGCTACTATCTCGTCTAAAATTTCATTATGCCTTGCTTGCAGGGTGCTTAAACGGTGCGAAGCTAGCTCGCTAGGGATTTGATTAGGCATAGTAGCAGCTACTGTTAGGGGTCTTGGTGAGTATTTGAAAGAAAAAATTTGCTCAAATCTGATCTCATTTACCACCTCCAAGGTGTCCTTAAAATCCTCCTCACTCTCGCCAGGAAAGGCCACTATGATGTCTGTTGATATGCTGACATTTTCACACATTTTTCTTAGCTTTAAGGCTCTGTTTAAATACCACTGTCTGCTATATCCTCTTTTCATAGCCTTTAAAATAGCATTTGAGCCACTTTGCAAGGGCAAATGCAAACACTTGCAAATTTTAGGATTTTGAGTAAAAACCTCTAAGAATTTATCATCAGCGTGCAAGGGATGAGGACTTTGAAAGCGAATTCTTTCAACTCCTTTGATCTCGCTTAAACGAATCAAGAGATCTGAAAAGTCCATTTTTTCGTGTGTTTTGGAAAATCTCTTGCCATAATTATTCACATTTTGTCCTAGCAAGAAAAGCTCTTTTGCTCCTTTTTCACTTGCTTTGACGGCTTCATTGTAAATAAGATGAAAGGGTATTGAAAGCTCATCACCCCTTGTGTGTGGGACTATGCAGTAGGTGCAGTGCTTATCGCAACCTATCATAATGTTAATAAAGCTTTTGTAAATGCTATTTCTAAAATCCGCAAAGGCAAAATCACTCTCATCATAATTTATATCAGTGCCTATAAATTTAGGGGTTTTTACAGCCTGAGTGATCTTAGAGACATTTCTAGCACCAAGGACGAAGTCAACGGTTGGAGCCCTTTTGAAGATCTCAGCTCCTAAATGAGAAGCCGTGCACCCACACACTCCGATCTTTGCTCCTCTTTTTTTAATCCTCTCAAAGCCTCCTATCTCGCTAAAAAGCTTATGCACGGGCTTTTCTCTTACAGAGCAGGTGTTAATTAAGATAAGATCCGCCTCGCTAGGCTCGGTAGTTAAGGCATAATCCTCTTTTTGAGATAGCTCAGCTATGATATGCTCGCTATCTCTTACATTCATATTGCATCCAAGGGTTTGTATAAAGAGCTTCTTACTCAAAGTATATGCACCTCATACATATAATCATCCTGATCAAGTGAGTATTTAATCACGCGGTGATACACGCTTCGTCCCTTTTTTTCAAAGCCTTGCACGAGGGAGAGTATTTGTTTGTGTGTGTTTTCCTTGTCAAAATAAAAAAAGCTTTGAGCTTCTTTATCCACGGCTTCTTCTATCTTTTTAAGGCTTATTGTTTTTGGAGCTTCTTGCAATAAGCTTCTTGCTAGTTTAAAATCCATTTTTTATCCTTTTAGGTTTAAACTTGCAATTATATCAAAATTTACATTTAATTAAGCTTAGTTAAAAGCAAAATTTGCTATAATCTTAAATCTTCTCAAACAAGAAATCCCAAAAAGGCTTTGATATGGAAAAAATAACAGACATCATAGAGTCAATTGCTAATGAAAAAAATTTAGAGCTTGAAGCTGTTAAGGATAAGGTCAGCAAGGCACTTATAAATACTGCTAAGAGTATTTACGGTGAGGAGTATGAGTTTTTTGTCGAGCCTAAGAGCTTGCAACTTTTTCAAAAAATTCTCATAGTTTCTGATGATGATGAGAGATTAAGCGATAAAAATGAGCATTTTATAGCACTTAGCAAGGCTCAAAAACAATCAGAAAATGTAGAAATAGGAGATGAGCTAACCTACGAGGTAGAGCTTGAAAATTTAGGAAGAACCGCTGTAAATACCTTGCATAAAGAGCTTGAATACAATATCCAAAAGCTACTTGAAGAAACTATTTTTCAAAAGTATCAAAATATGATGGGACAAATAGTCTTTGGCTCTGTTGTAAGAGTAGATAGCGAGGATAATACCTTCATAGAAATAGACGAGCTTCGTGCCTTCTTGCCTCGCAAAAACCGCATAAAGGGCGAGAAATTCAAGGTTGGCGATGTGGTAAAGGCTGTCATTCGCCGCATTTATACAGATAAAAACGGCATCAGAATAGAACTTTCAAGAACCAGCCCTAAATTCTTAGAAGCCTTGCTTGAGGCTGAGGTGCCTGAGATTAAGGATAAATTAGTAGAGGTTAAAATGAGTGCTAGGATCCCAGGAGAAAGGGCTAAAATAGTGCTTAAATCAAATAGTGTCAATGTAGATGCCATCGGTGCAACTGTGGGACAAAAAGGAGTTCGCATAAATGCTGTAAGCAAGGAGCTTCACAATGAAAATATTGACTGCATAGAACACAGCGATGAAATAGCCCTGCTACTTACCAGAGCCCTTGCTCCTGCTATAATAAGCTCCATTAAAATAGAGGATCAAAAGGCTATCATCACCCTTGCTAGTGAGCAAAAAAGCAAGGCAATAGGCAAAAGCGGGATAAATATTAGACTTGCTTCTATGCTAACAGGCTATGAAATAGAGCTTAAAGAGCTTGGAGAAAAGGCTAAACTTAGCACAGATGAGGGCTTAAAGAGCCTAGAAAATCTCTTCAAGTCTTAGCTTTGAGGGCATTTGAATTTAGGCAAACTTGATCCTTTTTACCTTCTTTTACACAAAAAATTTAGACCCCAAAATTTAGATCTTTTTTTAAAGATGCTAAAATGAAGATTGAAAAATTCAAACAAGCTTGAATTTTTTAATTTATTCTTCGCAAATTATCAATAACTCCATTAAAGTTAACAAACTTCTTTCTTATCAACTTTAATAAAATTTGATAAAAACTTCACTAAAAATAGTTGACAATTTACTTAAATTCGCAAAAGGACAGGGCGATGGGGATCTTTCAAATATAGTAAGGCTTAAAAAGAATTTAAATGAAGAAGATAAGGCTATTTTAGAGATGAATTTACTCAATAGAGTTTTTGAAAAATCCTTAATTGAAAACAAAACTTTAAATTTAAGTGTCTTTGATAGTAAAGCCTTTTTAAATGAACTTTCAAAAGTAAGCGGATCTTTTGAAAGTAAAGAAGCGAAAGAGTTTTTAGAATTAACACAAGGCTTTAACAAGCTTTTTAACCAAGATGCCGAGATAGCAAAAGCCTTTAAGCAGTCTTTAACACAAAAAGAGGGAGCAAGCATAGCTACAAGCTTACAAGGTAAAGCTCAGATGGCCATCGTAAAGGCTTTATGGGAAAATGTCATCCGCTTGATGGGAAAAGTGCCTTTTGCGACTGCGTGGAATGAAAAAGTGCAAGGCGCGGCTTTAAGATATCACATAAGCCACGCTTTAAAACGAGCCATAAGTGTAGATGATTTTAGAAACACCCTACAAAACAGCCTTAAACAAGGTAAATTCAACAACAAAACAAAAGAAATTATAAAAGAATTTAATGAAAGTTTTGAAAGTATAAAGAAGGAAAATGAGGCTTTATTAAAGCAAAGTGATGAAGAATTAGTAAATAAAAGTATTGATATTTTTAAAAATAATGATAAAAACAATGCTTTTAATGCCTTATATTACGGGGCCAATAAAAAGGATTATCAAAAGGCTTTAAAAGAGAGTGAAAGATTAAAAAAAGAAAAACAAAAACAAAATTTAGCTACAAAAGAAGAACAAGAATTAGAAAGTGATAAACTTTTTGAAGAAGCTATGAAAACAAAACAAGTACCAAGCGGCGTACAACCTAAAAGTATGGAAAATAAACGAGATTATATAATCGAAACTGAAGCTTTAAAAGAACGCGGCGATTTTGTAGAGCTTTTAGAAAATGGTGATTTTATCTTTAAAGATAAAAAAGGTAAAAAACATATTTTAGACACAGCCACACAAGAACAGTGGCTAAAAACTTTTGATTTAATCAATTTAAGTGATGAATTCATGCCACAGCTTAAAGACGAGCTAAAAGCAGCCATTCAAAAAGATATTAAAATACAAGTAGGTTCACTTTATAAGCTAGTTTCACAAGGTAGAGAAGAATTTATACCACAAATTAAGCAAGTTTTAGAAGAACCAGATCTTGCCTTAAAAGATAGCGAAAATTCGCTTTTTCTTGTTAAACATATACAAGATAATGATTACTTTGTAAATGTTAGCATAGATAAGAACGAAGACTTTATAGGTATTTCAAAAGGTATTAAAGAATTTAATGATATTAAAAACAAGTTAGAAGCAGGCGCAAAAGTGGTGTATCAATCCCCAAACGCCAATTCAAA
>NZ_QHLI01000055.1 GCF_006864425.1 Campylobacter troglodytis | reverse complement strand
AAAAAAAAGGGAACCCCCCCCCCCCCCCCCCGCAACACGAAGGCATTTGCTGTGGATACAAAGGTATAAGAAGGCATTATCACCTCATCGCCTGGCTTTATATCTGCTAAAATCGCAGCCATTTCAAGTGCTGCTGTGCAAGAGTGAGTAAGTAGCACCTTTTTTGCTGGTAGATAATTTTCTAAAAAGCAGTGGCATCTTTGAGTGTAGCTTCCATCGCCTCTTAGCACACCTTGTGTGATGGCATCTTTTATGTAGCTTAATTCTTTGTCTATGGTAAAGGGCTTGTTGAAAGGAATTTGCATGGTTTAAAATCCAAGTTAAATTTAGCTAAATGTGCCTTTTTTTAAGAACCTAAGATAAGGTTATGGTGGAAGCGAGGGGAATTGAACCCCTGTCCAAAAATAGCTCGTCATAGGCATCTACATACTTAGTAAGAATGAAAGCTTCACCCTACAAGGCTCATTCTCCAAAGCCGTGCTGCAAGGCTAGACTAAAATTCATCCAAAGGCTCGTCAAACAAAAGGACTACACTATCAAGGTCTTACTCGCTTACCAAGCTAGATAGTATCACTTAGAAGCAAGGCTCAACCACTACGCAGCTTTAGCGTAAGCAGGAGCAAAATTCGCGTTGTTTGCGTTTAAATTTAATGGACTTTTAACGCTTTGTCCAAAGCGGTATGCCACCTAAGCCACCCTACTCCTGTCGAAGCCAAGTCGCTCCCTTATTTTGACAATGTGTTTGGCATTTTAACCAATAAAGGATTAAAATAAGCTAAAACAAGCTCGTCTTTTTCGTAATTTTGACAGTATCTGTGAAACTGCTCATCCATCAAAAAAAGCCACTCCACAAACTCATCACTAGCAGGTCCTTCAAATTTCATAGCCTGAGCTACAAGCTCCTCGCAAAACTCGCAAAAATTCACTATCTCGTTAAGCTCTAATCTTCTAGCAGCCCAGGCCAAATTATGAGCCAAGGTGTCAATCTCCCTTAAACCCTCTTTATACCTTTCTTTATCCTGACTTATTTTAATGATCAAGGGCTCAAAATTATCACACAAGATCCTAAAAAAATGCAAAAATTTCTCAACCTCATCGTGTTGAAATTCAAGCTCTAATGTTTTAAGTAGTCCCATATCCTATCATTTTGCAAAGAATTTTAAGGCAATTTTACCAAATTTTAGCTAAAATTGTGTTTTAAATTTAAGTTATAAAGTTAGAGTATGGATAGGATAGTTGAAATCGAAAAATTCACCCCCGATGAAAGCTATGAAAATTCTCTTCGCCCAAGCAGTTTTGAGGGCTACATAGGACAAGAAAATATCAAAAAAAATTTAAAGATCTTCATTCAAGCAGCCAAAAAAAGAGCAGAATGTCTAGATCACATACTTTTTAGCGGACCTGCTGGGCTTGGAAAGACAACCCTTGCTAATATCATAGCCTATGAAATGGGAGCAAAGATCAAAACCACAGCCGCACCTATGATAGAAAAAAGCGGGGATCTAGCTGCCATTCTTACAAATTTACAAGATGGGGATCTGCTTTTTATAGATGAAATTCACCGCTTATCAAGTGCCATTGAGGAGGTCTTATACTCTGCTATGGAGGATTTTAGGCTTGATATTATCATAGGAAGCGGTGCAGCCGCACAAACTGTTAAGATAGATCTTCCTAAATTCACCCTCGTTGCAGCCACCACAAGAGCTGGAATGCTTAGTAATCCCTTGCGTGATAGATTTGGCATGCAGTTTCGCCTTGAATTTTATACCCACAAAGAACTTGCCCTCATAGTAGAAAAGGCCGCCTTAAAGCTTGGCAAAAAATGCGAACAAAACGCAGCCTTGCAAATAGCTAGCAGATCAAGATCAACCCCTCGCATAGCATTAAGATTGCTTAAGAGGATTAGAGACTTTGCTGAGGTAAAAGATGAGAGCGTTATTACGGTTGATCGTGCTAATGAAGCCTTGAATTCTTTGGGAGTAAATGAGCTTGGCTTTGATGCTATGGATTTAAAATACTTAGAGCTTTTAACGGCTGCTAAAAGAAGGCCTGTTGGGCTTTCAAGCATTGCAGCAGCACTGAGTGAGGATGAGGGCACTATAGAAGATGTCATCGAGCCTTATTTACTTGCTAATGGCTACATAGAACGAACAGCAAAGGGAAGAATAGCAAGCTTTAAAAGCTTTGAGGTCTTAAAAATAGCTTATGAAAAAAGCTTGTTTGATGAGTGATTAAAATTTGGCTAAGATGAGTGGGTTTTGGGTGAAATTATATAATTTTATGTCCCAGATAAAAATGGGACATTTGGTGTTTAGCTAAATTTCTTAGGCTTTGCATTTTTAAAAGCTACTTAATTTTTGTAAGGTGAAAATCTTCTAAGTATAGTTATCCGCTAGGCAAAAAAGCTTAAAAATTCATAATTTCTCATTAAAAAATTCAAAGCTTGCACCTTTTATTAAGCCATTTAACTTTGATCTTTAAAAAGAATTTGGCTCAATTTAAAGTATTTTGAGCCTACTTTTTTAACACAAGATCCTTTTAAAATATAGATTTAAGATAAGCTAAACTCTAACAAAGAGGTCTTAGGTTATGATTTGAGCTATGAAACATATAATTTATTCCCTAGTTTCGCAGATATAATTTAGCAAACCCTTGAAGTATTTTTGCCTTTGTGCTTACTTGTGGCAAGCTTACAGCGGCGTTAAGTAGCGGCGTGGGCGGGTATTTTGCATAGCTTCAAGGCTACTTCGCCGCCTTTTTGGGCAGCGTGGTTGCTTGCAAGCTTTTGCTTTGGGTGTGTGGTAGCAAATTTTTATTTAATAAGTAAAAGTGGGTATAATTTTGCATTCTTTATAGCTAAAATAAGGAAAAATGATGATCCTAGCTCTTAAAAAACAGGGTGAAAATAAACAAAAAATTTCTTTTGAAAATGTGCCAAGTTTTGAGTCATTTCAAACAATGCCTATTGATTACTCGTGGTCTTTTAGCGATAAAACACAAAAAGACACCGCCTATATCACGCATAGTTATTACACTTATCCAGCAAAATTTATACCCCAACTTGCTTCAAGGCTTATTAAAGAACACAGTAAGCCACTAGATATTGTGGTTGATCCATTTATGGGAAGTGGCACAACTATGGTAGAAGCTCTCATACATAAGCGAATTTGTTTTGGTGTAGATATAAATGAAATCGCTTATTTAGTAGCAAAGGTTAAGGCTACACCCCTTGACATAGGCACTTTACAAAAAGAGTATAATAATCTTGCCTTTATGCTTAATCAAAATTCATTGTTTGATATAACACATAAACAAACAATCTGTTTTGAAAAAGGTGTGGAAGAAAGGATAGATTATTGGTTTAAGCCCAAGCAAAAACAAGAACTTTTAGTTATTTTAACGCATATTTTGGATATTGTTGATAAGAATTTGCGAGATTTTTTTCTTGTCGCTTTTGCTCAAATTCTCAAAATCTGCTCTATTTGGCTACAAAAAAGCATAAAGCCCACAAGGGATTTGCATAAAAAAGAAGCTAATTGCTACTCATTGTTTTTAAGTCAAGCTAAAAAAATGATAAAAAAGCACGAGCAATTTAACAAAATGCTTGATGAAAATGTGTTAAAAAATGTTGAAAAATATCTTAATCTTTCTTGCGAAGATTCTAGAAAGTTGCCCTTAAAAGATAATGAAGCCCAGCTAATCGTTACAAGTCCGCCCTATGTAACAAGCTATGAATATGCCGACTTGCACCAGCTTCCTAGTTTATGGCTTGGATTCTTAGATAATTTAAGCGAATTTAGAAAAAAATTTATAGGAAGTAGTTTTACCAAGCGAACAGCCCTACCTTTAAAAAGCTTTATTGCCGAACAAATCATTGCCCAGCTTAAAGGCAAAAAGGCTGTGGAGGTAGGAAATTATTATGCTGATATGCTTGAAAGCTTTATACAAATGCACCGTGTATTAAAAACCAAAGGTAGAGCTTGTATAGTCATAGGCAATACGCAATTTAAAGGTGTGGATATTTTAAATGCTGAGGTATTTTGCGAACAAATGCAAAATATAGGCTTTAAAATACAAAGTATCATTCATAGACAAATCCCATCAAAAATGCTCCCATCAACAAGAGATTCTAAAACAGGGCAATTTGCTAAAACTCAAAATACCGATAAACTTGTTTATCCTAGTGAATACATTTTGATAATGGAAAAATAATGACTATTGAAAATTTAATCAAACTTTACGAAAATAAAAAGCAAAAATATAACAAACAAGCCTATAAATACATATCTCAAATCTTTGACGAAGCAAAGCAAATACACAAAGAATTTGCTTTGCAAAAAGGATTAAGTGATACCGAGCAATCTTGGCGTGTTTTTAAGGGCAAAAATTTAGAAAAGCTAATTGAATACATCATCGTTGATAGTGTGCGAAATTTAGGACTTGAAATTATAAATGGCAATAAGTTAGAAAAAACAAAAAATCTACCTAAAAATTTGGAAATTATAAAACGAAATCTTTGCGTGGATTATGGCGAATTTGGTATGCACTTACCCGATGTGGATATGGTGATTTTTGAGCCAAAAAGCTCAAAAATTATCGCCGTTTTGTCAAGCAAGGTTACCCTGCGAGAGCGTGTAGCACAAACGGGATATTGGAAGCTAAAACTTTTACAATCTAGCATTACAAAACATATCAAAGTCTTTTTTATCACACTTGATGAGGATGAAACTTTGCGTGTGAAATCGCGTGCTAAAAAAGGTAGGGCAATTTGTGAGCTAGATACGGATGGTTGCTATATTTTAAGCAATGCAGATTTTGAGCCTAGCAAAAAAGTGAAATTATTTGCTGAATTTATAAACGATTTGCAAAAAATTTTATAGCGAAATTATTAAATGCTCCCCCTAATCATCTTTATTCTCACGCTTTTTCACGGCTACTTCGCCGCCTACTTAGGCAGCGTGGCTGCTTGCAAGCTTTTGCTTTGGGTGTGTGGTAGCAACTTTTTATTGATTAAGCAAAAGTGGGTATAATCTCTAAATTTCAAACAAGGCAAAAAATGAGTGCGAGTTTCAAAAATCACAGCACAAAATCTGGCTTAAATCGCCATTTAGGGCAGTTTTTTAGTCCCAAAATGCTTGTGGATAAGTGCATATCTCTCATTCAAAACAAGGGCAGAATTTTAGAACCAAGCTGTGGCAAACTAGCCTTTAAAGAATGCCTAAATGAAAATGCCGTTTTTATCGAACTTGACGCGAAGTTAATAAAAGATAATAGAGTGTTGAATATGGATTTTTTTGATTATCCTATCAGCGAAAAATTTGACACTATCATAGGCAATCCGCCCTATGTGGATAATAAATTTTTAAACATTACGCACGATACAAAGATAAAAGTTGAGGCGAATTTGTATCTTTATTTCATCGAAAAATGTTTTCATCATTTAAAAGAAAATGGCGAGCTTATTTTTATCGTGCCAAGGGATTTTATCAAACTAACATCAGCAAGATATGTCAATGATTTGCTTTTAAAAAATGGGACAATCACGCATTATTTTGATTATGGGGACACAAAACTTTTTAAAGAAGCTTGCCCGAATGTTTGTGTGTTTCGTTATGAAAAGGGCAATTTTTCACATAGAATTCAAACCTTTAATGGCGAAAGACACTTGCTTAGTAAAGACGGCATTATTTCTTTTAACAAGAGCCTAAATGTCAAGCCTTTGGGTGAGTTTTTTGAGATAAAAGTGGGTGCTGTAAGTGGCAAGGATGAACTTTTTATCAGCGAAAAGGGCGATGAGTTTGTTTGCTCGCAAACTGCTAAAACAGGCAAATTAAAAAAGATGATTTATGAAAAATATGATTTTTCACTAGAAATTCACAAAGAAAAACTAATGAAACGAGCCATAAAAAAATTCAATGAAGACAATTGGTGGGGCTGGGGACGGTGCGTGAATTTTAGAGAAGATGAGGCAAGAATTTATGTAAATTGCAAAACGCGAAACAAAAAGCCCTTTTTTGTAAATGAATGCAGAAAATGGGACGGCTCGGTCTTAGCACTTTTTCCTAAATTTGACTTAAATTTAGAAAAAATGGCACAGAGATTAAACGCTCTTGATTGGGAGCAAATGGGCTTTGTAACGGGTGGGCGATTTATCTTTTCTCAAAAAGCCTTGCAAGAAGCGATGGTAGATGATGGAATGTTTAAATAATATAGTTGAGTTTTTAAGACAAAATGAACTTTCTTTGCTAAGCGAAAATGACGATGGTAGGCTAAATTCAGCCACAAATGAAAATATCATTTTACGAACACTTGCCGATAATTTTAAGGAAGTTGAAATTTCAAGTATTAGGCAGTGGTTTGATTTTAGAATTCGTGCAGATAACGAACTTTTTGTCAATGTTAAAATTTCAGATTTAGATAATAATGCGGCGGATAATTGCAGCTCAAAGTTAGGTATGGGTTACGCACTTTGCGGGGTAAAAAATATGCCCTTGGGATAAATTCCACGAAATGCTAGAAAATGAGCTGAAAATAGGCTATGATTATTATTTTTTGCTTATCAACAAAAATGACACAAAAGACTGCTTTTACACTTCGCTAAAACGCATTAAAACCCTTGTGCCAAATGGTAACAACCTACCTTTTCAATGTAATTGGGCGGAGAATAGAGAGTTTTCAAATCGCAGTGAGATTGAAGCAATGCGTTATATTTTGGATATTTACCTACAAAGCTGGGATAAAAAAATAAAGGGCTATCCTTTTAAACTCAAAGAAATGTTTGTAAATAACAAAATTTTAGAAAGCGAGTAGGCTTTTATGCCACAAATCACGCATTTATGGACATAAGATGCTACCCCTAATCATCTTTATTCTCACGCTTTTTGGGATTTTATTTCGTCCCTTTAAGCTTAAAATTTGGATTTTTTCAAGTGTGGGTGCTGTGGCTGTCATAGCCCTTAAACTTGTGGATTTAAGTGATTTAGCCTTTATATTTTTACTCATTTGGGATAGCTCGCTAACACTCATAGCTTTGATTGTAATTAGCCTTTGTTTGCAAAATTTGGGCTTTTTTGAGTGGCTTATTTTTTATACCTTAAAGCTGTGTGAAAGGCTTTCAAACTCGAAAAGCAGGGTAAATTCAGCCTTAAATTTAGAAAATTCTCACTTAAATTCAGCAATTTTAAGCTCAAATTCAATAAATTTAAATTCAGCCAAAAAAGCTGAATTTTTAAACAATGAAAACTCAAAAAATCAAATTTCGCATTTAAATTCAATAAATTCAGCCTTGAATTCAACAAAGGCTGAATTTTTAGCTAAAACAAATTCACAAGAAGAAATTTTGCCTACAAATTCAGCCTTAAATTCAAAAAATTCGCCTTTAAATTCAATTTTAAATTCGCACACAAGCTCAACAAAGTCGCCTTTACGCTCGATAAATTCAGCCTCAAACAGGCTCACAATCAACTTAAAAATCCTCTTTATAGCCCTTTGCGTCTTAGCCTTTTTATCTAGTGCCTTTTTAGCAAATGACGGGGCTATTTTAATTTTAACCCCCCTTGTTTTAGGGCTATTTTTAAGGGCTAAAAGCACCACCTCATCGCAACTTATGTGCTTTTTATTTGCCATCGCGTTTTTATGCGATACTAGCTCAAACGCCCTAATCATAAGCAATTTAAGCAATATCATCACAGCAAACTACTTCAAACTAGACTTCACAGACTTTGCCCTCACTATGCTTTTGCCAAATTTGCTTGGCTTCATCATAGCCCTCATTCTTTTTTTACTCATCTTTCGCAAGGACTTAAAGAGACAAACAGCCTTTAAAATCCCCTTAAAGCCCAAATTAAAAACCAAATTTTTCGCCCTTTATCTCACGCTTTTAATGCTTTTTGTTGCAAGTTTTTTTGTATCAAGGCATTTTAAGTTGCCTTTAAGCATAAACTGTCTTGCATTTGCCACGCTTTTACTTTGCTTACTTTGGGTAAAGTCGCCCAAAAAGGCATTTAACAGCCTTAAAAACGCCCCCTTTGGCATCATCATTTTTAGCTTTACTCTTTTTGTGGTGGTGCTTGCTTTGACAAAGCTAGATTTTCAAACCTACGCAAACGCCTTTTTTAGCACGGTTTTGCAAGATGAATTTATCGCCATTTTTAGCATAGGCACGGCCTCAGCACTTGGAGCAAGCATTTTCAATAATTTGCCTATGGTGCTTTTTGGGGATTTGATTTTAAATGATTTTTTTGCAAATGTCGAAAATTTGGGCGTTTTGATGAATTTAAACGGATTTTTAAATGAAACAAACGAGGCTTTAAAGGCTGTAAATTCCTTAAATTCAAGCGAGTTTGCAAGTAGTGCATTTTTTTTAAATTCAAGTGAATTTTTAAACACTATAAATTATTTAAATTCAAGCGAGTTTAAAAGGCTTTCAAGCACAGCAACTATGATAAGCGAGTTTTCAAGCTCAAATGCCTTGAATTTAAATGAGCTTTCAAGCCTTGAAAATGCTACAAATTCAAGCCTTCAAGCCCTTAAAAACGATCTAATCTACGCACACCTACTTGGCTGTAACATAGGCTCAAAGCTAACCCCCATAGGCTCGCTTTGCACGCTTTTGTGGCTTGGCTTACTTGCAAAAAAGAATGTGAATTTTAGCCTTAAAAGCTATCTTAAACTTAGCCTAATTTTTACCCTGCCTGTGCTTTTTGTAGCCCTTTTGCCACTTGCTATCCTTTAAATTCAAGGCATTTAAAGGCTTTTGAATTTAAAGCACGGTTTTAGCCACTTCACACAGTCTATCTCAAAGTATTTATGCCTTGTAAGCCCTTGTCATTTTTAACACAAGCAAAGAGGTTTTTTATTTACTTCATTTTTTGATCCGCTTCTTTAATTTAACAAGCCTAAATTCAAACAACAAGTCAAAAATCAATCCACAAAAAAGCCTCAAAAGCTAGGCTAAAGTTACGAATATTCACAGCTTTTTACAAAAAAAAAAAAAACAAAAGCTGAATTTTTAACTTTTTTTGTATTATAATTAAATGCAGTAAGATTTAGGAGGGTTTATGCTTATACAAAAGAGTTTGGATCTGGCTAAGAGCCTTCAAAATGCCATCGCTGAGAATATAACTCAAAGCGAGAAAAACTTCCACCACAAAATGCAAAAGCTACTTGAAAATCCACGAAACAAGGTTATGTTAATCGAGCTTTTAGACCGTGCATTTCGCTCTAAAAATGCCTCTGTTAGCTTTGAGTTTATAGCTTATACCCTTGATAAATACGGCATAGCCGACTTTTTCACCCCCTTTGAGAAGTTTTTACTGCTTAGCTTTTTGAATTTGGGCAAATTTGCGCCAACTCTAAGCGTGCCTTTTTTCATAAAACACCTTCGAGATGATACAAAAACTATGGTCTTAGATGCCAATGAAGACTTTTTAAAGCCTCATATTTTAAAGAGAAAAGATGAAAATAAGATTATCTTAAATGTGAATTTAATAGGCGAGGAGGTTTTGGGCGAGGCTGAGAGTAAGCAGCGCATACAAAAATATGAAGAGGCCTTAAAAAGCTCTTATATCACCTATATCTCCATAAAAATCACTACTATTTTTTCACAAATAAACATCATAGACTTTGAGTACTCCAAAAACGAGGTGGTAAAAAGGCTTGACGCACTTTATGCCCTCGCACAAAGTGAGGAAAAAAGGCAAGGAATTGCTAAGTTTATAAACTTAGATATGGAAGAATTTAGAGACTTAGAGCTAACCGTGGCTGCTTTTATGCAGAGCATTGCTAAGTTTGACATAAGGGCTGGAATCGTCCTTCAAGCCTATATACCTGATTCTTTTGAGTATCTTAAAAAGCTCTTTGAGTTTTCAAAACAAAGGGTTCAAAGTGGAAAAAAGCCCATAAAAATTCGCTTTGTCAAGGGTGCAAATATGGAAAGCGAGGAAACCATTTCAAGCCAAAGAGGCTGGGATCTTCCTACCTTTTCTCGCAAAATTGACACAGATAGCAATTACAACAAAATGCTTGATTTTATCTTGCAAGATGACAACTATAAATTCATAAACATAGGCATAGCCTCGCATAATATCTTTGAGTTAGCCTATGCTTATACAAAAATCAGCGAGCTAAATGCGCTTGAGTATTTTAGCTTTGAGATGCTAGAAGGTATGAGCCTTCAATGTGCTTATGAGCTTTCAAAGCTTCATCAGCTTGTCCTTTACGCTCCTGTTTGCGATGAGGCGCATTTTAACAATGCCATTGCTTATTTGGTTCGCAGACTTGATGAAAACACAAGCGAGGATAATTTTATGCGTCATTTTTTTAATCTTAAAGTGAATTCCCTCTCTTACAAGCAGCAAGAAGAGCTTTTCTTAGCCTCCTTAAAGGGCATACAAAGCCTTGATAATTCCACTCGCAGAAAACAAGATAGAAGTAAAAAAAGCGATATTAAAGCTGCTTTTGAAACGGGCATTTTTAAAAACGAGCCAGATACTGACTTTATTTTGGCTCAAAATAGACTGTGGGCTAGCAAGATAAAAAAAGATTATGAGCATTTAAGTGGGCTTGAAATTTATCCTGTCATAGGAGAAGCTATCAAAAATACAAATTTAAAAGAAGCTCAAATCTTTGATAAGATAAATAATGAAAAAATAGCCACAGTGTATCAAGCAGAAGAAGAGGAGATAAAATTAGCACTAAAAGTGGCTTTAAATTCAAGCTTTAATCAAAAGCCCCACGAAGAAATTCATCGCATACTTGCAAAAGTAGCACAGAATTTAAGATACAAAAGAGGGGAACTAATAGGCATAGCAGCAAGAGAAACGGGAAAAAGCTTTTTAGAACTTGATCCTGAGGTGAGCGAGGCCATTGACTTTGTGGAGTTTTACCCTCACTCTTTGCAAAAACTAAAAGAACAAAATCCACACACAAAATTCACACCCAAGGGCATAGGGGTTACCATAGCACCTTGGAATTTCCCCATAGGCATTTCTGTTGGGACCATCGCAGCCCCTCTTGCAGCTGGCAATGTAGTCATTTACAAGCCCTCTTCTCTTTCTATGCTTACAGGATACAAGCTTTGTGAGTGCTTTTGGGAGGCTGGAATTGCAAAAGATGCCCTCATCTTTTTACCAAGCAAGGGAAGTGAGCTTTCAAAGCATTTACTCGTTGATGAGGCTGTGAAATTTAGCATATTAACAGGAGGAGAAGAAACTGCTTATGCAATGCTTAAAGCAAATCCTACCTTGCTTTTAAGTGCTGAAACAGGGGGCAAAAACGCTACCATAGTGAGCAAGATGGCAGATAGAGACCAAGCCGTTAAAAATGTCATCCACTCAGCCTTTTCAAATTCGGGGCAAAAATGCTCAGCTACTTCTTTGCTTGTGCTTGAAAGGGAGGTTTATGAGGATGAGGAGTTTAAAAAATGCCTTGTTGACGGGGCATCTTCTATGGCTATTGGCTCGCCCTTTGAGCTAAAAAATAAAATAACAGCTCTAACAGATAAGCCGGGCGAAAAGCTAAAAAAAGCACTAAACGAGCTTAAATCTTATGAGGAGTGGGTCTTAGAGCCTAAATTCATAAATGACAATGAGTATTTAATGAGTCCTTGCATAAAATACGGCACAAAAGAGGGTGATTTTACTCACTTAAACGAGCTTTTTGCCCCGCTTTTAACTGTAATGTGTGCTGAGAATTTAGCCCACGCCATAAACATCGTAAATTCAACGGGCTACGGGCTTACAGCAGGGCTTGAAAGCCTTGATGAGAGAGAATGGGAGTATTTTAGTCAAAACATTGAGGCAGGAAATATCTACATAAATAAGCCAACCACAGGTGCCATCGTATTAAGACAGCCCTTTGGGGGCATTAAAAAATCCGCCATAGGCTTTGGAAGAAAGGTTGGCATTTATAATTATGTAAGCCAGTTTGTGAATTTAAGCCAAGAAAAGCAAGACGCTAACTTGCTTGAAAATGAGCTTAGCAAAAACCTGCAAGGCTTTTTAAACAATCACTCTTTAAGTAATGAGCAAAAACAAGCCTTAGAAAAAGCCATCTTAATGGCAAAAAGCTATGCTTATCACAAAGCAAACGAGTTTGACACACAAAAAGACTATGTGAAGATTAGAGGAGAGGAGAATATCTTTTCTTATACTAAAATCAAAAATTTCGCTCACAGACTTTGTGGGGAGGAATTAAGCGATATTCTAGGAAGTATAATGGCTACAAGCAGCTTGCAAATCCCACTTTATCTAAGCTATGAAAAAGAGGATGAAAAAATAGGGTTTGCAAAAAGGCTTTGTGAGGGCTTGAATTTAAAGGCTAAATTCACACAAGAAAGCAAGGAGGACTTTGCGGCTAAAATACCTGAATTTGAGCGAATTCGCTATCTTGCAAGGGCTGATAAAAATGATCTCATTTACAAAAAAGCAGCCACAAATGCAAAGATTATAATAAGTTCAAAGCCCCTTATTAACGGCCGCTTTGAGCTTTTATACTATGTAAATGAAAAAAGTGTGAGCATTTCTTATCATAGATATGGAAATTTAGGACTTAGAGGATTAAAAGAAAAGGAGGCTTAGTTTTTAATTTAAGGTTTTTGGACTTTGTCGTGTTAAGAGAAGAAAATCAATTTGTCATACTAAGCGTGTGCTAGTATCTCTTCTCTTGTCATACTGAGTGAAACGAAGTATCTCAATAAAAAAGAGATTTTTCGCTTTGTGCTTTGCACTCCGCTCAAAATGACAAAATTATTGTCATACTGAGCGGTAGCGAAGTAATTCTTGTCATACTGAGTGAAACGAAGTATCTCAAAACGAAGCCTTTTTGGCAAAGGGTAGCTTTTTAGAAAGCGAAGCTTCTTTGCTTTTTGACAAAAAAGCCCTTAAATCTAAGCTAAATTTAGTCCAAAGGCTTTAAGCTTAAAATAACAAGCCTATGTTCTTTACGATAAACACAGTTAAAAACACCGCTTAAAAGCGAGTTAAATTCAAAAAAGGAGGGTTCAATGGAGGTTGTGCATATTAGCTTGGAAATAGCTGTGATGTTTATAGCGTATTCGGCTTTGATGCTTTATATAGGTTTTTATTTTTTTAAGAAGAATAAAAACGCAGAGGAGTATTTCTTAGGCTCAAGAGGGCTAGGTCCTGCTATCTCAGCTCTTTCAGCAGGTGCTAGCGATATGAGCGGTTGGCTTTTGATGGGACTGCCCGGAGCCTTATATGTAAGCGGCTTTGTAGAAAGCTACATAGCCATAGGACTTACCATAGGAGCTACACTCAACTGGGTCTTTGTGGCAAAGAGGCTTCGCATTTACACAAGCCTTATTAGCGAGAGCCTTACCATACCTGATTATTTTGAAAGCCGCTTTGATGATGACAAGCACATTTTGCGTGTGGTTTGTGCCATTGTCATACTTGTATTTTTCACCTTTTATGTCTCATCAGGACTTGTAAGTGGGGCAAAGCTTTTTGAAAATACCTTCGGGCTTAAATACGAACACGCCCTCACCACAGGAGCTTTAATCATAGTAACTTACACCTTTTTAGGTGGCTATAAGGCAGTTTGCTGGACGGATATGATACAAGGGCTTTTGATGATGACGGCTTTAATTGTCGTGCCCTTGGTGATGCTTTATCACTTAGGAGGTATAAATGAGGCCTTTAGCATAGTAGCTGAGATAAAGCCAAATGCCTTGTCTATGGGCGAGGGGCTTAGCTGGGTTGCTATAGTTTCAGCCCTTGCCTGGGGGCTTGGGTATTTTGGACAGCCTCACATTCTGGTTCGCTTTATGTCCATTCGTTCTATCAAAGAAATTCCACAAGCAACAGCAATTGGCATTTCTTGGATGGCTATAAGCTTGCTTGGAGCTTGCTTTGTGGGAATTTTAGGACTTGCTTATGTGCATAAATTTGAGCTTACTCTCAATGATCCCGAAAAGATCTTCATTGTAATGAGTCAGCTGCTTTTTAATCCCTGGATAGCAGGCATATTGCTTTCAGCCATACTTGCAGCCATTATGAGCACAGCTAGTTCTCAGCTACTTGTTTCAAGTTCTACCTTGGCTGAGGATTTTTACAAAAGAATCTTTAACAAAGAGGCAAGCTCACAAACTGTTATGAGGCTTGGAAGAATAGGGGTTTTAATCGTAGCCCTTGTCGCCTTTGTCATCTCAACCGACAAGGATTCAAGCATTTTGGCTATAGTTTCTTATGCCTGGGCTGGCTTTGGGGCTAGCTTTGGTTCTGTGATGCTATTTTCTCTTTTTTGGGCTAGGATGACAAGGATGGGTGCCATTTGTGGAATGATAACAGGTGCAGCTGTGGTGGTGATTTACAAGCACTTTTTATTTGAGTTCTTGCCCCTTTATGAGATAGTTCCTGGCTTTTTGTGTGCTAGTGTTGTCATAGTGGTGGTTAGCCTTTGTGGGACGGTTAGAGAAGGCACAAAAAGGGCTTATGAAAAAATGCTTGCAAATTTATAAAACTGTTAAGCTTGATTAAAATTTTAAAGCCTTGTAAGCTTCAAGCCTTAGCTTAGAATGCTTGAAGCTCAAATTTTTTGCTAGTTTTTAGCTTTTAAATTCAAGTTCTCTTTAAGCTGTCCTTAAACTGTTTTAAATTCAAGGACAGTTTAAGGGCTTTTGTGAATTTATTCTTAAACTGTTTGAAATTTAAAGACAGTTTAAAAGTAGTTTTGCAAATTTAGCCTTGATCTGTTTTGAATTTAACGCCTTTGATTTAAGCTTGATCTTATAGACGGTCTAAGTCTTTGCCCCTTCTTAATGCCATTAAAGATCTCAAAACACACTGTGTTAAAAAACCACACAAAGTCAAAGCATATAAATTTTACAAAATACTTGCTTGATTAAAGAAAATTTTAGTAAAATTTAAGCATTAATCTTAAAGGCAGCTATTTGTTACAACATAAAATTTACGAGATAGATTCAACAAATGATCTGGAATTAGGCATTAAAAGAGAAAGTAAGCTTGAATTTAGAGTAAGTTATGATGATGAAAGACCTATGAAAGCCCTTTTTGTCTTTATAAGTGGGATTAGAAATGAGGACTATGCAGGCTATGAACAGCATTTATCTGAATTTGTAGTGCAAAGCTATGATCTAGCTGTTTTGAGGGTGGATTATCACTGCATAGGCTTTCGCCCTCAAACAGGTGCTAGCTTTTATATGGATAAAAAAGACAAGGAGATCTTTGCTAAACAGTGCAAGGAGATCGCGCAGCACTGCGACATTGATATTTCCTTGCCTGAGGGCTTTTTAGAAGGCGAGAATTTAGAACAAAATGAAAGTTATGGTCTTTTAAGCAATCTTGATCAACTTGTTGCAAGTTTAAAACAAGATGCCAAAAAGGTGCCCCAGGACTATCAGGTCCCACTTACCATCACCTTAAAGCCCACAAAAAACGAGTATCAAAACTTTGGCTTTATGCAAGCTCTGGATGTCTTAAATGCCATTTGCTTTGTCCGCAAAAATTATGCCAAATTTAAGCTTGATAAAAGGCACAATACCTTGCTTCTTGGCTCATCTCACGGAGGATACTTAGCGCTTTTGTGTGCAAAATTTGCTCCTTGGCTAATTGATGCGGTGGTTGAAAATTCAGGCTATGCAAATACCCCCTTGAGATTTTTGGGCTTTGGCAAGGAGCTTGATTACACAAACTGTTTTGAAACAGCAACAGGGGATATGTTTGAAAACCTAGCCATTTTCATCTCTACAAAGACTAAGTGGAGTGGGGATCCAAGCTCTAAAAATGCCTACACCTTCGCCCACGATAAGATCCGCTCCTTGCCAGAAAAAGATCATTTATTAACACAAGCAAAGTGCAAAAAAGCGGTATTTGTATCTTATCACTCAGCAAAAGATGATCTCATAGCCCTACCAGCTGCTAAAATAAGACTTTACGAGCTTTTAAAAGAACTAGGCTATGAGGGGCGGCTTAATATGATACAAGATGAAAGCGAGATAGATGGGAAATTCATAAAGGATCTAGGTCATGGAATGAGAATGTCCTTAAAAACCCTCATTAAAAAAGAAATCCCTCCTTTGATTGATAGAAAATTCACAAAGGCCAAGACAAAAGAGATAATTTATGAGAGTGAGAATTTAAGCTATCATTTTAAGGAGGGGGATTTGGGCATTGAGTGTGAGATAAAAAGGCTTAATTAGCTTTTGATAAGAACTTTAAGCTTAGCGCTTGAAGCACTAAGCTTTGTTTGTTTTCGTGTAGCTAAGTAGCTTAATTTTTATCTAAGCTAGTATCTGACAAGTTCCTTGCCACGATTTGTAAAAATCTTTTTTTAAAGGATCAATTTAACAAGCTCATACAAGGCTCAATGCACTTTAAAAAAGCCTTGAACCTTTAAGCTAGGACTTAAAAATGTCAAAATTCACAAAGCCTTTAAGCTTTATTTTAATCTTTGTCTTATTTTGCCTAATAGAATTTGCAATGTATCTAGCTAAAAATTCGCAAGAAAAAACTTTTGTGAATTTAAACCTAACAAAATATGCAAATTTAAATGTGTATAAAGAACTTTATGCAAGGCCTGTAAGCCAGTGGCCAAGACCCATACTTGATGAAAGTGTAAGGGATGAGTGGGAAGAATTTGCTATCTTAGCAAAGCCAAGCTTCCCAAAGGATAATGCTTACAGCGACATAAAAGCCTTTTTGGGATTAAAGCTTTTTAACGAGCCTAGGCTTTCAAAAAGTGGGCAAATTTCTTGTCAAAACTGCCACCACCCAGATCTAGCCTTTACAGATGGCTTAAAGCTTTCTCACGGACACGACAGACAAAGTGGAAAGAGAAATTCTATAAGCATTCAAGCTTCTGCCTTTTTTGATAAGCTTTTTTGGGACGCAAGAGCAAGTAGCCTTGAAGAGCAAGTTCTTTTTCCAATCACAGATCCGCTTGAAATGGCAAATACCCTTGAAAATGCACAAAAAGCCATAAAAAATTTAGCCTATTACTACCCACTTTTTGTAGCCTCTTTTGCACCTAGTGAAGCTCAAATCCTTTGGGCTAAACAGTTTCCAAAGCTTTATGCCAAGGATGAAAAAGAAAGGTTTAAAAATCTTTTGGAGTTTGAATTTAACGAAAATAAGCTTTTAAAGCTACCTCAAAGCGAGCTAGAAAGGGCAAGAGAGCTTATAAACATAGAAAACATAGCAAAAGCCATAGCCACTTATGAAAGATCATCTCTTGTGCCAAGAAATAGCCGCTTTAATAATTTTTTAAAGGGCGATTACAAGTCCTTAAATGAGCAAGAACTTTACGGACTTCATCTTTTTCGCACCAAGGCAGGGTGTATGAACTGTCACTATGGTGCTATTTTGAGCGACGGTAAGCTTCATAATATAGGCTTATCCTTTTTTGGACGAATCTTAGAAGATCTAGGACGCTATGAAATAAGCAAGGATACTGATGATCTAGGCAAATTTAAAACCCCAAGCCTTTTAAGCGTCTCAAAAACAGCTCCTTACATGCACACAGGCACCTTTCCTAGTCTAAGAGGGGTGCTAAATATGTATAATGTAGGCTTTGAAGGCACTATGTCAAAGGATAAAGAAGGGGATCCTCTTTTGCCAAAAACTAGCCCTCTTATAAAAAGGCTTGATCTAAGTAGGGAGGAGCTTTTGGCTATAGAGGCTTTTTTAAAGACCTTGTGAGGTGTTTGGGCTTGATTTTTTAATATTTATCTCATCATATGAGCTTTTTTGAAAATAGCTTGATACCTTGTTTCCCCAACTTTAACTCAAAGAAAAATATTTAAGCTAGCCTTTATTAAGCTTTTATCTAAGTTAAATTCAAGCTCATATAAACTAAAAAACACAGTCATTCAAAGCATAGCGAAAAATCTCAAAATTCAAATAGATATTTCGGCTACGCTTCAATATGACAACCATACTTTTGTCATTCAAAGCGATGAGAATGAGCTTAGCTTAAAGCTAGGTTCAAGTGAAGTGAAACTAAAAAATGATAAAATTATCTTAAAGTGTAGTGTTAAAATAGAGAGATAATAATGTTAGTGTGGGATTAGCATAGTGTGACATTGGAAAAATAAGAAGTAGTGTGAGAAAAGTAGGATAGTGTGAGAGTAGAGCAGTGCGAAAATGGAAAAACAGTAAGCTTGGTGTGGGACAAATAATAAAATTAGTGTGGGAAAAAAAGCAGAGCAAATCCGTTAGTGTGCGAGAAATAGCCTAATGTAAAAGTAGAAAAATAGCAGAGGTAGTGTTGGACAAATAGGGTAGCGTAAGAGTGAAAAAAGAGCAGAGGTAGTGTGGGAAAGATAGCAAGAATAGTATTAAAATGGAAAAACAAATGACTCTAGCTTATATACGCAAGCATAGCAATATAAATGATAGGTATGAGTGGGATAGATTTTTCTACCTTGATAAAGAGGTTTTATCT
>NZ_QHLI01000054.1 GCF_006864425.1 Campylobacter troglodytis | reverse complement strand
CACAAGGACGAGAAACCTTACACAAAACGGCGATTTTGCTCACGCAAATATCAGCACAAAAGCACTCCAAAATTTGCCGAAATTTTCGCTCCGAAATGTGCGACAAAAATATATACTTGTTTAACATCGATTTTACCAACCTTTCAGCCGTAATTATATCAGCTAAAAGTATCAATCGCCAATATTTATTATATTTCTTAGGGTGGGTTTAGCCAATTTTTGTTATAGAAACTTAAGAGGCTTTTAAAATTCAAAAAGCTCTCTTTGTAAATTTTAAGATACTTTTGCTTAGAAATGTAGAGCAAAAATATACATTAAGATCGATTTTATCAAGCTTTTGAATCTAAGTATATAAGCTAAAAGTATCAATTTCTCAAATTTAAGATTTAAAAAGCCATTTAAGGCTCTTTTAAATTCTTTTTAATAGCCCTTTTATCAAGCTTCATTTTCTCATAAAAAAGTGCGACAACTTCTTCCCTTGTGCAAATTTCACGCATTTGTTCCTTTTTAAAGTCCCATTTATACCCAGCTCCTGTGCCTCTTTGCCCACGGTTGTGCAACTTGTTAAAATCAATCTCGCTGATTTTTTCAAGCCTCATAAAAAGATTATCGGGTGCGACACCTATAAAGCAGATAAAATCGCAATTTGGAGTGTTTTTGATATGCTCGTTTTTTGCTTCGGCTACCTCCTCGCAACCCGTTGGGTGAAATTTGTTATTCACATCAAGGCTTGAGGTTTTAACCTCGATTTTAAATTCATTGATTTTAATGTCCCACTCGCCTTGATCCCCATCCCTATAAGCAAGTGAAATGTTGCGTTCCTTGCTAAAAATATCACGCAATAATCTATCGCCAAAGCTACCTCGCTTGTCAATTTGCAAATGCCTTATCCTTGCATATTTACTCGTGCTTTTCCATTTTGAAGTAGCATTTACCTCGCTTTCTATCTCGTCAAAAACAGCATTTGCAAGCTCTAAAATATCCATTAAAACAAGCCTTTATCATAAAATCCTTGTGAGATTAAGGCTTCTTCGATTAAGGAAGTGCGTAAGTTTAGGCTTGAATTTGTGCCTAAAAAGCTCACATTTACCCAATCAATTCTTTGTAAAGCCTTTTTTACTCGCTCTTTATCCTTTAAAATCACTATACCGTAGCCTCTGCGGTGCGGCAGGGTTTCAAAGTCTGTGTAGATTTTCATTTGTGGCTTGCTACTTGAATGAAAACAAGTGCTTGGCAGATACAAATCGCATTTATAAAGCATTGCCTTATTTCTCGTGCTTGACGGGGTGCCGCCATCGCTTAAAGAATAGACTTTGATGAATTCTTTGCAGGTTTTTGGCGGGTTAAACTCTAAATTTAGCGTTTTATTTGCAAGTAGCTTTTTATGCACCCAAATTTGAAAGAGTGTGGCGACCTCAATGCCCTTGCCATTTGGATACACAAAGCTATCAAGTGGGAGTTTTTCGCTATGTGCTAGCTCGTAGTTTTTAATGCGTTTTTTAGGGCTTCCCTTGCCATCGCTATCAAAAAGCGGAGGCAAAATAAAGGCTATAAAGTCGGCAAATTCACCGTTACCAAAATCTCCTGCGTGATTTATGAAACGAAGGGCTAAATTTCCACGAAGTCCAAAGGGGGGATTTCCTAAAATAATATATTTTTTATGCTCTTTTTGTGGGATAAAACTTAAAAAATTTTGACATAAAATCTCTTCATTTTTATACTCTAAATCCACGCCTATGCGTGAATTTTTAGGCATTAGCTCGTAAAAGCTCAAATCCCCACAACTTGGCTCAATGAAGGTATAATCGTTTGCGTTTATCTTGTGAATTTGCAAGAAATTTAAAAAGCTCTCAAAGCAGTATTTTGCCACCTCTTTTTTGGTAAAAAACTCATTATGCGAGCGGAAATTTTGCTTTGCTAGATTATATTTATTGCCCAGCAAGAAATTTAAATCATAAAGATAGTCGTTTGGGATTTTTTGTGTGGCTTCCCAGCGTTTGAGTGTGCCTGAGTGCAAGAAAAGCTTAGCTGCGATTTCACTTAGTGAATGCTTTAATCTTAGCTCCTTATAAACCAAATTCGCGCTGATAGCTGAATTTTTCATCTCCTACCTTTTCACTAAGCATATAAGAGGCTTAATATAACATAAGAGTTTAAATGTATTTGATTAAAAAAAAGACACAGTATGTTTTATGTCTAAATTCATAAGGCTTAGACTTTTAAATAAAATCCTCAAATTCACAAAGAAGATCAAAATTAAGCTTCGGCAAAGCTTTTTTAAAGACACAAAAGGCTCTTTTTCAAAAAAGTGTTGATTTTTCATATTGAGCCTACGAGCAAAGAATTTATTAAATTCAAAGCATTTCTTCATAAATTCGTGGATTTTTGGCACACGCTTAGAGTTACAAATATGGCATTTTATCTAAAATCAATAGTTTTTTAAAATAAAGCCACACAAAAAACTAACAGTTATATCTTAAAGAGCTTTTAATATAAAATCAATCAAACAAGTTTTTTTCAAGCATCTTCAAATGAAAGCTTTTGCGGTGAATTTCACTTAGTCCAAATTTTTTTATAGCCTCCAAATGAGCTTTGCTTCCGTATCCTTTATGCTTTGAAAAATCATATCTTGCTAGTTTTGTGCCAAATTTTTCATCATAGCTTTCATTAAAATTACTCATTAGCCTGTCTCTGCTTACCTTGGCTAGTATGCTAGCAGCTGCTACTTGCATCACCTTGCTATCAGCCTTTACTAGGGTCTTAATGCCATCAACCTTGTAAGCTGTATTTCCATCATACAAAAACTCAGCTTTTTTAAAATGAGCCTTAATGATAAGCAAGGCATTTTTTAAGCACCAACTTAGTCCAAAATTATCAATTTGAGTAGGAGAAAAGGTTAGGATTAGATAGCTTGATTTGGCCCTAATCTCTTTAAAAAGAAGCTCTCTTTTCTTTGTGCTTAAAGCCTTTGAATCTTTAATGCCAAGGATTTCTTCTCTTAAAAGACAAGCAGCTATAAAAAGCTCTCCTGCTAAGGCTCCTCTACCTGCTTCATCTATGCCAACTAAATCTGTAAGCCTCATATGTATCCTTTTAATTAAGTAGCTTATTTTTAAATACAGTTTTAATTTATTTCTTTTGATCTTTTCAAAAATTTCTTTAAATTCAAGGCAGTTTTTAAATTTAATGCTATTTAAATTCTAGCCTTTTTATTTAAATTCACACAGTTTTATTAAATTTAAAATTTAGCCTAAAAATTTGCCTATTAAATAAAATCTGTTTGAATTTTATTTGATCGAGTAAGAAAATATTATTTAACTGTAAATTAAAAAAGGCTATTATTTTGCCATCTTAAATTTAAAGGAATTTGTATGCAAACAAGAAAAGAACACGATTTCATAGGGGAATTAGAGATAAGCAACGAGGTTTATTATGGAATTCAAACCCTAAGAGCACTTGAAAATTTTGACATCTCACATGATAGATTACAAAATTTTCCACGGTTTATCAGATGTTTAGCTAGGGTTAAAAAATCAGCAGCTATGGCAAATTACGAGCTTGGCCTTCTTGATAAAAAGATAGAACAAGCCATAATCAAGGCTTGCGATAAGATCTTAGCTGGTGGATATTATGATCAATTTGTAGTTGATATGTTTCAAGGTGGGGCTGGAACCAGCACGAATATGAACATAAACGAGGTCATAGCAAATTTAGGGCTTGAAATTCTAGGGCATAAAAAGGGTGAGTATCAGTTCTTACATCCAAATGATCATGTAAATTTAAGTCAAAGCACCAACGATGCCTATCCTACTGCCTTGCATTTAGCCCTTTATGATTATCTAAGCGATCTTGCAAAGATGATGGATTATCTTAAAAAAGCCTACGAGAGAAAGGCTTATGAATTCAAAGATGTAATAAAAATGGGTAGAACCCAGCTTCAAGATGCTGTGCCTATGACGCTTGGAAGGGAGTTTCAAACCTTTGCTGTTATGATAGCAGAGGACATTGATAGGGTTTTAGAGGCTAGAAAATTGGTTCTTGAAATAAACTTAGGAGGCACAGCCATTGGCACGGGCATAAATTCACACCCTGATTACCCAAAAGTCGTTGAGAAAAAGCTAAGAGAGGTAACAGGCATTGACTATGTTGTGGCTAGCGATCTTATAGAGGCTACTCAAGATACAGGTGCGTATGTGCAAATTTCAGGGGTTTTAAAGAGGGTTGCAATAAAGCTTTCAAAGGTTTGCAACGACTTAAGACTTTTAAGCAGTGGTCCAAAATGCGGACTAAATGAGATAAATTTGCCCAAAATGCAACCAGGTAGTTCCATAATGCCAGGCAAGGTAAATCCTGTGATACCTGAGGTGGTAAATCAAGTATGCTACTATGTAATAGGAGCTGATATAACTGTGAGCTTTGCTTGCGAGGGAGGACAGCTACAATTAAATGTCTTTGAGCCTGTGGTGGCTTATTCTTTGTTTAATTCTATCATTATGCTTGAAAAGGCTATGCAAACCCTCGCTGATAAGTGTATTGATGGGATCAGTGCCAATGAGCAAGTTTGTGCTGACTTTGTTTATAACTCAATAGGCATAGTAACAGCCTTAAATCCCTACATAGGCTATGAAAACTCAGCCTCAATAGCAAAGGAGGCTTTAAAAACAGGAAAAAGGGTTTATGATCTAGCCCTTGAAAGAGGGCTTTTGAAAAAGGAGGAGCTTGATGATCTGCTAAGCCCTCAAAATATGCTAAATCCTCATATGATTAAAAAAGATAGGCTTTAACTGTTTTGTTCTTCGCTAGATTTTAAATTCAAACAAGGCTTGAATGTCTTTAAACTTTGTGAATTTTTAAAGATGAAAAATCATAAAAATAGAATAAATGCAAGGGCATTTAAAGCAGATTGCAAGGAGGCTTTTTGATGAAAAAAGCTTCTAGCATTTATCCACTCTAAGTTCTTGTTTTGACAAAATCATAAATAATTTAAATTCACACAAGGCTTAAATTCAAGCTCTTTTTTGTCAAATAAAGGACAAATTTATGTGAGACAGTGGTTTCATTAAACTTAAAGCAAAGTGTTTTTAAGCTAAATCCTATGAAAAACAAAAATTCGTTTGCAAATTTCGCCAAAGGGGAATTTTGAAGTATTTTTTGCTTCGTGCTTTTGCAACTGTGTAATAGAAGTGGCTTACAGGGTGCGCAAAAGGCTTGGGACTGGTCGCAAAAGTTTTTGCTTCGCACTCTTGCAATTTTGCAAGAAGGAATAAGGGCACAAGATTTTGTAAAACATAGTGCAAATGAGTTTGCAAACTGACGAAATCATATCAATGTTATTGTGAATGTTTTTGCTTCGCACTCTTGCAGCTGTATAGTAGAAATTTGCAAAGTTTCCTTGAATTTAAAGACTAAAAAAGAAAATTTTGTCCTTTATTTAAAAGAAATTCAAACGAAAATTTTAAGACAAAATTCTCATCAAATTTTATTAAAATTGATAAGCCAAAATCCTATTAAGTTTAATTGAGACAAAATTGATAAGAAAAAATCCTGTTAAAGCATCTTGGATCTTAATCAAATCCCAAGTAATTTAAATTCACACAAGGCTTAAATTCAAGCTACTTTTTTAAAAAAAGCAAATTCATATGAGGCAACAAGCACTTTTTAAAAAAGAGCCTTTTAAAAAATACAATTTTTATGCTACAATGTGGGTTTTGATTTCAATTTAAGTGGATCTTGTATGCAAAAACTTTGCCTTGTGCTTTTACTAGCCCTTGTTTTTTCAGCTTGTGCAAATCACAGCTCAACTAATGCTTTTTATGAAGAAGCTTTAAAAAATAGCTACTGTGATGATGGTTTTTTCAAAGAAGAAAGAAGCAAGGTAGATAAAAACAGCGATGCTATTTATGTTGGCATAAATGCAGGAGCTTTGGCTAGAAACTGTAAAAAATACGAGGAAAGCAATTATCTCTTAGACAAGGCAGAGGATGCTTATAAATACGATGTTGATCTACAAGGGCTTAGCAAAAAAGGATCAAAGCTAGTAGCTAGTGCTCTTATCAATGAAGGTGTGCTTGATTATGAGGGTAGTCTTTATGAGAGGATAATGGTAAATGTTTATAAGGGCTTGAATTTTATGAGCTTAGATGACTTTGCAAATGCAAGAGTTGAGTTTAACAGAGCCTTAATGAGACAAGATAAGGCAAAGGAATACTTCGCAAAGGAGATTGAGGCAAACCGTCAAAGCTTTGAAAAGGCAAGGCAAGATGCAAACTACGCACAAAATATGAATCAAAATTATCAAGAAATCTCACAAAGATACGAACATTTACTAAAAGACTTTGACACCACAAAGAATTTCATAAATCCCTATGCTACCTATATGGCAAGTGTTTTTTTCTTTTTGGATGAGGATTATAAAAAGGCAGCTGATCTCTTTAAGGAAGTGGCTGTGATCAACTCTAAAAATGCTGAATTTAACAAAGAATTTGCCATCTTTAATCAATACGCAAACTCAACAAATCCTCAAAATCTTAAAAAATACATCTTTGTAGTGCTTGAAAGTGGCTTTGGGGCTGGGCTTGATGAGTGGTCTATGTCTGTGCCTTTGATCTTTGATGGCAATTTCATCTCTGCTTCTTTGGCCTTGCCTATGCTTAAAACAAGGCAAAACTCTTATGAGTATATCTTGGCAAATGAGAGCAAAACTGTTGATTTTGTAAACTTTGATAACATAATAGCAACAGAGTTTAAAATAAACTCATCTTTTATCATAGGCAAGGCTTTAAGTTCTATGATAGTAAAGACTAGCCTCAATGCAGCCGTGGCAAAAAATGATCCAACAGAAGGACTTTTATCTCTTGCAATCAGCGCGTTAAATAATGTCACCACAAGGGCTGATCTTAGATTTTGGACTTCTTTACCAAAATACGCTAAAATTATAATGATAGAGAATTTAGGACATATACACATTACAAGCGACAATTTTGATACCATTTATAGCAATGATGAGCTACCTAAGAATAAAAATTTATTAATTGTGGTAAAATCATTTACAAAAACCTCGCCAAGCATAGTTTGGCTTATAGAAAAGGAGAGAAGGTGAAAGGGATAGCTTTTGCATTTATGAGTGCTTTTTTGCTTTTGGCTTGTTCTACAAAAGAGCTTAGTCCTCTTGAAAAGAGAATGGCTGCAAAGATGAGCTTTATGAAGGTAGATAGCAAGATAGTCAAGGGCTTTAATTACCGCACGAATATGAACGGCTTGCTTGAATTTGAGCTTGTTTTATTAAGCGATGAGGACTTAGAGCTTGAGTATAAGGTATCTTGGCTAGATGAGGATGGCTTTGTGCTGAAAGGACAAAAAGACGGTGAGTTTATAAGGATTAAACTTAATGAAAACAAGGAGTATTTACTTCAAAGAGTAGCGATTAACAAAGACGCTGCTGATTTTACTCTTTTGTTGCGTAAAAAATAAATTTTCACAAAGGATACACAATGACAAAAATTCAAGTTTTATTTTCAACCGCTTTGGCGGGATTTTTCTTAGTTTCTTGCTCTTCAACTCCCATTTACACAGATGGCACCTCAGGGCAGGTCAAACAAGGACAAGCACTAACCTTAGGGCTTGATAGAGAGGACTTTGAAAATGCTGCTGATCTTATGATTCAAAGTATGCTTAGAGATCCAGCCTTTGCAAGCATAGCCCCAGGTCAAAGAAAGGTCATAGCCATAGGACGCATACTAAATGACACCCCCCAACGCATAGACACAGACAAGCTAATTTCTAAGATAACAATAGCTCTTAGAAAATCAGGCAAATTTGTCCTAACCACAGCCGTAGCAGCAGGTGGTGCTAGGGATTCAATGAGCCATGATGTTAGATCTCTTAGAGATAACGAGGAGTTTAATCAAGGCACCATAGCCAAAAAAGGCACCCTCGTAGCACCTGATTTCTCCCTTGCAGGTAAGATTCGTCAAGACAATGTCAAGTTGCCAAACGGTAAAATTCAAGCCGAATACTTCTTTCATCTTTCAGTAACAGATCTAACAAGTGGGCTTGCATACTGGGAGGATGAGCAAACTATCAACAAAACAGGCTCTAAAAAGTCTGTTACTTGGTAAGGAAAGCCTATGAAAAAGATCTTTTTAACATTTTTTTGTGCTGTATTCTTGCTTGCTTTGCCAACGGACAATATAGAGATCACAGATCTAAACATAAACTCAGCTTTAACTCAAAATGTAACAGTAAGCTCAAAGGAAGGAACCTTCATCAAGCTTTCTACTGGTGAGGGATCGGCTAATACAAGAGAAGAAGCCATTAGAAATGCTCTAAGCGAGGCTATTTCAAAGATGAGAGGCTTTAGCACTGAGAATTTTACAGTGCAAAGTCAAGATATTCCTACTCAGTCTGGCTTTGTGCAAAGGCTTAATACTCAAATTTATAAGGCTAGCAAGGGCAGAATTGATTCTTATGAGATCACAAGCATTGAGGAAAAGGAAAATGGGAGCTTTTTGGCTAGGGTAACTGTTTTTAAGACCCTTTTTACAAAGGATGAAAAGCCAACAGTGGCTATATTTAATGCCTCAGCCTACAAGGATTTAGGTGATAGCTTACAACAAAGGCTTACAAACGAGCTTGTACAAGGCAAGAAGTTTAAAATTTTAGATAGAAAAAACAGCGCCTACTACAAGGCTGAAAAAGAGCTTATGCAAAGCGAGGATGCTTCTGGTGAGGATCTTTACAAGCTTGGAAATGTGTTGGGTGCTGATTATATGCTTGTTTTCAATCTAAGAGAGCTAGGAGCAAGTAGCAAAGGCTCTAAGTCAGCAAACATTACTGTAAAAGATGATGCTGAGGTGATAAGAGGCGATGTGGTTGTGGATTACCGTCTAATCCTCTTTGCTACAAGGGAATTAAAGGCTTCTAATACCTTAACCATGAGCATCAAGCTTAAAGATAGTAGCATAAAAAGCAATGAAGAGGCTATGTCTAAGATAGCAAAGGCTATCTTTGTTGATCTTTCAGATACCCTAAATCCCCTCTTTGTTTCTATGGTTGATGGCAAGGAGGTGCTTTTTGAGGAAAAATTAGAACTGGGCAGTTTTTATGACTGCGTTAGTCAAACAAGCACAAGTTCAGGTAAAATTCAGATCACAAAAAGCAATGCCAAGAATTCACAAGCACAAATTCTAAAAGGCGAGGTTGGCTTAGGAGATCTTTGCAAACTTGCACTTGAAAATGGCAAGGATGCTACATATGTACTTGGTTCAAATGGGGGCGTTAGTTTGGGCTGGTGAATTTTAGTTCTAAGCTCAAATTAGCCAAATTTCTGTCAATTAATTTTAGTTAAAAGCTAGTTTTTTAACTAAAATTCAAGTTTTTTTTGTATAATACAAATTTTTCAAAGTAATTACAAGCCTTAAAAGAATTTTAAAGCTTTTAAGAAAGCTTAGTTTAAAGGATGATCAATGAGCGAGAAATACGCTATTATCAAGCACAGTGGCAAACAGTACCGTGTAAAAGAAGGTGCTGAGTTAAGACTGGATCGCTTTAAAAGCGAGGCAAGATCAACAGTTGAAATAAAAGATGTCTTGGCTGTGAATGATAAGGAGTTAAAAATAGGCACACCTCTTGTTGAGGGTGCAAGGGTAGTCTTAGAGGTGATAAATCACGGAAGAGATAAAAAAGTGGTGATTTATAAAAAAAGAAGAAGGAAGGATTCTAAACTCAAAAGAGGTTTTAGAAGATCATTTACTAGAGTTAAAATCACAAGTATCAAGGCATAAGGAGTAAAAATGGCACACAAAAAGGGTCAAGGCTCAACTCAAAACAATAGAGATTCCATAGGTCGCCGTTTGGGCGTGAAAAAATTTGGCAGTGAATTTGTGCGTGCTGGAAATATCATCATTCGACAACGTGGCACAGCAACTCATCCAGGAAACAATGTCGGCATAGGCAGAGATCACACACTCTTTGCTCTAATTGACGGCTTTGTTAAATTTGAAAGAAAAGATAAGGATAGAAAAAAGGTTTCTGTTTATCCTGCCTAAATGAAGCAATAATGAAAAAAATTGCTATGAGTGTTCTTTGCTTTATGGGTTTAGCGTTTGCAGAAACAGAAATTGTGGAAACAAATATCGTTGGCGATTTTGGTGGTTGGGGCGGAAAGACTATAGTGAAGTTAGCCGATGGTTTTTTTTGGCAACAATGTGCTGAATATGAGGAAGGAAACCCATATGAGCAAATGGGTGGTAGCCCTAAAATTATGCTTATAAGCCACGATATACAAAGTTATGAAATGTAAGTAGAAGGCGATATTATTACAGTATGCGTAAAAAGACTAAAATAAATTTGTCATTTTCGCCCCTTTTAAGCCTTAATCGCTGTATTTAACTCCCTTGAAAAAAAGATTAAAAGCCCCACGCAAATTATCACAAATCCCACAATCTTTTGCCAAGTAATAGCCTTTACACTCAGTCCAAAAGCCCCTATGCTGTCTAAGAACATACTTGTAATAAGTTGCCCTAAAAGTGCTATTAAAAACATATTTATAAGCCCTATCTTAGGTGCAAGCAAGATAGTGCCAAAGACAAAAAATGCCCCTAAAACACCACCTAAAAATTTCCACCAAGTCTGCCAAGCTAAGCTTTTAAAAAGCTCTGTGTTAAAAAGCCCACTAAAATACGCCAAAACAGCCAAACAAACCGTGCCAATAGCAAAAGAAATCAAAGCACTCATAAGAGATAAGCCACCCAAATCACGCGCTAAAGCTGCATTTATAGGAGCTTGTAAGGCTATGGCTAAGCCCATAAAAAAAGCTATTAGATAATACATCATCTCTCCCTTCATAAACAGTAATTTCATAATAAGGCTTAATTAAAGCTAGGCTCAAGATACTAGGATTTTATCTTATCAATTTTAATAAATTTTGATGAGAATTTGGTCCTAAAATTGTGCTACTATATCTAAATTTCATTGACTCAAAATACTTTCATATGTTTTTATCTTATCAATTTTAATAAACTTTGATTAGAATTTCATCCTAAGATTTTGCCATTATATCTAAAATCTGTTTTCTTTAAATGAAAGAAAAATTTTCTTTTTAACTTCTAAATTTGTCAAGTTTTCGCAAAGTTTTGTTTTACAGTTGCAAACGCACAAAGCAAAAATTCAAGCTTTCCTTGATCTGCTTTTGTGCCTTTGAAACTTTGCTTTTGTTGTGTTTTATTCTATAAGAGGCCTTTGTGTATTCTTGTAGAAGAGCTGTTGCACATCATAAGTAAAAACATAGGTGTTTTTCAACCATTGTCCCTTATGTTGCGAAGTTACAAGACGCAAAGCGAAGTAAAAAATACCTGAAAATTTCCCTAAATTAGATCTTAGAAATTCACAAACAAGGCCTTGTTTTTCATAGGCATTAATTTAAAAATCTTTTAATTTAAGTTTAATTTGGCCTAAGTTGTTATACTTTGCATTTTAAAAGGGGCAAAAATGTTTATAGATAGCATTGAAATTATATTAAGCTCAGGAAATGGAGGCAAGGGAGCTGTTAGCTTTCGCCGTGAAAAATTTGTGCCCCTAGGAGGACCTGATGGAGGCGATGGGGGCAAGGGTGGCGATGTGATTATAGTTTGCGATAATAACGCTCATACCCTAGCAAATTTTAAGGGCAAAAAAAAACTTAGCGCCAAAAATGGCTTAGACGGGGATAAAAAAAACAAAAGCGGAAAAAGTGGAGCAGATCTTAAAATAAAGGTACCTCAGGGAACCCAGGTGATTAACTGTGAAACAAATGAGCTTTTATGCGACATAGTAGGTGAAAATTCTCACGCAGTTTTACTCAAAGGAGGCAAGGGGGGGCTTGGCAATGCTCATTTTAAAAGTGCGAAAAATCAGCGCCCAAATTATGCCCAAGCTGGCATAAGTGGGCAAAGTTTAAGGGTTCGTTTGGAATTAAAGCTTATAGCAGATGTGGGGCTTGTAGGTTACCCAAATGCTGGTAAATCAAGCCTTATATCAGTGCTTTCAAATGCAAGGCCAAAGATAGCAAATTATGAATTCACCACACTTACACCAAAATTAGGGCTTGTTGAATTTGATGAGTATAATTCCTTTGTGATGGCTGATATACCCGGCATTATAAAAGGCGCTAGCAAGGGCAAGGGGCTTGGACTAGCTTTTTTAAGACATATTGAAAGGACGCATTTTTTGCTCTTTGTGCTTGATTTTACGCGTGAAATGAGCTTAAAAGATCAGCTTTTTAGCTTACAAGCTGAGCTTGGTAGCTTCTCGCAAGAGCTTAGAAAAAGAGCCTTTGGCATAGTTTTATCAAAGAGCGATGCTGTGAATTTAAGCAAGGAATTTAAAGAAAAATTCAGCCAAGAACAAGTCAAACTGAGTGAGTTTTTAGACAAAAACAATAATCCTCAAAAATTCATAATCGCCCTTTCAAGCCTTGAAAAAAAGGGACTAAAAGAGCTTAAAACTGCCTTGCAAAAGCAGTTAGGTTAAGCTTAAGGCTTTGTTCTAGCACAGTTGATTTAAGCCTTGCAAGTAATTTAAATTGCTTTCATATGCTGTCATTTTACAAGATCTTAAATTAAAGCTTTGTGCTATACAATTTTACTTGCTAGTTTTCTTTAACTCATAGGACTGAAATACAAAGGCAAAGATTTAAAAAAGCTCTAAATAAATTTAAAACCCTTATATTTTTTGCTATAATCACTGAAAATTAAGCTCATAGGCTCTTTTGTCAAAAGTGTTTTATCTGTAATAAGGCTTTGAATTTAAAGCTTTTTTTGTTTTAGCTAGCTTTGCAAATAGGCTGTATAACTACAAATAATGCCTTTAAAATGACAAACTGTGTGTCTTAATCAACACTTACAAAGAACTAGAAAGAAAAATATGTCAAAAATTTTAAAACTTCTATCCCTTGAATTTAAATCAAATTTAAGGGGGGGGGGGGGGTTAGCCTCCACTTCTAAGCTTCCTCATCAAGCTTTTCTTTGCAAAAAGGGCAGGCTATGAAAAAAGCCTTGCTTCTTTGTGCTACTCATAATGATCTAGGTCTAATTCTTGCTTTAAAAAAGCTTGGCTATTATGTCATAGCAACGGGAGGTGTAGAGAATTTACACGGACAAAAGCTTTGTGATAAGTTTATCTTGGCTGATTACTCGGACAAAGAGTTAATTTTAGAAATAGCCAAAAAAGAAAAAATTGACGCTGTCATTGCAAACTGCAATGATTTTGGCGTTATCTCAGCTGCCTTTGTGGCTGAGAAGCTAGGACTAAAAGGACACGATAGCTTTGAAACCACCCTAAAAATTCACAACAAGGATAAATTCAAGCATTTTTGCCTTCAAAATGGCATATCAAGCCCCATTTCACAAGGATTTAATGATATTAACAAGGCTAATTCTTACATAAAAAGCTCAAATCCCACTTACCCACTCATCATAAAGCCTATCGATCTAAGTGCAGGAAAGGGGGTTAGCGTAGCTAAAAATGCCAAAGAGGCACAAATTGCCATCCTTAAAGCCTTTGAGACATCGCGCCTTAAACGAATAGTCATTGAGCCTTTTATAAAAGGCACTCAGCACGGATACTGCACCTTTTTAATCAAGGGCAAGATAGTAGCAACTTGCTCAAACAATGAATATTCCATCCTAAATCCTTATAGGGTAGAAATAGACACCTTTCCAGCAAGTAATTATAAAAAAATTTCAAGGCAGCTAAATTCTCAAATAGAAAAAATCGCAAGGTGCTTAAAGCTAAAAGATGGCATCTTTCACTGTCAATACATCTACGATGGCAAGAAAGCTTGGATTATAGAGGCTATGAGGCGAATTTTAGGGAATATGTATCATATTCCGGGCAATTTGCTTACAAATATGAATTGGGAGTATTGGGAGGTTTGTGCTAAGTGCGGACTAAGCCTTAAAGATTTTCCTAAAAATGTCAAACAAGAGGGCTTTTTTGCTTACAAAACTATTTTAGCTGATAAGGATGGGGTTTTAGAGGGCATTGAAAGGATAAAAGAATATGATAAGTTTGTGCTAAGTGCTTATACCTTGCAAAAAAGAGGCTTTGAGATAAAAAACCACACAGATACCCCACTTAAATTTCTTTTTATGCAATTTGCAAGCCAAAAAGAGATGCAAGAAGCTTTAATCAAAAATTATAAAATTCTAGCCAAAACAAGCCCTTTTTTAAACTCAAAAAGCGAGGCAAAAAAGTTAGCAAAGCCAACAAATTTACAAAAATCAACAAATTCAGATCAAAATAAACAGCACCCAAACAATTCTTTAAATTCAAAAAGCAAGGCTTTCAAGGCTTTTATGATCTCACAAAATGCCATCTTAGATAGCAAAGAAAATTCACAAAAAAAGCCCTTAAATAAAGGCTTAAAAAATTTGGCTAAAAATTCACAAGAAAGCAAAGAAATGTCAAGTATAAATTCACAAAAAATCAAGGTAAATTCAAGTAAAAGCTCAAAAAATTCATCTAAAAATTCACAAGAAACAAGTGCTGTTTTTAAAATTCAAAACCCACAAAAAAATTCTTTGAATTTAAAAAAATCCAAGATAAAAAATTCGCAAGTTGATCTTTTAAATTCAAAAGGCTTAAAAAGCTCAGCCAAAAATCTCAAAAATTCACAAAGGCACACAAAATGAATGCAAAAAACGAGCTTTGTCTAGGTATGCTAGGGGCTGGCAGGGCAAGTGAGCTTCATCTTGAAGCCTTGAATAGATTTAGCACAATTCCACTTTGTTTAAAACACATAGTAGCAAGAAGAAAGGAACAAGTAGAGGCTATGAAGCGCCGCTTTGGCTTTCTTAAACACTCCTTTGAATTTGAGGATTTATTAAATGATGAGGAGATAGATGTGATTGACATTTGTACTCCGCCATATAATCACGAAGAGGCTATCATCAAGGTATTAAAGGCTGGAAAAAGTGTCATTTGCGAAAAGCCACTAACAGGGTATTTTGGAGAGGAAGAGGACGCACTTCCCATAGGAAAGATGGTCTCAAAATCTAAGATGTATGATAAGTGCTTACTTTGCATAGCCAAACTTGAAAAAAGCATAAAAGAAGCACAAAGAAAAAATCCCAAAATCAAGTTTTGCTATGCTGAAAATTTCATCTACGCACCTGCTCTTAGCAAAATCTCTCAAATAATTAGTGCAAAAAGATCAAAGATCCTTTACGCAAAGGGAGAGGAGAGCTTAAAGGGCTCAAGCTCAGCTGTGGCTGGTGAGTGGGCTAAGACAGGAGGTGGCACTTTTATACGCACAGGCGCTCATCCACTTTCAGCTCTTTTGTGGCTTAAAAAGATAGAGGGCAAGGCAAGGGGAGAGGACATAAGGGTTAAAAGCGTTTTAGCTGATATGATGCAAGTAACACCCACCCTAAGTAAATACGAACACCGCCACATAGCAGCTACTCCAAATGATGTTGAAGACGGAGCAACTGTAATTCTAACCTTCACAGATGGCACAAAGGCTGTAATAATCGCTACTGATACCTTGCTAGGTGGGAGCAAAAACACCTTAGAGCTTTACTGCAACGATGCAGCCATAAAATGCAAACTTACTATGAATGATATGTTAAGTACTTATTTTTTAGACGAAGACGGACTTGAAGATGTTGAAATTTCAGAGATGCTACCCTCAAAAACAGGCTGGAACAATCCCTTCTTAGAGGACATTATCATTCGTGGCTATGTGGATGAGATGAGGGATTTTATGGAGTGTATTTATTATGACAAAGAAGTAAAATCGGGATTTGAAATGGCTAGTGAAAGCATTAAAATCATCTATGCAGCCTATAAGTCAGCTCAGCTTGGAAGGGCTGTTGAGTTTTAAAAAAATTTAAAAAATTCACAAAACTTTGTGAATTTGCGTGAATTTTTGCAAATTTTTGTGAATTTTTTGCAATTAAAACAAAGCAAAGAGGCTTAAAAATTCACGCAAATTTCAAGACCTTGTGAATTTTTAGCCTTTAAGCTTATTTTACAAAGGCAAAAAATTCACACACATTTAAATCAAAAACATAAAGGAGCATTTATGCTAAGACTTAATAAGATTTACAAAAACGAGTTTAACGAGGATTTCACACGAGATTTTTTAGATCCACACTACAAGGGTGAAAAATATCTCTTTGGCACCAACGACCTAGCCGCACAAATTGCCACACACCTTGACATCACAGGCTTTATCAATACAAGAGATAAAAGTCTAAAAAGCTTTATGTCAAAGACCGTCTTGCACGACCCTGCTAGCTTACGCTCTGATGCACTCGTGCTTTCTTGCGTAAATTTGGCTAATGTGGATGCTGACACGCTTTTATCAGCCTTTTCTTTTAGGCACTTAGACTGCTTTGCCTTTGCAAAGATCTTTAAGCAAGGGGGGGGGGGGGGTAGATCCCATAAATACACAGTTTCCTTCTATAATGCACTTTGATGGCTTTGGAGAGGAAATATCCTTAAACTTTGAAAAATTCAACTTTATCTATGAAAGGCTATCAGATGAGCTTTCAAAACATCATTTTTTTAATATCATCAATTTTAAGTATTCAAGCGTTCTAAGCTATCTTCGTGGCTTTAAGATGGCACAAGAAGAGCAGTATTTTGAGTCCTTTTTAAATCTTCCCCAAAAGCCTATCTTTGTCGATGCTGGAGGCTACACAGGAGATACAGCCTTGAAATTCATTGAGCTTTACAAGGACTTTGAGAAGATCTTTTTGTTTGAGCCTGAAACTTGCAACCTAGCCCAAGCAAAGTGTAATTTAAGTGCATATAAAAATATAGTGTTTTTTCAAAAAGGACTTAGTGACAGAACACAAACTCTGAAATTTAGTGCAAATGCTAGTGCGAGTGCCATAAATGAAAAGGGCGAGCTTAACATAGAAGTAGCACGGCTGGATGATTTGCTAGGTGGTGAAAGGGTGGATTTCATTAAAATGGACATCGAGGGGGCAGAGGGTGTGGCGATAGTGGGTGCAAGTGAGTGTATAAAACTCCACCACCCCACACTGGCAATTTGCGTATATCATAACAAGGATGATTTTTACAAGATCCCAGAGCAGATTTTAGCTTTGAGGGATGACTACAAGCTTTATTTTCGCCACTACACTCAAGGTGTGGATGAAAGCGTGATGTATTTTGTGCCTTGCTAAGCTTTGCTGTTTATGCTAGTTTGATTTAGGGGCAAGTTTTGAATTTGTTAAATAGTTATTTCAAACATTTTTTGCAAAAATTGCAAAATAATTTAAAATCAAAACTTGTTATTTTTGAATTTTTCGCCCTATTTTTTTGCAAGTGTGAATTTATAAGGCTTTGTGGCCGTGAATGAAGTAATGATTTACAAAAAAACAATGACTCAAGATACTTGAATAGAATTTTTTATCAATTTTCATAAATTTTGATAAAGATTTTGTCCTAAAATTCTAGTATTATATATAAATTCAGTTTCTTTTAAGTGAAGTATAAAATTTTCTTTTTTAGCCCTTAAATTTAGCCAAATGAAACTTTGCAAGGTCCCTTCTGCTTACAGTTGTAAGAGGTTTAATGAAGTAAAAAAATTCACAATTTCGTTGATATGATTTTGCGATGGTGCAAACTCATTTGCACTATGTTTTACAAAATTTTGTGCCCTTGCTCCTTATTGCAAAAGAATGAGTGCGTAACACGCAGTAAAAACACAGATGTTTTCTTGCCTACCCCATGTCCACGCATTTTACGCACTCTTTTTGTCCCTTCTACTACGCAGTTATGAGCCTAGCATTATAAAAAATAACTTTCATCAACTTCAAACTTAGCACTCATTTTCTAAAAAAACTTCGTTTTGCTGATTTTTTTGCACTCTTTGGATATTAAAATTCGAATTTTCCGCAAAATTTTATTCACAAAAACACGAGAAATTTTGCAAAGCTCGGCGATTTTTTCGCCTCTAAATCAAGACTTATTGCAAAGTTGAGAGTGTAACGAAGTAAAAAAATACTTCGTAATTTCTTAAATTTTTTTTTAAGACAATTCGGAAATGAATCATATACTTGTTTTTCATCTAAGCCTTTATACTTTAAAATAATCTTGTATCAAATTAAAATATCTTGAGTCTTTATATAAAATCAATCGTCAAAATATAATTAAGCAAAGCTTTAAACTTGCGTGAATTTAATGCACAGTTTCACATTTTATGTAGCAAAAACACATTTTGCATTTGCTTTGTCAAATTGTTTTTTGCCTAAAATTCACAAGGCATTTTAAGCCTTTTAAGCCTTAAATTCATCACGCAAAGTTTTGCACAAACAACTTCATTACTTTTCCAAAGAAAGCTAAGAAACAAGGTTTAAGACCTTGCAAAGAGCCTTGAATTTTTTGCCAAATCCTAATTTAATAACATTGAGTGGAAAAAGATACCTCGCAATGCTTAATATAACAAATTCAACATTTTTGACAAAATGCCTTTGTAAGATCTTGTGAATTTTATTTTATCTTTTGTAAGCGTGAATTTATAAATCTTCGCAAACTATAAATGAGCTGATAAGATATAAAAAGTAAATTTAAACACAAGTGAATTTAAAGATTTTCAAAGCCCCTAAAAAGCTCCTTACAACACTTGTAAGCACTTTTAAATACTTTAAAAACACCTTCAAAA
>NZ_QHLI01000053.1 GCF_006864425.1 Campylobacter troglodytis | reverse complement strand
CTATTTGCACTTAAAGGAAACTGAATTTAGATATAATGTTAAAGTTAAAAATGAAAATTTGTATAAAATTTTGTTAAAATTGATTAGGAAAAATCCTATAAAATTTTAGCTAAAAGTATCAATCGCCAATAATTTTGTCCTAAAATTTTCGTCTTAATTTTGTTTTTGTAAATGAGGGACAAAATTTTCTTTTTTGTGCTCTTAAATTTAGCAAGTCTAAATTTCGCAAAGCCTCTTTTGTTTGCAGTTTCAAGATGCTTAACGAAGTAAAAACACAAGCGTTTTCTTGTAAGCTTAACACCCACGCATTCTGCATACTCTGCGAATTACTTCTTCTTACAGTTGCGAGTGCAAGGAAGCAAAAAGCAAGCTTCATCAACTTCAATCTCACCACTCATCTTACTGATTTTCTAACACTCTTTGGATACAAAAATGCAAATTTACTTTTACACACAATTTTGTTATGAAATTCGTCCAACAAATTCACATTTGTTTTAAAAATCCGTGAATTTTTTGCTATTTTTAAAAGAATTCACAAATTTTCATTAAAATTACAAGATAAATTTTAAAAAAATTCACAAAAAAGGATAAAGATGTTTAAAAAAATCAAATTTGAAGACGGACGCAGGGAAATTTATATAGGCAAAAAGAAAATTTTTGAGTATGTTAGAAGCACCCATTTTGCACATTTTGTAGCCCAAAGTATTAAAAAACTTGATCTAATTGAATTAACAAATGACGCTCAAAGCCAAGTAGCCAAGCTTGCGGGGGGGGGGGGGGGTCGTTTTATGACTTTGCTTTCTTGCTAAAACGTGCCTATGTCGCACCCAAATATCACAAAATCTTTTATGATTTTTACCTACGAAAAGAACGTGGTGAACGGCTTGTTTTTGTCGATGCGGGCTGTCATAATGGCGTTTTTGCCGATCTTGCACTAGCTTGTGGCGGACTTTGCTATGCCTTTGAACCAAACATTTATTTATGTGCTTTTTTGCGAAACCTTTATAAAAACAAAGCAGATTTCATCTTGCACGAAGCAGCGATTTCTACGCAAGATGGCAAGACTATTTTTTACGATGAAAGCGATGAAAACGCCGTGGGACAGGGTGGAAGCGTGGTAAAATGGGACTTTCAAGGGCAAAGTAAGGGCTATGAAGTGCGGCTGATAAACTTTTGCGAATTTATAAAATCCCTTGTGGCAAAGCACGGCAGGATAAATCTTGTTAAAATCGACATTGAAGGTGCGGAGTTTGAAGTTTTAGACGCAATTTTAGAGCAGAATTTACACGAAAATATCGAGTATTTGATGGTCGAAACGCATGAGCGCTTTTTTGCTGACCCTGCTTCGAAACTTAGTGTTTTAAAGGATAAAATCGCCACGAAAAATGCGAAAAATGTGTATTTGGACTGGGTTTAAGTGGGCTTAAAAATTAGGCTCAATTACACTTAAACCAAAAGATTTTTAAGCTAAGTCCTATGAAAAATAAAAATCCGTTCCCAAATTTTGCAAATATAATTTAGAGAAATTTTGCGTTATTTTTTACTTCGCATTTTGCCCCTAACTTTACAAGAATTGATTTAGAGGCGAAAAAACGCTGAAATTTGCAAAATTTCTCGTGTTTGTGTGAATAGAATTTTGCGGAAAATTCGCATTTTAACCCTTAAAGAGTGTGAAAAATCCCTAAAATGAGTGGTGAAATCGAAGTTGATGAGAGTTATTTGTTACAATGCTAGGCTTGTAGCTGTGAGCACAAGGAGCTAAAAGAGTAAGTAGCAAGGCCTGTGCGAGGCAAGCGTGGGCGTGGTGCTGGCAAGAAAACATCTGTGTTTTTACTTCGTTAAGCCTCTTGCAACTTTGCGAGAATAAATGCTAAAACTCTAGGCTAGCGCTTATACGCTCAAACATTGCTTTGCCAAAGAGATACTAGCTATTATAAGGGATTTTGCGGAGTTTAACGAATGCGAGATTTAAAGCGATACCTTCAAAGCCTACGGTGCCTTGGTGGATTTTTTGCTTCATTTTACTTGCAACTTGGCAAGAAGGTGCAAAGGCACATTATAGGGTAATGCAAATGAGTTTGCAAAGGGGTGAAACTACATTAACGAAATTCTGAACTTTTTTGCTTCGTGTAACGCGTCTTGTAACTGCAAGCATAAGGGGATTTGCGAAGTTTAGACTTGCTAAATTTAAAAGCATAACAAAAAAACATTTTATCCTTCACTTAAAAGAAATTGAATTTAGACAAAATTTGAGGATAAAATTATCAAATTTATTAAAATTGCTAAGAGAAAATCCTATTAAAGAATCTTGAGCCTTAATTAAAGCTGATAAGCCAAAATCCTATTAAGCTTTATTGAGCCAAGTTTAATTTAGCAAAAGAAAATTTTCTTACCTAAGCTTGATAAATTTCACTGTAAAATCTCTTAAATCTTTTATGAAAGAAAAAATACTCCTCAGGATAAGCTCTTATCATCTCTTCGCAGCATTTTGCTTGATAAATACTTAACTCCTCTTTACTTGCAAGGGAGGCATCAAGTGGTTTAAATACCTTGACTGAGTATTTTGCACCTTTAAAATCGTTTGTTTTGCTAGCATTTTTATCAAAAGTATCCTTTTTTTGATACACAAAGGCTGGGATTAAAAGAGCCTTTGTTTTTTTGGCAATCACACTTGCACCTATGTTCCAATTTACCTTTTTTCCAAAAAATTCTAAGACCACACTCTCATTATCTCCTGCGTCTTGATCGGATAAAATTCCAAGGCTTCGTCCTCTTTTAATGGCAAAGAGCATTTTTTTAGCCCCACCAAGCTTGTCTATAAGCTCGACATCAAAGTGTTTTGTGCGATTTTTTATCAATAAATCATTCATTATCTTGCTATCAAGCGTGCGAGTAACTATAGAAATACCACCAAAATAGCTAGCATAAATGAAAGGGATTAACTCCCAGCAGCCAAAATGTGCCGTGATAAAGACTATGTTGCGTTTTGTATTAAGTGCATCTTGTAAAAGACTTATTTCATCTATGCTGACAAGTTTTTTAATGTCTTCTTTCGTGGCATTTTGTATCTTTAAAAACTCAAAGCCAAAACTAGCGAAATTTTTGTAAATTTTTTTTGTAATTTGAGTAATTTCTTCTTCATTTTTTTCAGGAAAACAAAAACGCAAATTTGCCTTGATGATTTTTTTATGCTTGTGATTTATCTTATAAGCAAGTGTAGCAATGGCATTTGAAAGGGAGTTTAAGGCTGAGTCTGGCAAAAGCCAAACAAAAAATCTAAGAGTAAAATACAAGAGTAAATATACTAGATCAACTCCTCTCATCAAGGCCACTTTAAAAGAATTTTTTGCAAAAGCCTAAGAATTAGGCTTAATGGTTTAACGTTTAGAAAATTGCGGACTGCGACGCGCTTTGCGTTTGCCGTATTTTTTACGCTCAACTGTGCGGCTATCTCTTGTCAGCAAGCCTTGAGGCTTTAAGAGGGCTCTAAATTCAGTATCCATCAAAGCCAAAGCCTTTGAAATGCCGTGCCTTAAAGCCTCAGCCTGGGCATTATAGCCTCCTCCAAGTGTTGTAGCCTTTATACTCATTGATTTTTCTTGTTTTGTGGCTAGGAGGGGTTGTACTACTTTGAGTTTAATAGCCTCGTGTCCTCCAAGCCAAGTGTTTAGATCCATTCCATTTACTATGATCTCGCCCTTGCCTGTGCTTAGCCAAACCTTTGCCACAGCGGTTTTTCTTTTGCCTGTGGCGTATGTACTTGTTGATTTTGCCATCTTATGCCTTTCTTGATACCTGTGCGGTGTGTGGATGTTCGCTACTTGCGTAAATTTTAAGCTTTTTAAGCATTGTCCTGCCAAGCGTTGTTTTAGGAAGCATTCCACGAACAGCTAATTTATAAAGCTTTACTGGATTTTTAGCGAGTAAATCTCCAAATTTCTCACTCTTTGTGCTACCAAAATAGCCCGAATGTCTATGATAAAGCTTGTTATCAGCCTTGTTTGAGCCTGTGAAATTTACCTTTGAGGCATTTATGATAATCACAAAGTCCCCACAATCCACATTTGGCGTAAAATAAGGCTTGTTTTTGCCCCTTAAAATAGTCGCTACCTCTGTTAGCAATCTTCCAAAGTTCTTGCCCTCAGCATCAAGGACTATCCATTCTCTTTTGATGTCCGCTGCCTTCATAGCCTTAGTCATTTTTTACCCTTGAATTTAATTTAAAAAAGCTAATTATATTAAAATAAACTTCAATTTAGCTGAATTTAAGCTAAGATAAAGCTCAAAATTTGCTCTTTTTTAAAAAGGTGTTGAACTTTGTCATATTTAGCGTAGCTAAATAATTCAAAAAGAGCTTATTCGTTTGCTTTTGTAGGCTTAAAACAACAAGGCTTTAAGCTAAAAGCAAGATTTTTAACAAAAGACAAGTTTAAATTCAAGGCTTGTGCAAAAAACGCTAAAAATTCAAAGTTCCTTAAAATAAAGCCCTGAATTTAAACAGTAAAGCACAAAGGCTCGAGTTTTTAGCCCCAAAATTTGAAAAACAGCCTCCTTGTAAAGCCTAACTTGCATTTCATTTCCTATTTTATCGCTCTCACCCGTTTTGTAATCAATCACTGTGGCCTCATTTTCATCTATACAAAGCAAATCAAGCTGTTTAAGCTCACCCTTAAAGCTTAAATTCCTTTCTCTAAAATGCTTCTTGTTTCTTAAAAGCCCTTGAAATTCGCTGTTTTCAAGCAAGGTTTTTAATCTTGTAAAAAGCTCGTTAAAATCCTTTTCCTCTAAAAAATGCCTGAATTTACTCCTTGTTCTCTCACAAAGTGCCTTAAAATTACTTCCATCAAAATTACAGTGTTGCATAAAAAAGTGAAAGGCTATTCCAAAATAAAGCTCCTTTGAGTGCTCTATTTTTGTGCTTGAAAGTTCTTGTTTTGACACTTTTTCAAAGGGTCCTAGGTTTTCTTTTAATTCCTTTTTTGTCAAATTTAAAGCCATAGATTCTTGGTTTAGCTCTCCTAGTTCTTGATCTTTTAAATTTAAAAGCTCCTTAAAATAGCTTGGATAGCTTTTATTTATACAGTTTTCATTTCTTTTTATGATAATTAGGCTCTCCCTTGCCCTTGTCATAGCCACATAAAGCTTGTTTATATCATCATCAAGCTGGGCTTTTTGCATTTTTTGTATAAAATTTGCGTAAAATTGGGGGCTTGTTTTATCAAAGATCTTGCTTTTAAGTTGCAAATTCCAGCCCTCATTTACACTAAAATCAAGCATTATGCTTTCCTTGCTTAAATTATTCTTTGTAAGCCTATCAAGCAAGATTACATGATCAAACTCAAGCCCCTTTGATTTATGCACTGTCATTATACTAAGACCCTTGCTTTCCTCGCTTACAATCTTTAAATCACAAGGCTCAAACAAGAGCTGCATTAAATTTTCCTTGCTTCTTGCATACTCTAAAAACTGCAAAAGCCCAAGATCGCTTAGATCAAGTCTTAAATTCTTAGCCAAATAAAGCACATTTTGAGCAGCACCCCTACTTATATCAAGCTTTAAGCACAAAGGCTCAAAGCCCAAAAGCTCCTTCAAAAATACCTTGTAAAACTCATCCTTAAAGATGCAAAATTTAGCATATTCAAGCACTAGCCTCACAGTTGCTTTGTTTTCAAGCATAATATTACTTTGAGTAAAGGCTGGGATTTTTTCTTTTTTTAAAAAGTTTAAAATAAGATCAGCATTATCATTGGTCCAGCACAAAATGCAAATTTTTTCCCAAGGAATTTGTCTTTTATGAAGCTCATTAAGCTGAATTTTAAGCATATCAAGGCTAGCAAGGGCTATAAGCTCTTTTTTAGCCTCCTTTTCTTCACTTTGCACCACTCTAACAAAGCCTCCCTTTTTAGCACTATCAAGGGGAAGTTTTTGAGGTAGATAGTTTGTGAATTTATCCTTAAAGCTTTCATTTATGAATTTCACTAAATTTTCAAAGCTTCTGTAATTTGTATCAAGGCTTTGAAGTTTTATCTGGCTAAATTCAAAGCGTAAAAAGTCAAAAAGTTCTTTTTTGCTTTGCCTAAAGCCATAAATGCTTTGCTTTTTATCCCCCACATAAAAAAAGCTACGAAATGCTCTTGTACCCTCACCTGAGATAAGCTCAGCTATAAGAGGCTTTAAAATTTGATACTGAATCACGCTGGTGTCTTGAAATTCATCGATTAAAAGATGAGCTATCTTGCCATCAAGTCGAAAATAAATCATATCCCTTAAATCACTTTGAATAAGCTCTAAAACCCTTCTTGTGATGTCAGCAAAGCTTAAAAGATTTTTATTTTTTTGAGCTGTGTTTTTTGCCTCGCTAAAATGGCTTAATAGCCTCATCAAACGAGACAGTTTAAAGGCTTCAAGCTCAGTCCCATACTCATTTAAGACAGTTTCAAAGGCATTAAAAGCTTGTGAAAATTCCTTATTATGTAAGAGCCTTTGTAGGTATTGAGGGGTGTTTTGTGCTTTTAATTTCCCTAAAAAGCCATCCAAAAACTCATCTAAATTCAAGCTTTCATTTTTAAATAATTTTTGCAAGTTATTATTTTGCTTGCCTACTAAAAGCTCGCCATTTTTCACTATGAATTCTCGCAAATTCAAATAAGCCTTGTTTATTTTTTCTTTGCTTGGATTTTGCCTTTTTTCAAATTCCTTAAAATAAGCATTGTGATATAAGCTTTCAAGCTCTTTGAAAAAATTCTCCTTCTCATCAAGTTCTACTATATAATAAGCTAGATCTTTTAATTCCTCACGCGAGAGCAACTTTAAAAAAACAGCTCTTAGATCTTTGATCTCCTCACTTAGCTTAAAATCACTCATAAGCCCTAAATTCAAGGCAAAGGCACGAAGGATTTGTCCAAAAAAAGAATCAAAGGTGCTAATTTTAAGCTCGGTTCTTAAAAAAGTGGTTTTCCTAGCATCCCTTAAATTTAGAATTTCATCCTTGTTTTTGTCTAAGAGTTTGCAAAGCTCGTTTAGCTCATTTGCTTTGTCTTGTAAATTTAAAAAGGTGTCGATGATGCGACCTTGCATCTCATTTGCTGCCTTTTTTGTGAAGGTAATGGCACGAATTTCATTTAAATTCACTTCTGGCATCAAGGCAAGGGCTACAAAGCGAACGCTTAAGGCAAAGGTCTTGCCACTTCCTGCACTAGCTTCAAGTGCCAAAAAAGGCTCAAAGCTCATTTTAGATCCTTTTCATAAATGAGCTTGTAGGGACAGTGTAAATTCTCCTTTTCGTTTTCAAATTCTATTTCGTCTTCACTTTCTATTAAAAGCTCTTTTAAGCACTCTTTTAAATGCTCTAAATCATAGTTTTTATTTATATTAACAAGCTCATTTGTCTTTAAATTCAAAAACACAGCCCTTGCTTTTTCATCAAACAGGGCTTGATAAAAGGCAAGTTGAAAGGATCTTTCATCTAGTTTTCCTGTTTTGTAATCAAAGATCATATACGCGTCATCTACGGCATCGATACGGTCGATTTTGCCTTGAATTTTAATGCCTTTACCATCTATAATAAGCTCTTTTTCAAGCTCTTTTTCAGTGTAAAGAACCCTATGTCCTTTGTCAAAATGCTCCTTTTGAGCCTTAACAAAGCCTTTTAAACGCAAAAGCCAAATTTCAGCCTCCAAGGCACTTAATTTTTTACTCTTTTTATCAAAAAAATCAAAAAATTCTTTCTCATTAAAGCCTTCTTTATGTGTATCAAAAAACTCGCTTAAAAACTCGTGCAAACTAAGCCCTGTGTTTTTTTCCTTGCTTTCCTCAAAGCTTAAAGCCCTTGGCTCGTTTAGCTTTAAGATATATTTGTAAAAATAGCTTCTTTTGTGCTTTAAAAATAAATTCAAGCGGCTAAAAGAAAGAGGTCTTTCAAAAAGATTGTATTTGAATTTCGGTGCATTTAGGGGGCTTAGATTTATATGCACTTGCTTTGTAAATTTCAAGGCTTTTGCATAGGCTTCTTCTTTGTAAGGCTCATCAACAAGGCTAAAATCAAGCTCATTAAGCAAACGAGATCTAAGTTTTTCTTCATTTTCCACAAAGCAAAGGGCTACCTTTTTGGCACTGTTTATCAAGCTTTGATAATAAAATCTTTGCAAGCTTTCCCTTTTTTCATAGCTAATAAGCCCGGCCTTCTTGCGAAGATCGTTGTTTAAAAAAAGCTCATTTACGCTTCTTGTTGGAATGAGATCATCGTTAAAATCAACTATAATAACCCCATCAAAACTAAGCCCTCTGCTTTCTAAAAGCCCCATTGCATAAACCTTGCCCCCACCAACGCTACTAAGCTTTAAGGGTGCAAGTTGAATGAAAAAAAGCTCTAAAAGCTCTCTTAGTTTAAGGCTTTGAAATTTAAGCAAATTTGAAACAAAAAGCATTTGCTCTTCTATCAAGGCTTTTAGCTCATTTGCAAAAGAGGATTTTTCAAGGCTTAAAAAAAGATTGATTAAATCTTTAAAATAAGCTAGATCGCAAGGCGCGTCAAATTTAGCCTTAAAGTCCTTAAAATCAAGCTCATAAAAATGAAGCATACTGTTTTCATAGTCAAAGATCTGATCATTTTTGTCAAAATAATCCTTGTCCTCATTTAGCACAAAATCTTCTAAATTCGCACTCTCATAAAGGGCATTTAGCCTTTGGTAAAACTCACTTTGCCTTATGCTTATGCCACTTGCGTAGTTTAAGGAATTGTTTTTATCAAGTAGTCTTAAAAATTCACAAAAATCCTCATCTGGTGTAATCACGGCGATTTTTTCAGGCTCTAAGCCCTCCCTTATAAACTGTGAGATCTTATCAAATACAAAGGCAGCTTGTAGGATACGAAGTTTGAAGGATTTAATGAAGATCTGTGAATTTTGCCTTTTAAGCTCGGTGCTTTTTAAGATCTTATTTTGACTTAAATTAAACTCATAATAAAAATTTTCCTTCAAAGAAAGATCTTTTAAAAAGGGCAAGGAAAGCAAGGCTTCAAGATTAAATTTGCTTGTTTTAAACCTTAAAACACAGTTTTTTTTGCTAGAAATTTGAGTTAAAAGTCTTGTTTCAAAAGCACTTAAAAAGCCTTCTAAATCATAGATTATCTCATCAAAATTATTTAAAAAATCCAAATTTAAACTGTAATTTTGAGGCAAGGAAAGCTCATCATATAAGCTAGCCTCTTTTAAGAGTGCTAAATAATTTGTCAAAACCTCGTTTAAAATGTCTAAATGTTCGTTGTAGGTGGCGTAGTAGTCGTTGTTTTTAAGCACATTAAGATCTTTATGTTCTATGGCTAACTCTTTAAAGAAGGAGAAAAGATAGTCCTTGTTTTTCAAAAAGGCAAAAAATTCACTTGAAATTCCAAGTTTTTGTTCTAAATTTTTACTTTTCACACAGGCTTTTTGCATTAAAAGCAAGCTCTCATAGCTACTTGCTTTAAAGCCCTCGCACAAACACACAGAGTCTAAAAAATCACCAACACTTAAAGCCTTATCAAGCAAGGCGTCCTTTTTGAGTGCTTCCTCATAAAAAGCCCTTGTTTTTCTTGCTGTGGCAAAGACAAAAAGACGCATTTTTACTCGCCTACAAGAAATTCAAACTCGTAAAATCCTACTGTGTTTTCATCCCTTTCAAGCCTTAGTTTAAGCTGCCAACGACCCCTTTCTAACTCTGGCAAAACTAGGCTTAAAATGCTAGTATTTAAGTCTTGTGCTTCTAAGTTAGTGTTTTCAAGCCACTGATCTTGAGTGCTTGTGTGAGGCCTTGTTAGTAGTACTGTAATCTTTAAATCCCTAGCCTCTAACTGAGTCTTTTGAAGAAGCTTAAATTCAAGCCTTTGAGCCTGGCTAATCTCATAAAATTGACGTTTTTTTCTGCCAAATTTAACGGGTAAGTCTAGGCTTAATTCATAGGCTTTTTGGAAATTTTCATTTTGTATTTGAAGTTCGTTGAAATTTGAATTTACCTCTCTATATTTTTGCAAAAAGGCATCATCCTCATACACAGGATAATCAAGAGAAAATATGATAGTCGCAATGCAAGCACCAACTATGGCAAGTATGGATAAGAGTATGCCGTAGGGCCAAAAGGTCTTTTTTGAGCTTTTCTTAGCTTGCATACCGTCTCTTTTTGATCTTTCTTTGGGCATAATACAAAGCAGCTATGCACAAAAAGCCATAAATTCCTATGCGAAGGACATTTAGGGTGTCTCTGTTGGCATTGCCTATGGAGCTTTCAAGCTTAAGTTTAAAATAAGCTGCTATTTGATCGGCTATATCGCCATAGCCGTTTAAAATGGCTGCGTTGTAAATATCCTTTGCCTTATTTGAAGCAAGCACAGGCAGTATAGAACCCTCACCAGAATAAGGGCTTAAAACCTTGTTTCTATCGAAAAAAAAGATGGCTTCCTTGCTTGTAAGTATATCTACTATGTGGGATTTTTGCGATAAAACAAGTAGGACAAAGGGAGCTTGCAAAGTATCTTGCATAGCTTGAAGCTCTTCTATCTCAATGTTTCTTGCCACTGCAACTGCTGCAAAAACTCCGCTTTTTGCGTAAAGCTCAGCCCCTATGGTGTTAATCTGGCTTACCACCTTCTCGTTTAAAACATCCTCATTAAGAAGTACGAAGTTTTCGCCTTGAGCTAAATTCAAATAAAAGAAGACGGCTAAAATGCCGCCTTTAAGATATTTAATCATCCTATGGCAAGATGATTTGGGGTTAAAACAGACCAAGCTGTAATCACGGCTGAAAGGACTAGACCGATGATGATTAGGTATTCTATAATCTTGCTCATTTAAGCTCCTTTATGATGATGTGTTGCTCTCTTTTTGAGCCAAATTCTTTTATGTTTTCAGCTTGTTCTATAGCATAGGGCTTTTGCATAACATCTCGCTGGGCCTTAATACCCCAAATGGTAAGAAGAATTAAGATGACAATTAAAAGCACTGTAGCTATAAGCATACCTGTTAAGCCTCCTAGACTAAATACTGATCTGTTGGTATTTTCTTCCATCACTGCCCCCTTGAAAGAGATATTATGTATTCGCCAACAGCTTGTTTTTGTATGTCGTTTAATATGCTGCTGTCAAATTTAGGCATAGAGCCTATGAAGCCGTTTTTACCGCGATTTAACACATCCACAGCAAAGGCAGCTGAGCCGTATATGGTTAGATTAGGAGCCATCACATCTCCTTCAATGACCCCTGTTCCATCCTCTCCGTGACAAGAGGTGCAATTAGCAAAAAGCTCTCTACCCCTTTCAACTAGGTGTTCATTTTGAGTCTTTTTAATGGCCGAGATCTCCTTAGCCACATAAGCAGCAATGGCTGGTATGTCTTCTTTGGCTATGCCTAGATCCTCAGCTCCTAACATCTCAGGCATAATATAGTCCATACCCTTTGAACCCTTTTCAATGGTCTCAGCTATAGCAGCCTCAGAGCCCCAAATATTCAAATTTTGAGCCTTGCCGTTAATCCCATCTCCTGTAATGCCATGACATGCTGAGCATTGTACTAAGAAAAGATTTGTTCCCATTGCTATTTTTTCATCTTGAGAGAGGTTTTTGAATTTTTCCTCAAATTTGGCGTTGTGTAACTGCACTTCTTTGTTATACTCGCCAATTTGCGAATATGAATTTAAAGGATAGCCCCACAAAAAATACCAAATCATCCAAATAATAGCAAGTAAATAAACAAGCTTCCAGCCAAAGGGCACAGGGCTTTTAAGCTCACCTATACCATCAAAGCTATGTGCGTCAAGTTCTACCGCACCCTTTTTTTCTTTCATTTGTGCAAACATCCTACCCACAACAAAAACAGTTACGAGTATGATGATACAAGCACCGATTAAAGACAGCACATTAACACTGTCTTGTAAATTTAGCCATTCCATCAAGAACTCCTTTTTTCTAAAACCTTATCATCGATCTCATCATCAAGGGCTAACCTAGAATACTTTTCATAATCTCTCACACCCTTTTTTTCACTTCTGTAAAGATGAAACCAATAAGCATACAAAACCACCACCAAAAAGACAATCAAAACAAAAAAGCCATAACCTTGAAAGGCTTCCCATTGCTCCTTTTTGATAGAACTTAAAAACTCAAACATAGCCACTACTTCAAGCTATTTAAATAGGCTATTAAGGCTACGATTTCTTTAATCTCGCCTCTTTCAAAGGCTGCTTTGATCTCAGGATCCTTCATAGCATTTACTATCTCCTCAGCCTCAGCCTTTACATTAGCCTGAGCTTCTTCCCAAGAACCAAGAACTGTTTGATTTTCTACATCATAGGGAACATTAAATACTTTTTTAACCGTTAAGGCCTCAGCATAAGCAGTTTCTATGTCAGCTTTTTTCTTAAACATATGTTTATATGCTGGCATTATAGAGCTTGGCACTACTGATTTTGGATCAAACATATGATTTTCATGCCAATCTGTGGTGCGGTAATTTCCTACCCTTGCCAGATCAGGACCTGTCCTCTTTGAACCCCACAAAAAGGGTCTATCGTAAGCAAATTCACCACTCTTTGAGTAAGCTCCATATCTATCCGTCTCAGCCTTAAAGGGACGAATGAGCTGAGAGTGGCAAGCATTACAGCTTTCGTTTATATATACCTGTCTGCCTGCAAGCTGCAAGACTGTGTAGGGTTTTTTGCCCTCAATAGGTCTTGCATTATTTGCAAAGCTTGGTAGTACCTCAATGACACCAGCATAGGCAATTACGATAAAAACAGCTACGGCAAAAAAGAATGGATTTTTTTCTAACCACGCAAACATTGTTTCCTCCTTTATGCTGCCATAGGTGAGGCACTTGTTGGTTCTTTTTCAAGCGCTCTTCCAGAAGCAATTGATTTGTAAATATTATATGCAAACATAAAAAATCCTATCAAATACAACAAGCCACCAATAGCTCTGATCCAGTAGTAAGGAACAATGGCATCAACAGAGTCTATAAAGTTATAAAGCAAGTTGCCATACTCATCAGGAGCACGCCACATCATACCCTGAGTGATACCTGCTATCCACATAGATGCAAAGTAAAATACAACGCCTGTGGTTTGAACCCAAAACTGAGTTTCCATCAAACTCTTGCTGTAAAGCTCTCTTTTAAATACCCTTGGTGTCATATGATAAAGTGCAGCCATAGTCATAAAGCCAACCCAGCCAAGCGTTCCATCATGCACATGCCCTGGAATCCAGTCTGTAAAGTGAGCTAGGGCATTTACTGACTTGATAGAAAGTATAGGACCTTCTAGGGTTGAGAACATATAAAAAGTAGAAGCCAAAATCATAAATTTAATCAAAGGACTTTCTCTTAGCTGCTCCCACTCTCCTTTCATAGTAAGTAAGATGTTAATGGCTGAGCCCCAGCTAGGAAGTATGAGAACTATGGAAAACATAGAACCCATAGTTTGCATCCAATCAGGAACGGTTGAGTAGATAAGATGGTGTCCGCCAGCCCACAAATACACAAACATCAATCCCCAAAAGGCAAACAAAGAAAGCTTGTAGCTAAAAATGGGCTGTCCGCTTTCCTTTGGTAAGAAATAATAAATTTGAGCAATGATTCCAACAGTAAAAACAAAGGCAACAGCATTGTGTCCATACCACCACTGAACCAAGGCGTCATTTGTGCCAGCATACATAGAAACTGAGTGCCACCAATTACCAAAGCCACCGCTAGCAAAATAAGTAGGAACTGCCATATTGTTGAAAAGATAGAGCATCGCTATACCCAAGAAGGTAGCTATGTAATACCAAAGCGATATATAAAGGGTTTTTTCACGGCGAATGCCTATTAACCCAAAGATACTCACGCCCCAAAGTACCCAAACAATCACCACAAGTATGTCAAGAGGCCATTCAAGCTCTGCATATTCCTTTGAGGTAGAAATACCCATAAAAAGCGTTATGACGGCTATAATCATCAAGATCATATAAAGCCAGAAATGAAGCTTGCCAACCGCCATCAAAAAACAGGACTCAGCCATGCTCACCTTTAATACCCTCTGACCTATGTAATACCAAGTAGCCCAAATGCCTGAAAGCATAAAGCCAAAAATCACGCCAGAGGTGTGAAGTGGTCTAAGTCTTGAAAAGGTCCCATACTCACCTGCAAGATAGTTAAGATCTGGGTATGCCATCTGAAAGGCTATGATAACTCCTATAGCCATACCAATGATGCCAAACAATATAGTAGCAAACATAAAGTATTTCGCCACCGTATAGTCATAGCTTATCGCATTACTTGGATTCATCGACTCTCCTTACTTTGAAGTAAAATAAAATTACATTATAGAAAATTTTTCCTATATTTTTGCTTAAATATTTTTTAAATACATATTTATTTAATTTAAAGCATTTTGCAAAAAATTTAATTCATCTTTGTGCACTAAATAAGCCAAGCTAAATGTTTTTAATGGAGATTAAAAGGTGCTTAAAGGCTAAATTTAAGGGGTCTTAAAAGAGTAATTATAAAAATATTTAGATTAAAAAACTAAAAATTCAAAGGTTTAAACAGTACGCTAGGGTGGCTATAAATAAGTGCTAAATTTAAAGCTTGATTAAGTTGTGAATTTATAAACACTTGTGTTTTAAGGGGATAAGTTAAACTTAGAAAGAGAATAAAGAGGTCTGATAATAAGCAAAGAAAATTTAAGTTCTTTTAAAGGATCTTTTTTAAATATAAGATAAATAAAATCTTAATTTTTCTTCTTTAAAAATTCATGTCAAGTTGTATTTTTCTTGCTAAATTTTGAAAAAATATTTAATTTGTCTTATTTTGTTTGATTAATATTTAATTTTTGTGAATTTAAAGGCTGAATTTAAGGGTTTTTCATTAGGTATTTATTAAAATATTTTCTTGTATTTTTTAGACAAAATAGTCTTAAATTTAGTTTTCGTATAAGTCTTGCTAAAAATGAAAAATAGCTATATTGCTTTTGGATTATGATAGTTTAATTAGGATATTTTTATAATTTTTGCTAAGATTTATATAGAAGCTCTTTGCTTTAACATTAAAACTTTATAAATTTAGTATAAAATTTTTAGCCTTACTTAAATTTAGACAAGGTAAGCTAAGCACCTTGTCAAGTACACAAAAAATTAGGCTATATTTTAAAAAACTATTGATTTTAAATAAAATACCTATTTGTCATATTGAATCGAAGTCAAGTATCTCATAGCTGAAGAGATTTTTTGCTTGGGCTACACCTAAAAGCCCTGCTGGATCTCTAGGTTGAGAACGACAAAATTCTTGTCATTATAAGCGTGTGCTAAGAATGAACGAATTTATGGAGAAATACCTTGAATTTAATGGATTCTTCGCCCATAGGCTAAAAATGACAAATCAACACTTTTTAAAAAAGAGCCAAAATTATTTTAAAAGTAGAAAGGACTTTGCTAGGCATAGTCTAACAAAGACTCTGTTAGCAAAAATGAAGCCTAATGTAAAAAGTTTATAAATTCAAGCAAGGCTTGAATTTATAAATTAAAGTTAATAAGGCAAGGCTCAAGTTAGAGTATCTTGAGCCTAAGGCAAATTATGCGAACTGGTTTTCGCACTCACATCTTGCAAGTTGCGATACAATGTGTCTTTGTCAAGTGCAACACACTAGAACTTTGGCAAGTGCGAAGAAAAAGACTTTTATGCTTAAAAGTCAAGGTGCTAACAGTTTAGTGTATTAAGCTTTTGCTTTACTGTGCTAGCAACTGTTAAGTAAAACACAAATTTCATCTAAAAAGATCCTTAATAATTTGCCCTTGGTAAGCAACTAACAAAAGGCAAATTCTCTTAAAAGTTTCATTAAGAATTTGCCTCTTATAGACAAAGTTTTAGACCAGCCTAGCTTAAACTCTCAAAGTATCTTTTCTCATCAAATTTTTTTACCTTTGCAACTTTATCTTTTACTGCTGCTGCTGCTATTGCTGTGCTTACAGCTGCTTTTGCACGAGAATCAAAGGCCTTTGGTATGATATAATCAGCTCCAAATTCAATGCTCTCACCCTCATAAGCTCTTTTAACCTCCTCGCTTATAGGCTCTTTTGCAAGATCGGCTAAGGCTCTTGCGGCTGCTATTTTCATATTATCTGTGATCTTATTTGCTCTAATGTCTAAGGCTCCTCTAAAAACAAAGGGAAAGCCTAGGACATTGTTGATCTGATTTGGGTAATCGCTTCTTCCTGTGCCTATTATGGCGTCTTTTCTAAGAGCCTTTGCCTCTTCTGGCATGATCTCAGGTATAGGATTAGCAAGGGCAAAGATCACAGGATGAGCTGACATTGATTTAATCATATCGGACGTTAAAATTTTAGGCTTTGAAAGCCCTAAAAACACATCAGCTCCACGCATAGCATCTGCTAGGCTTTTATCCTTTGTTTGAAGGGCAAATTCTTCTTTGTATTTGTTTAAATCCGTCCTATCCTTGCTAACAACGCCCTTGCTATCTACAAGCACTATGTGCTCAACTCCTAATTTTTTATACATCCTAGCACAAGCTATGCCAGCAGCACCTGCTCCGCTAACAACTACCTTTATATCTTTGAATTTCTTGCCACTAAGCTGCATAGCATTGATAAGCCCTGCACTTGAGATGATGGCTGTTCCGTGCTGATCATCATGCATCACAGGTATGCCTATGTCTTGAAGCCTTGCTTCTATCTCAAAGCACTTTGGTGCTGCAATGTCTTCTAAATTTATCCCACCCACAGTTGGAGCAAGAGCCTTGCAAAAGGCTACTATCTCATCAACAGTATGCAGATCAATTTCTATGTCGTAGGCATTTATGTTTGCAAATTTTTTAAACAAGCATACCTTGCCCTCCATCACAGGCTTTGCAGCAGCAGCACCTATGTTTCCAAGTCCCAAAACAGCACTACCATCAGTTACTATGGCTACTAGATTAGCCTTGTTTGTGTATGTATAGGCAAATTCCTCATCCTCAGCTATGACTATGCAAGGCTCAGCTACTCCAGGGCTGTAAGCTAGAGATAAATCATGCGCACTTTGCATAGACTTGCTTGGTGTGATGATGAATTTGCCACCCTCGTGGTATTTTAAGGCTTCCTCTCTTAAACTCATTGTTTTTTGTCCTTTTTTGTTGAATTTAATTAAAATTATGAAAAGGCAGATCTTGTCATTTTAACTCACAAAGTCTTTGTGTGAATTTTAAAGCTTAAATTCACAAAGCTTAGCTGCAAAAGTTTTTTGTTAAGATTAAAACGACAAGGCTAGATCTTTAAATAGCCCTTTCATAGGTATTTAGTAATTTTTCTATCCTTTCTTTTGCCTCCTTAATTCCTATAAATTCAAGCACCTCATAAATGCCAGGACTTACCCCAACTCCTGTAAGTGCTACCCTCAAAGCCTGAGCTATATGCTTTAATTCTAAATTTTTTTTGGCTAAAAACTCGCTTATAAGATCTTCAAAGTACTTTGCTGAATTTAGCGAATTTTGCCTATTTGAGGCTAAATTTAAGGAGTTTTTTTCGTTTAAAAGCTCTAAAAATTCACGCAAATAGCCCAAATTTTCTTTGTTTATGAATTTAGAAACTGCTTTTTCATCGTAATTTTGAGGGCTTTGAATGAGTTTTTTTGCCCCATTTATTAGATCAAGCAAGGTCTTGCTTCTTTCTCTTAACAGATCACACAAAAATTCAGCCCTTTGTCCCACAGTATCAAAGTCAAAGCCTAGTTCTTTACACTGTTTTTTAAGCTCCTTAAAGGGCAAGGATTTTATATAGTGTTGATTAAGCCATTCAAGCTTTTTAAAGCTATATGCACTTGCACTCTTGCTTATGTGAGTAGGATCAAAAAGATCTTTTAATTCATTTAAAGAAAAAATCTCATCATCTCCGTGCGACCAGCCAAGGCGGACAAGAAAATTTAGCAAAGCTTGCGGCGTAAAGCCCATATTTTTATACTCCATTACATCAGTAGCACCGTGTCTTTTTGAGAGTTTTTTACCATCTTCTCCGTGTATCATAGCTAGGTGATAAAAGGTTGGCACTTTAAAGCCTAAGGCCTCGTAAAGTACTATTTGCTTAGGTGTATTTGAAAGATGATCATCCCCGCGAATGACAGCACTAACGCCCATTAAGGCATCATCTACTACAACGCAAAAATTATAAGTAGGGCTGCCATCGCTTCTTGCGATGATGAAATCATCCATTATATCCTTTGCTTCAAATTTAACCTCGCCCTTAACCCCATCAATAAAGGAAATCTCGCCCTGTTGAGGTGCTTTGATGCGAATTACAGGGGCTATGTCAGAGGGCGGTGTGCCTGTGAAATCTCTATAACGACCGTCATAGCGAGGTCTTTGCTTGGCTGCTTCTTGTTTCTTTCTAAGAGAATCTAGCTCCTCCTTGCTCATGTAACAACGGTAAGCTAGCTTTTTTTCAAGTAAAAGATCTATGTGTTTTTTGTAAAGCTCAAAGCGGCGGGATTGATACACTACTTGTTGATCAAAATCAAGCCCACACCATTTAAAGGCTTTTAAGATAGCCTTTGTAGCATCTTCGCTGTTTCTTTTTAAATCTGTATCCTCTATGCGTAGCAAAAACTGCCCCCCATTTTTTCTAGCATAAAGATAATTATAAAGTGCGGTGCGAAGTCCTCCTATATGCAAATAACCCGTAGGAGATGGAGCAAAACGAGTGGTGAATTTTTGCATATCTTGCCTTTTTTTAAAATTTAGGTGTTATAATACTACTTTCTTAGTTTAAAAAAGGTAAACAATGAAACAAATTTGTATTTTTTTATGTCTATGTTTTTTAGCAAGTAAGGCAGCAAGTATCAATGCCATAGCCCTTATAGTCGATAATGAGCCAATTACAGTGTATGAGATAAATGAAGCTGAAAAAAAGCTTAAAACAACTAGGGAAAATGCCATAAATTTTCTAATCAACGATCGCATAGAAAGGGCACAGATCAAAAAAATGGGCACAACTCTTAGTGAATTTGAGCTAGAAACTGAGATCAAAAAGATCTTTGATGAGGATGAATTAAAGGCTGAATTAAGGGCTAAAAAGCAAAGCTATGAGGACTTTAAGGAAGATTTTAAAAGCCAACTTGAAAAAAGAAGGCTTTATGAGCTAGTAGCTAGTGGGGCTAAGATTGATTATAGCGAGGAAGCAGCTAGAAGCTTTTATGAGAGAAATTTAGATGAGTTCTTGCTTTTTACTAGCATAACTGTTAGTGTTTATAACTCCTCAAAGCTTTCAAGCCTAGAAAATTTAAGAAGCACAAATAAAAAAGATCCTAGCATCAAAGAAAAAACCGCTAAGTTAAGCTTAGACAATAGCGATCCTCGTTTGCTTGTCTTTTTATCAAGACTAGCTAAGAATGAATACTCTCCTATCCTAGAAGATGAAAAGGGCTTTGTGATGTATAGACTAAGGGATAAAAGCTTGCCTCAGCCTCTTGCTTATGAGGATGTAAGAGAGGAGGTAGGCTCTGTTTATATAAACCAGCAAAGGCAAGATCATATAAAAGACTTCTTTGATAAGGCTTACTCAAAGGCAAATATCACAAGGCTAAGATAAAAGCTTGTTTTGCTTGAATTTTTTACTTAGGCTTTACAAATTTTTAAATTCAATTATATTGCCTTAATTTATGAGTCTTGGTTACAAGTATGAATTTTTTGTAGAAATTCAAGGGCTTGAAAAAACAAAGGCATTAACTTTATTTTCAAAGAAGAGCCTTACAAAATATTAAGTTTAGCCTTAAAAATTGGCTCAATTAAACTTGGCTCAAGACAACTTAAGCGGATTTTGGCTTATCAACTTTAATAAATTTTGATAAATATTTTGTCTCAAAATTTTCGTCTTAATTCTGTTTCCTTTAAATGAAGGACAAAATTTTCCTTTTTAATTCCTTTAAATTTGCTTAATCTATGCTTGGCAAAGCCCCAGAAATTCTCAATTGCATTTATGTGATTTGTGCCCTTTGCAAACTCATTTTCCCTGTGTCTTACTCTATAACTTTGCTCCTTCTTGCAAAGTTACGAGTGCGTAGCACGAAGTAAAAAATCAACTAAACCATCATAAATAGCCAAGCAATCACTATAAAATTCTGTCTTGCTCATATCACTCAAATCCCATAGGTAATAGCTCGCTAGCAGAGCAAGCTTTTACAATCTGAGTATAAACTTGCCCATTTCGTTTTAGCATATCTTCTCGCAGAGTTACGAGTGTGTAA
>NZ_QHLI01000052.1 GCF_006864425.1 Campylobacter troglodytis | reverse complement strand
CACCACCGAAATAACTCTCAGCTATTTCAATCTTGCATTTTTGAATTTTTTTCACATTCTTTAAGGGTTAAAATTCTAATATTTTTGATTATTTTATTGATGCTTTGGCAAGAATTGTTGCTTAATTTTGCAATTTTAGAGGCTTTAATATCAAGGCTTCCCCAAAAGTTGTAAGCCGCAAGGCGAAGCAAAAAAATACTTTACAATTCTTTAAATTTAGCCTCTGAAATTTTGAAACGATTGATATACTTATTTTTCATCGCTGTAATCATAACTTGAAGCTTTTTTATTTGAGCTTAAGTTGTCTTGAGCCTATTTTTTGCTTCGTTACACTCGCAACTGCGAGCAGAAGGGGCAAAAAGATTGCGTGGTAAGCGTGGGCGTGGGGCTGGCAAGAAAACGCCTATGTTTTTACTTCGTGCTACGCGTCTTGCAACTGCAAGCAGAAGGTATACTAAAACATTAGGCTAACATTTATACGCAGGTCGTCAAACATTGCTCTGCTAAAGAGTTGCTGCCGATTATAAAGGACTTTGCAAAGCTTAAATAAGGTAAAAATTACAGCTACAGCTTCAAAGTCTACGGTGCCTTGGTGGATTTTTTACTTCGTGCTATGCACTCGTCCCTTTGCAAGAAGAAACAAAGGCACATTATTAGGGTAAAACACGGAAATTGATTCGCAAAAGGACACGAGTACATTAACGAAATTGTGAACTTTTTTACTTCTTACACACTCGCAAATGTAAGCAGAAGTTTGCGAAGTTGACACTTGCTAAATTTAAAGGCTAAAAAAATTTGTCCTTCATTTAAAAGAAGCAGAAATAAGACGAAAATTTTAAGACAAAATTCTCATCAAAATTTATTAAAATTGATAAGAGAAAATCCTATTAAGTTTAATTGAGCCTTTAAAAAAAAAGATTTTTTGCCTAAGAACTCAAAATGACAAACAATCCATCATTGTGAGCCGATAAAATTGGTGTGGCAATTTATAAATTTACTCTTTTAAATAGCGTGAAAAGCCATCTGCATTGCTGAGGGTTTTGGGGGTGGATATTTTGCGTTTTTGCGTGAATTTTAAACAAAATTTCGTAGAGATTTACACTTTGCAATCATTGCGAACCTTGACTAGAACAAGGCGTGGCGGCACAAGCGAAGCGGTTTTTGCGTAGCAAAAATGTGTTACGAGTGCGTAGCACGAAGTAAAATCCATAAAAAATTCAGGCTTTGCCTGAATTTTTGTTATATTGAGCGTAGCGACAAAATGGATTGCAAGGCTAAACGCCAAAGCAAAAGTATCTCAAAAAAAGAGATTTTTCGCTTAAGGTCTCAAAATGACAAACAATTCGTCATTGCGAGACTTGACAAAGTCAAGGCTTGGCAATCTATATAATTTCAAGCGAAACCCTAATTTTGTCATACTAATCGACAGCGAAGTATCCACAACACACGAAGTGCGCAATAATGCCCTCTGCCGTGCGGAGAGGTTGGGGGTATTTTGCGTTAGCAAAAATTAAAATTCAAAGCAAACCCTTGAAATTTTGCTTTGTTTTTAAATGAATTTGTAAATTCTAGTGTAAATTCCGTGAATTTTTAACAAAAATTCAAAACCTACTTCACGCCCTGTTCGTTAAGTTTTTTATAAGGCTCAATTAAACTTAAACCAAATTGAAAGGTTTTTAAGTTAACGCCTATGAAAAACAAAAGTCCGTTCCCGAATTTCGCAGATATAATTTAGGGAAATTTTGAAGTATTTTTTACTTCGCCTTACGGCTCGTAACTTTGCAAGAATTGATTTAGAGGCGAAAAAACGCTCTAATTTGTCAAATTCGTCATCAAAGTTTGTGCAAAATTTTCAAATAAATTCGCATTTTAACCCTTAAAGAATGCGAGAAAGTCTCCAAGATGAGTGGTGAGATTGAAGAGGGTGAGAGCTACTTTGGTGCTCGCAGAGTGCGAGGCAAGCGTGGGCGTGGAGCTGGAAAAAAGACACCTATATTTGGAATGCTAAAATGCAATCGCACGAGTTTATACACAAGTGGTTAAACATTGCTCTGCCAAAGAGCTACTGCCTAGGACTTTTCAGATGCCTCAAACACCACAATTTACAGCAACAGCTTCAAAGCCTACGATGGCTTGGTGGATTTGTGTGCAAAGGCACATTACAGGGTCAAACATAACAAAAACGAGTTTGCAAATGGGCGAAGCCACATTAACGAAATTGTGAACTTTTGGGGACCTTACAAAGTTGACACTTGCCAAATTTCATGGCTAAAAAGAAAATTTTGTCCTTCACTTAAAAGAACCAGAATTAAGACGAAAAATTTAGGACAAAATTCTCATCAAAATTTGCTAAAATTGATAATAGAAAATCCTGTTAAGTTTAATTGAGCCTTTTATAATTATCACAAGCCATTTTAAGTCCTAAATCACACGCCCTTCCAAGGTATTTTTTAGCCGTAGATTTATCTTGTTTTACGCCTTGTCCATTCGCATACAAGACACCCAAATTATTACAAGCCCAAGCAAAATTTGCATTACACGCCTTTTCAAAATACCTTCTAGCATTCACAAAATCCTGCTTAACACCCTTTCCTTCGACATAAGAAACACCTACATTATGACAAGCATTAGGATTTAAATCACAAGCCTTTTTATAGTATTTGAAAGCTTGCTGATAATCTTTTATTCCCTCATAAATAGCACCTATATTATCGCAAAATCTTTCATTACATTCCTCGGCACTTGGCAAAAAACCACTATCAATAAGCCTTTGACAAGAGAGGGCATTTTCATTGTCTAAACAATCATTAAATAATTGAGAAAACTGCTTAAACTGCTCATCGCTTAAATTTTCAAAGTTTGCCTTTGTCGTTTTGTCTGCCTCTGTCGCACTACTTGACATTTCGTCCGTTTTTTTGGCTGTGCTTGACACCTCGTTTGTCTTTGCTGTCTGAGTAATCGCCCAGCCTACCACAAACATACCAAGCCCCAAAATAGCAACCAAAACCAGCTTTTTCCTTTTATTCCTTTTTGAGTTTCGTTTTTTGAATTTGAAATTCTAGCATTATTTTTGTTTCATTTTTGCTTAAATTTAACATTTTTCCCTTTTTAAATATCTTAAATTCAGTGCTTTACAAGCATTTTTCATGGCAGCAAAAAAGCGACAAAAAGGGCGTCAATATGGCGATAAAAAGCGACAAAATACTACACAGGCAATAACAAAAGGTGATAAAAGTGGCGGTAAAAAAGGCGACAAAAAAAGGCAAAATTCATCCACAAACAAAGCTCAAATCGCCTTTTAAGCGTAAATGCTAATTATGCCAAGGCTATAAAGATTTAGGCTCCATTTTAGAACTATTTATTTTAGATAAAATATCATATTTGTCATTGAAAGCCTATGCTAAGAATCTATGAATTTATAAAGAAATACCTTGAATTTAAAGGCTTATTCGCACATAGGCCAAGAATGACAAATCAACACTTTTTTTGAAAAAGAGCCTACTAAAAAATAGCCTTAAAAAATTTCATATGCAAAACTGTTTAAATTTAAGCAAGAAATAAAATATCATTAATATTAATAAAATTTGCTATACAATAAAGCTTTAAAGGTTTTATGTTTCAAAGCTTTTTAAATATAAGCTTAAAATCTTGCTATAATGCCTAATCTAAGTAGTTTCGTTTCACTCCTTCAAGCCTTAGTAAATATCTTTTTATGTCAAGCGAGGAGTTAAATTTTAGCTTAAATTCAGCCTCTTTTGTGTTTAAATTCAAGCATTCTTTAAGATTTGTTTTTAGTTTATTAAAAGTTTGTTTTTTCAGCTCTTTGACAGAAGGCTTGATAAATTCATCCTTGATAAACTCCCCTTTTTTACCAGCTTTGCTAATTTTATTAAAAGCTTGAATTTTTTCAAAATCTTGCGTTGTGTAATGAAAAAGCTCAGCCCCTGCGCTGTAACCTCCAAGCCCTTTACTAGAAACCACCCTATGACAGGGCACAAAGATAGGCAGGGCATTTTTAGCATTTGCTCTACCAACAGCACGAGCAGCATTTTTAGCCCCTATACTTGCAGCTAACTGTTTGTAGCTAACTGTTTGCGAGTAAGGAATTTCACAAAGAGCCTCATAAACCCTTCTTTCAAAGCTAGTTCCTAGTATAGCCAAGGGCAGATCAAATTGTTTCAAATTCCCACTAAAATACAAATCAAGCTGATTGCAAGCCTCAATTAATAGCTCACAAGGATGATTTTCTTGCTTAAACTGTGTAAATTTGGCACTTAAAAGCTTCTTGCTATCACTTTGTAACAAAATATAAGAAAAATCGCAAGTATAATAAATTTTAAACATTATCTTTGCCTTTTTTTGTTACAATTATATTACAAAATACTTTTAAAAAAGGACAAAGGAGTAAAAATGTCATTTATGGAAGATTATAAAAAAGAAGAGGCTCAAAGGGCTAGTTTGAATGTCCCAGCCTTGCCTCTTAGTGCAAAACAAACTCAAGAACTTTGTGAGCTTTTGCAAAAAAATAGCAGCGAAGAGCTAGCCTCCTTGCTTGAAAATAGAGTAAGTCCTGGGGTTGATGATGCAGCCTTGGTGAAGTGTGAATTTTTAGACAAGATCTTAAAAGGCAAGATCTCCTGTGCAAACATAGACAAAAAACGAGCCCTAGCTATGCTTGAAACTATGCTTGGAGGCTATAATGTAAAGGTCTTAGTGGATGCCTTAAAACAAGATGATATATCAAAAGAAGCAGCTGCTGTGCTTAAAAATATCATCTTTGTGCATGATGATTTTCACACTGTTTTAGAACTTTCAAAGAGTAATGCAAATGCAAAGTCTGTCATTGAAAGCTGGGCAAATGCTGAGTGGTTCTTAGAAAGAGAAAAATTGCCCGAGGTCATTAAATGCGTGGTATTTAAGGTAGCAGGCGAGACAAATACAGATGATCTAAGCCCAGCAGGGGATGCCTTCACAAGAAGCGATATACCCTTACACGCTCAGGCTATGCTTAAAAACCGCCAACCAGGTAGCCTTGAAAAGATAGCCGAGCTTAAAAAAAGTGGCAGAGAACTTGCCTATGTAGGAGATGTTGTAGGCACAGGATCAAGTCGTAAATCTGGAATCAACTCAATACAGTGGCATATGGGAAAGGACATAAAGGGTGTGCCAAACAAAAGAACAGGAGGCATAGTCATAGGATCAACCATAGCCCCTATCTTCTTCAACACAGCCCAAGACAGCGGAGCTTTGCCTATAGTTTGCGATGTAAGCTCTCTTGAAATGGGCGATGAGTTTGAAATTCATCCATACAAGGGCGAGATAGTAAAGGATGGCAAGGTTGTTACTAAATTTGAACTAAAACCAAATACCTTGCTTGATGAGGTTAGAGCAGGAGGGAGAATTCCTCTTATAATAGGACGAGGACTTTGTGCTAAGGCAAGAGAGGCTTTGAATTTAGAACCTGAAAACATCTTTGCCAAGCCCAAGCAGCCAGAGGGACAAAGTGGGGGCTATACCCTAGCTCAAAAGATGTTAGCAAAGGCTTGCAACACAGATGGGGTTCGTGCTGGTATGTATATAGAGCCTATGACACTCACAGTTGGCTCACAAGATACCACAGGTCCTATGACAAGGGATGAGATTAAAGAATTGGCCTCTCTTGGATTTAATGCAGATATGGTTATGCAAAGCTTTTGCCACACAGCAGCATATCCAAAGGTAAGCGATGCTGGCCTTCACAAAACTCTGCCTCATTTTATGACAAGTCGTGGCGGTGTATCTTTAAAGCCAGGCGATGGGGTTATTCACTCTTGGCTTAACCGTTTGGTTTTACCTGATACTGTTGGCACAGGAGGAGATTCTCATACACGTTTTCCCATAGGCATTTCCTTTCCTGCTGGTAGTGGGCTTGTAGCCTTTGCTGCTGTAACAGGCTCTATGCCCTTAAATGTGCCAGAAAGCGTTCTTGTCCGCTTTCACGGAGAGCTTCAAGATGGAGTAACTCTAAGAGATTTAGTAAATGCTATACCCTACTATGCTATAAAAGATGGACAACTCACAGTTGAAAAGAAAAACAAAAAAAATATCTTTGCAGGCAAAATTTTAGAGATAGAGGGTCTGCCAAATTTAAAGGTAGAACAAGCCTTTGAGCTAAGCGATGCAAGTGCTGAAAGAAGTGCTGCTGCTTGCAGTGTGGATCTAAGCATTGAAAGCGTTAGCGAGTATATCAGATCAAACATAGCTCTCATTGAGGCTATGATTCAAGCTGATTATGAGGATAAAAAGACCCTTGAAAGAAGGGCAGATAAGATGCGTGCTTGGCTTGAAAAGCCAGAGCTTTTAAGGGCTGACAAGGATGCAAACTATGCCTATGTGGTTGATATAAATCTTAATGACATTAAAGAGCCCATTTTAGCTTGCCCAAATGATCCTGATGATGTTGCTACTTTAAGCGAGGTGCTTGCTGATGATAGAAGACCTAAGAATATAGACGAGGTTTTTGTAGGCTCTTGTATGACAAATATAGGACATTACAGAGCCTTGGGCGAAATTTTAAGAGGCAAGGGTGTGCTTAAAACCAGACTTTGGGTAGTGCCTCCAACAAAGATGGATAAGGCTCAGCTAACAGCAGAGGGCTACTACAGTGTCTTTGGCGCAGCAGGTGCTAGGATAGAGGTTCCTGGATGTTCTTTATGTATGGGTAATCAAGCAAGGGTTGCCGATAATGCCGTTGTTTTTTCTACCTCAACTAGAAATTTTGACAATAGAATGGGAATGGGAGCAAAGGTTTATCTAGGAAGTGCCGAGTTAGCTGCTGTTTGTGCCATTTTGGGTCGTTTGCCAAGCCTTAAAGAATATCTTGAAATAGTAAGCGATAAGCTTGATGATGCTCACAAGGCTAATATATACAAGTATCTTAATTTTAATGAGATTAAAGATTTTGAGCTTGAGTATTAAGCGAGGTGGCTTTTAAATTTAAAGGTTTGTTTTGAAGATCTTTGTTTGTATCTTTTTTTCCTTTGTTGTGTCCCTTGCTGCAACAAAGGACTGTGAATTCTTAGCAAAGAACAAGGCTGAGCTTTTTACACAAAAATTTAGTTTTGATAAGATTACAAAAGAAGAGCTTCAAAGCCTCAGTAGCTGTGAGCTTTCCTTACAAAATCAAAGCTTTACCAAGAAGCTTTATAGAATAGCAAATGAAATTCGTGGAAATAACGGAGCTTGCGGTGGAATTTATTATTATGATGAGTTAAACTCCTTTAATCTTCTCTTAGCCAAAATACCCTTCAATCCAAAAGCCTACATAGAACAAAGCAAAAGTAAGGATTATGAGGCTTTAAGGGCTTATTTTAGATACTGGGGCTATCAAAGCATAGGAAATTTTAGACTTTATAGAGATTTTTGGCAAGAGTATGAAAGTGCTTTGAATGCTTTGAGTGAATTTTTCATTAAAAATCACAAGCTTAGTGCTAGGTTAGCCCTTAATTACAGCCAAAGTGCTTTAAATGAGTTTTTAAACAGAGCTGTTGGTGAGACTAGAATCTTTAAGGATATATCTCATTTTGCTAGTTTTATCATAAACAAGACTAATGATCTATCACAAATTCAAGCCTATATATACACTCAAAATCCAACCGAGCTTGAACTTAATCTAGCCTTGCAAGCTGCACTACTTACAGAAAGAAACAAGGATATAATCTTTGAGCTTATTAAATTTGGAGCTAAGATCAATGAGGGCTATGAAAATGCCTTGTTTTTTGCACTTGAAAGCTATGATAATGTTAAATTTTTACTCTCTCAAAAGGTAAATGTAGAACAGCCAAATTCCTTTGGCAAGAGTGCTCTTTTTTATGCTGTGGAGTTTAACCGCAAAGATATAGTAAGGCTCTTGCTTGAAAACAAGGCAAATGTCAACGCAAAATACATAAGCAACAATGAAAAACTAGCCCTCATAGGAAAACTCAATGCCCCCTATTACATAACCCTTTGTGCCTTGGAGCATACCTCTAAAACCGTTTTTATGCACGCTGCTAGCTACGCTGATGTAGAAATGCTAAAATTGCTAGTTGAAAACAAGGCAAATATCAATGCTGTTGATGATCTAGGCTTTAATGCGCTTGATTTTGCCATAGCCTCTAAGAAAGAAGAAAATATAAACTATCTTCGCTCCTTAGGCTTAAAAGAAAATGAGCAGCTTTTTTTTGATGAGATCTTAGAATAAAGCCTCTTTTAGCTAAATTTTCTAACCTTGGCTTGAATTTAAACTGACTTCATTTTACAAAGCTTTTTTATCAAAAATGTTAAAACTGTTAAAGGCTGTGAAATTTCAAAATGAACAAAATATTGACATTTTTGCACAGCACAACAAAAACTTGTAAGCCCTTTCATAACAAAATATCACACAAAAACTTATAAAAATTCACAAAATACTGTGAATTTTCTAAATTTTTAGCACAAAATATTTCTAAGATAGGCTTAGAAAACTTTTTAACAAAGCAAAAAAATTTAAAGCTTCTAGGGTTTTTGTGTGAATTTAAAAGTCTGCCAAAGACATTGTAAGGCTAAATTCATAAGACATCACAAAAAATCTTTTTATCTTGGCTAAATTTAAACAGTTTTTATCAAAAGTTTAGCTATTTTTTAAAAAATTCAAGCTTATCATTCACATTTTATCGCAAAAGACACAAAGATAAATTTAACGCCGAAGCTTATGTTTTGGCATTATTAAAATTCTTATGTAGATTATAGTTGATGGCTTTTTTTCAAAAAAGTGCTGAGTTGTAATTCTTAGCCTAGGGGCAAAGAAGCCATAAATTCAAGGTATTTCTCCATAAATTCGTGGATCCTTCCCCTTCGCTACGATCATGGTCGAAATGACAAATATTATCCTTTATCTAAAATCAATAGTTTTTTTTAAAATATAGTCTAGCTTATCTTAAATTCAAACTATGATAAAGCCTAGAATATAAAGCTAAAAGTTCTCTTTTTTTAAAAAATTTTTCTAGGCTTAAAAGGATAAAATTGAAGGTTTTTATAAAATAGTTAAATAAAAATTCTAAGAGCTAATTTGTTTAAAAATTTTGGTTATAATTTATAGTTTTAACAAAAAACATTATCAAAACAGAAAGGAAAAAGAATGAAAAAAAATATTCTTTTTGTCGCAACAACTTGCCTTTGCTTGGCTTTTAGTGCTTGCAAGGACAGTGCAAACAAGGAGGCTATGCAGCAAGAAAGCACAGCTCAGAGCGAAGATGCTATGACAGAGCATGATCATGCAGCTGATGGCAATATGCATCACCACGAAGAAGAAGGCAAAACAAGGCATCATAAGCATCATCACGGCGATAAAAATGCCACCAAACATCAGTGCAACTGCAAAGAAGGCAACCACAGCAAGCATTCTAAATTCAGCGATACAGAATCAGGTAAGATGCTAAGTGCTATGCACGCTCCTATGATGAAGCAAAAGCCCTCTCGTTCAAAGAGTGCTGAGATAGACTTCATAACAGATATGATACCTCATCATCAAGGAGCAATTGATGCTGCCAAGCTAACTATACCTCACGCAAAAGGCAATGAAGAACTTGAAATGCTTTTGCAAAATATCATAGCAGTGCAAGAAGAAGAAATAAAAGAGTTAAACTCCTTACTTAGTGAAAACAAACTCACAAGCACCCAGCTAAGCGAGGATGATTACAAGGACTTTATAAAGAAAAGTCGCCACTCTATGCATAAGATGATGAAGGATATGGGAGCACAAGAAAGTGGAGATGTGTCAAAGGATTTTCTAACAGCAATGATAACTCATCATCAAGGAGCTGTGAATGCAAGCAAGATAGTGCTTGATTACACAAAGGATGAAACAGTTCGCAAGATAGCTAATGATATAATTTCAGCCCAAGAAGCTGAGATAGTTAAAATGAACGAGCTTATGAAAAAACTCTAAAAAACCTGCTTTAAAGCAGGTTTTAAGCCTTATTTACCATTTAGAAACCCTACATTAACACTGCAGTAAGAATATCAAACTACACTTAACAAAAGGCTTTTGGACATTAAGCTATAAATTCAAGCCCTATAAACACAAAGCTTGTTTTAAATTTTTAAGACTTTGAAAAAATAGCCTTGTTTTAATCTTAGCTTAATATACAAACTAGTTTTTGGCAAAGCAAAGCTTCTTTTGCAAGATATAATCGCTACGACAAACGAGGCTTCTTTGTCAAGCCTAGCTAGAAGATTGAGCTTTAAAAAAGACTAGCTTGGTTAGAAAAGTTTATTTAAGAAAGAAGTTTTAGCCAAGCTATAAAAAGATTTTTTTTAAAAACGACAAGCTAAGTTAAAGTTCTATCTTTTTCAAAGGTATTAAGAATTTTTTAAAGCTAAAAATTCAAGCAGTCTTGTGAATTTTATTAAAGATCTTATCACCTCAGAGTTTAAAAAAAGGAGAAATAATGAAAAAAATACTTTATCTAAGTTTGTTAGCAAGCTTTGTTATAGCTGCTAATATTAGCATAAAAGAAGCCCCTTTGGCTACAAGCAGAACAGATGCTAGTTTAAATAAAAATACCATTCTTTCTTATGCTGAGGCATTAAAGGATGTTAGAAAGTCTGTGGTAAATATCTCTACTTCTAAGACAGTAACAAGAAGTGCTACCCCCTTTGATGACTTTTTTAATGATCCCTATTTTAGGCATTTTTTTGGAGATAGACAGCCTGGTGGGGGCAAGCAAGTTGTTAGATCCTTAGGCTCTGGGGTTATAATCTCAGATGATGGCTATATTTTAACAAATAATCATGTAATAGAAGACACAGATAGCATAAGCATAAATTTAATAGACGATAACACAGAATACAAGGCAAAGATTATAGGAGCTGATCCAAAGACAGATCTAGCTGTCATTAAAATAGAGGCAAAAAATCTCACAGCAGCAAGCTTTGCAAATTCAGATGAGCTTATGGAAGGAGACATAGTCTTTGCCATAGGAAATCCCTTTGGGGTTGGACTTAGCGTAACAAGTGGGATTATTTCAGCCTTAAATAAAAATAATATAGGCTTAAATCAATACGAAAATTTCATACAAACAGATGCCTCTATAAATCCTGGAAATTCAGGAGGAGCCTTAGTAGATAGCAGAGGGGTGCTAGTTGGCATAAACACAGCCATTTTAAGTAGAAGCGGAGGCAACAACGGCATAGGCTTTGCCATACCTTCAAATATGGCAAAGGATATAGCCAAAAGGCTTGTGGAAAAGGGCAAGATAGAAAGAGGATTCTTAGGAGTTAATATAACAGATCTTCAAACAGATGCAAAAAAGGCTTATAAAAATTCAGAAGGAGCCTTGGTTACAGGGGTAGAAAAGGGCTCATCTGCTGAGATGGAGGGCATTAAAAGAGGGGATCTTATATTAAAGGTAAATGATAAAAATATAAAATCTGCTTCTGATCTAAAAAATTACATAGGCACCTTAGAGCCGGGAACTAAGATAGTGCTTATCTTTGAAAGAGACGGTGCCACAAAAAGTGTAAGCTTTACCCTAAAAGGCGACACTCAAAGCCTTAGCGATGCTGGACTTATAGACGGTTTAGAACTTAAAGATCTAGATAAAAATACAAGAAGTAGATTGCCAAACAACATAAATGGGGTCTTGGTTAGTGCTGTAAAAGCTGGCTCAAAGGGCGAACAAATAGGCTTTAAACAAAATGATCTTATCATAGGTGTAGAACAAATAGAAATAAAAAGCCTCTCTCAGCTTAGTGAAATTTTAAAGCAAAATAGATCAAAAAGCTTTATAAAAATTTGGGTATATAGAAACGGATACGCCCAGCTTTTGGTGTTAAGATAGCTTGCTTGTGAATTTTTTGTGGAAAATTTTTCTTATATTTGTTTGATAGTTGTGCTTTTGGCCAATACAATGAATTCTAAAAGCTTGGTAAATAGATCTGAGTATATATTTTGCTTTGCATTTTTTAAAGAAAATTTTAAAAATTCTTAGAGTGTTTTTGTGCCGTTCTTTATAAATCAAAATCGACCTTTTGCGTAGGTCTTTATGCTAAAAGATTGTGTATGCCCTTGTGTGAAAGGTGCAACAAGGTTTGAATAAGCTCAAAATGCGAAAAAGCTCTAAAAAGAAGCGAGATTGAAGTTGATGAAAGTTTTTTGCTTACACTCGCAACTGTAAGCAAGAGTGGCTAAAAGAGTGCGTTTTAAGCATGGGCAATAGGCTGGTAAAAATGCCTGTGCTTTGACTTTATGTTGCTCAGTTGTTACTTTACAAAAAGAAACAAAGGCACTATAAGCTAAGACATAAATAAATTCACAAAGGCACATAAATGAGACTGTGAATTTTTTTACCTTGTGTTCTTGTAACTGAGTAGTAGAAATTTACAAAGGCTAGCTTAGTGGTTTTGGCAGATGAATTTTTTGCCTTCATTTGAAATAAACTGAATTTTGATCTAAGATCAAAATTAAAAATGCAAAGTTATATAAAGTTTTGTTAAGCTTGATTAGTAAAAATCATATAAAATTTTAGGCTAAAAGTATTAATCCTTTTAGCAAAAGAGTTTCTAAGGAAGAATTATGGTCAATATTTTGATGATAGAAGATGATTTAGAACTTGCTGAGATCATCGCTGAGTACCTAGAAAAATTTGAAATGAAGGTGGAAATAGCCCACGAACCCTATATAGGACTTTCCAAACTTGCTCTTAAAGAATATCAGCTCATCATTTTGGATCTATCCTTGCCAGGTCTTGATGGGCTTGAGGTTTGTGAGGAAATTCGCAAAAAATACGACATACCCATCATCATTTCAAGTGCTAGAAGTGACATTACAGACAAGGTAAATGCGCTAGAACTTGGAGCTGATGATTATCTGCCAAAGCCTTATAATCCAAAAGAATTACAAGCTCGCATTAAGAGCCATTTACGTCGCATAAACACCACCAAAAAAGCCCTTGCTGAGACGGTTAAGGATCTAGTTTATGATCAGTATAAACACATCATTACGATGAAGGGCAAAGAAATTGCATTAACTAATGCTGAATTTGACATTTTAAGCTATCTCATTAAAAAAGAAGGTGGGGTTGTAAGCCGAGAGGAGCTTGTGTATAACTGCACTAGCATTAGCGAGGATAGCTCAAACAAAAGCATAGATGTCATAATAAGCCGGATCAGACAAAAAATGGGAGATGATCCTAAGACACCAAAATACATACACTCCATACGAGGCATAGGCTATAAGCTTACTCAATGACGAAGTCATCTATATTTTTTACCATAACCTTTATCTTCGTTTTTGCCATCATAAGTGCTATCCTAGCCTTTTTGTGGCTTATAGAATATGATCAGCAAAACTACACAAATGAGTTAAATTCAAAGTATTCTTTAATAGCCAATGCAAGGCTTTTGTATCTTAATGGGGTTATTAATGAGGAGGAGTTTGATCAGCAGGTTAAAAACTACAAAATGCCCCTTGTTACAAGGCCAAGTCAAATAAGACAGGTCATTTTTAGAGGAGAATCACTAGCAAAAGCAATTACCAATGCTGGTTTGATTGAGATCATATCTTATCAAAAGGAAAATTATCTTAAAATCGTTCATAATGGAAGATTATATCTTTATATAGATCAAGATTATGAAAGCTACCGTTATCTTAATATCAAAATTCTAGCCCTCAGCATAATCTTTCTTTATATCTTGCTTTATATTTTTATCATTAAAAAGCTAAAACCACTTACAGCATTAAAAAAAGAGATTGATAAATTTGCCCAAAACAAACTTGATGATATTAAAGAATTAAGGGGTGGAAAGGATGAGATTTCACAGGTGGCAAATGCCTTTTACAAGGCAATTACTCAGATCAAAAAGCTAAATCAATCGCGTCAGTTCTTCATAAGAAACATAATGCACGAGCTTAAAACTCCCATCACAAAGGGATTAATCACCCTTGAAATGATAGAAGAAAATAACAAATACAAAGAAAGACTTGTCAATACCTTCACTAGACTTGAAATGCTAATCAATGAATTTGCAGCCATAGAGCAAATAAGCTCAGGCTCAGCCTTTATAAACCGCAAAAAATACAATATCCTAGACATACTTGATGAGGCAAAGGAAATTGCTATGAATGATGATAGTAGGATTAAGGTTTGTATGGAAGAGGGCTTTTTTGTGAATGTTGATTTTAAGCTTTTTACAACTGCCATTAAAAATATGATAGATAACGCACTTAAACACTCAGAAGATGGCTTTATGCAAATTTATGTATCCTCTGGCTACATATGCTTTGAAAACAAGGGCAAGGAATTAGAAAAAAGCCTAGAATACTACACTCAAGCCTTTACACAAGGAGGCAAACAAAAGGATAGCTTTGGGCTTGGATTATATATAGTAAATACCATCTTAGAAGCTCACAAAATGAGGCTTGATTATGCCTATGACAATGGTATCAATGCCTTTTATTTTAGGGATTTTGAGCAAGTTATAATTAAAGAAAGGCTGACAAATAAGGCTTAATTAAGCTTTTAATAACTTTATACTTTTTAAAAATAAACTTTTTTAAACTCTTGTGCTTAAACATTTTGTTCTAAAATGAAGCTTTAATTTGCTTATATTTTCACACAAACCCTAAATTTTAGCTTTTTTTGGCTATAATTTAAGGGTTTTTTGTGGTATTAAATTGTTACAGATTATTTTGAAAATTTAGGCATTTTTGATGAAAAATTCACAAAAATATGAAAATTCACACAAGAAAATTTGTGAATTCTTTGCCACAAAGGACTCAAAAAGCTTAATTGATGCTTTTTTAAAAAGGCTATATTTTAAAAAACTATTGATTTTAGATAAAATACCATATTTGTCATTCTGATCGTAGCGAATAATCCACGAATTTATGGAGAAATACCTTGAATTTAATAGATTCTTAGTCCGTAAGCTCAAAATGACAAATCAACACTTTTTTAAAAATAGCCCTTAAAAAATATAATATTAATTTAAAAGGATGAAAGATGAAAGGTAGATTAAATAAAAAAGAAGCCTTGAATTTGCTTCAAAATGCCAATTTATATGAGCTTGGCGAGATGGCTTATGAGAAGAAATTACAAATGCATCCTGAAAAGATTACAACCTTTGTTGTAGATAGAAATATAAATTACACAAATGTTTGCTGCATAGACTGTGATTTTTGTGCCTTTTATAGACACGGCAAGGACAAGGATGCCTACACCCTGCCCTTTGAAAGCATAGGCAAAAAGATAGAGGAGCTAGAAGCCATAGGTGGTACCCAAATTCTCTTTCAAGGAGGGGTAAATCCCAAGCTAAAAATAGAATGGTACGAAGAGCTTTTATCTTGGATAAGTCATAATTACCCAAAGATCACCATACACGGCTTTTCTGCTGTTGAGATAGCCTACATAGCAAAAATTTCAAAGCTTTCTTTAAAAGAGGTCTTGCAAAGACTTCAAGCAAAGGGACTTTTTTCCATACCAGGAGCAGGAGCTGAAATTCTAAGCGATAGGGTTAGGGATGAGATAGCACCAAATAAATGCGACACAAAAACCTGGCTTGAAGTGCATAGAGAAGCTCACAAAATAGGTATGAAGAGCACAGCTACTATGATGTTTGGCACTGTTGAAAATGATGAGGAGATCATAGATCATTTTGATCATCTAAGAAACTTACAAGATGAAACAGGAGGCTTTAGAGCCTTTATCTTGTGGAGCTTTCAAAGTGCAAATACCAAGCTTAAAATAAAACACCCTGAGATTAAAAAACAAAGCTCAAATCGCTATTTAAGACTACTTGCACTTGCAAGGCTTTATCTTGATAATTTCAAAAATTTGCAAAGTTCTTGGGTAACTCAAGGCTCACTAATAGGACAGCTAGCCCTTAAATTTGGAGCAAATGATTTAGGAAGTACTATGATGGAAGAAAATGTCGTAAGTGCAGCAGGTGCTAGCTATAAGATGAATCAAGATGAGATGATAAGACTAATTTTATCCCTTGGAGAAAGACCTGCTAAAAGAAACACAGCCTATGAGATTTTAGAGAAATTTTACTAAGTGATTTAAGCTAAATTTAAAAATGCTACGGTTTTATGTGGGCGGTTTTTGATGGAATTTTTATTGTGCATATTGCACCTTTAAGAGTGTTGAATTTAAAATGTAAGATTTATCATTTTAAGTAAAGAATTTAAAAACAAGGTTTTTCTTAGCGAAAGCCATAGTTTATTTGACAAACAAAATCTTTTGACTCAAGACAACTTAAGCGGATTTTGACTTATCAATTTTAATAAATTTGAGAATTTTGTCCCAAAATTTTCGTCTTAATTTTATTTCTTTTAGGCTCAAGACAACTTAAGCTCTAAGAAAGGAGCTTCAAGTTATGATTACAGCGATGAAAAACAAGTATATCAATCGTTTCAAAATTTCAGATGCTAAATTTAAAGAAATTGTAAAGTATTTTTTGCTTCGTTACACTCGCAACTTTGCAAGAAGGTATGTTAAAACGCTAGGCTAGCGTTTATACTCAAGTAGTAAAGAATTGTTCTAGTAGCGAGCTTTTGCCAATTTTATCAGGCTTTGCAGAATTAGAATCTAGCATAATTTATAGTGATACTTGGAAAGCTTATGATTAACTTGTAGATTTCGGTGATAAAGAACATTTAGAGTAAAACACTCAAAAAATGAGTTTAGCTTAGCTAAGAATCACATAAATGCAATTGTGAACTTCTGAGGTTTTACTAAACATAGCTTAGCTAAATTTAAAGGAAGCAAAAAGGAAGATTTTATGCTTCATTTAAAAGAAACAGAGTTAAGACGAAAATTCAAGGTCAAGATTTGTATAAAATCTTGCTAAAAATGATAAGAAATCAAGCGCTTCAATTGTCTTGAGCCTTCTTTTAAATGAGGGATAAAATTTGCTCTTTTAATACCCCTCAATTTAGCAAGTCTAAATTTAACAAACTTCTACTACGCAGTTGCAAGATCGCGAAGCAAAAAATACTTCAAATTTTATCTTACATTTGGCTAAATTCTGGCACAAACTATATATTCATTTTTCATAGCCTACATCATAACTTAAAGCTCCTTTTGTGGAATTTAAATTAAGCATAGAATTTTTATTGTATCATTGTTGCTTTTAAAGGTGTTGAATTTAAAATGCAAGATTTATCATTTTAAGTAAAGAATTTAAAGACAAGGTTTTTGTTAGAGGAAGCCGTGGTATTTTACAAACTAAGTTTTTTTAATACAATTAATTGAAACACAAAGCTTATCTTTTTTTAAAAGAGTTTATATATAAGGATCAATTAAGCTTCATAGGATTTTCTCTTATCAAGTTTAATAAAATTTGATTTAAGTTTAATTGAGTCATAAATACACTTTTTTGTAAAAATTCAACTCCTTAGACTTTTCTTTAAGCTCTTTTTTACAAGAAATTTTAAAAAACATAATTTTTGCTTTAAATTTACTATCCTTCATTTTTAGATACACTTAAAAATTCACACGACTTTAAAATTATTCTTTATCGTTTCAAATTAATTTTGATAAATTTTCTTAACTCATAAAATAGCTTAGCTAAGATCCTTTTAAAGCTTGACTATTTAAGCATTTTGATTAAGAGTTAAAAGCTCATAAAATTTAGCTAAATTTAGCCTTAATAATGCTTTATTGTGTTATAATGTAAAGCAAAGGTAAGATTATGCAAAAGCCAGAGATTCAAGAATTAAGTAATTTTGTCGTTGATTATGTTTCTACTATGGTTAGCATAGGAACTTACAGCTCAAGGGTGAGTCGTTGTGCAAAACGTATAGCACAAAGCTTTGGCTACGAGCTAAGCCTTAATTTTTCCTTTAATCACACCATCATCAACATAGTCGATCCTGATGATTATTCTAAGTCAAGAACCTACATAGTGGATAATGAGCACTCTCGTGTGGATTTTCGCCTCATTTCAAGTCTAAGCAGTTTAAGCTGGTCCATATATGATCATATACGCGATTTAAGGGTGGCAAAAAGGTGCTTTAACAAGCTTAGATCCCAAAAAAAACATCCCTTTTATATGTATATAATCTTACAAAGCATAGCAAATGCGAGCTTTTCAAGGCTTTTTGGAGGGGATCTTGGCACTGTGCTTATAGTCTTTGTAGCTGGGCTTGTTGGTACTAGTTTAAAGACGCTTTTTGTTCGCTTTAAGCTTGATATGCGTATTATTTATATTGTTTGTGCCTTTATTTCTTCTTATCTTGCCTTTGTGGGGGTTAAATTAGAACTTACTCAAACGGCTGAGGTAGCACTTGGATCAAGCGTTTTATATCTGACTCCTAGCGTTTTTTTTATAAACTCTGTTATTGACATACTTAAAAACTACATTCAAATGGGACTTAGCCGTATAATTAGCGTTGTGATCCTAGTAAGCTGCGTTGCCATTGGCATTTACATTACCTTGACCCTGTCTGATTTTAGGTTGCTTCAATGATAGAACTTGTCCTTTGGGATATGCTCCTAGCAGCCCTTGTAAGCCTTGGCTTTGCCTATGCTTCTAATCCCCCTACTAGAATTTTATTTCTCTCAGCCCTTATAGCAGCAGTAGGACACGGCTTTCGCTTTATTTTGCTTGAATTTTTTAACTTTGAAAATTTGGCACTTGCTAGCTTTTTGGCTGCCTTTTTGGTGGGCTGCTTGGGTATGTTTTGTGCTAAGCTTGCCAAGACCCCAGCTGAGATCATAGCCTTTCCAGCCTTGCTACCTATGATTCCTGGAATTTATGCTTATAGGGCTATACTTTATCTCTTTAACTTCATAAATGCCGATGAGATAGGGGCAAAAACTCGTTATTTGGTGGAGTTTTTTGACTATTTTTTCACCACCCTCTCAGTTACCTTGGCTTTGGCTGTGGGAGTTTCTGTAACCTTGCTTATCTTTTTTGAGCAAAGCTTTATGGTTACAAGACATAGCAGACTTTTTGATAGATATAAGTAGTTTTAAATTTGACTCAATTAAACTTAAATCAAAGGGTTTTAAAACTAAGTTCTATGAAAAAACAAAAATCCGTTTCCAAATTTTGCCAAATTTAAGGGAAGTTTTGCCTTATTTTTTACTTAGCCTGTGCCCCTCACTTTGCAAGAAGCCCTCGATTTAAAGGCGAAAAGACTCTTTTGTCGAATTCCTCATCAAAATTTGTGTAAAATTTTCAAAGAAATTCGCATTTTAACCCTTAAGGAGTGCGAAAAATCAGCAAAACGAGCTTTCTTTGGAAAATGAGCTGTGATTAAAAAGAGAGTAAAAGTTATTTCAGTGGTGTGCGTGAAAAAAAAGGGGCGTGTGGCTGGTAAAAAGGCATCTATGTTTTACTTCGTGTACGCACTCGTAACTGTAAGCAAAAGGTGCAAAGCGTGTGCGTGGTAAGCGTGGACATGGAGCTGGCAAAAAGACGCCTGTGTTTGGAATGCTAAAATGCAATCGCACGAGTTTATACGCAGGTCGTCAAACACTTGCTCTGCCAAAGAGTTACTGCCTATCATAAGGGATTTTGCAAAGCTTAAAGAAAGTGAAATTTACAGCGACAGCTTCAAAGCTTATGATGGCTTGGTTGATTTTTTGTGTCGCTTTGCCCACAACTTTGCAAGAAGAAGCAAAGGCACAAGGTTTTGCAAAACATAGTGCACAAAAGTTTGCAAAGGGGCGAAACTACATAAATGAAATTGTGAATTTCTAGGTCTTTACAAAGTTTAGCTTAGCCAAATTTAGTGGTATAAAACAAGAAAATTTTGTCCTTCATTTAAAAGAAATTAAGACACAAAATTTAGGACAAAATTCTTATCAAATTTTATTAAAATTGATAAGAAGAAATCCTATTAAGTTTAATTGAGCCTTAAAATTAACTTAAATCTTTTGGTAAACCCTTTGTCAAGCTCAAAATGAATGCTTGATTTTATAAAGGCTTAAATTCAAAGAGTTTGCCAACTCGATCTGTAAATTTAAAACTTGAATTTAATGAATTTTTTGGCTTTTTTAAAAAAAAGCCTTATTTGTTTATCTTTGCGATAACAAAATATCTTAAAAATCTTTGTCATAACAAGACTTTTTGTGAAGTATTTTAAATCTTAGTGTCTTTGACAAAGTATCTTTTTTAGAAAAAACAAACCTTTTGCTTTGGCTTACAAGCTACCAAGTCCTCTTTTTCAAATAAACGATTTAATGAATTTTAAAATTCAACACTTTTTGCAAAAGGGTGAGAATTCAAGCTAAAAATATTTAAATTTGGCTCAAGACAACTTAAGCGGATTTTGGCTTATTAACTTTAATAAATTTTGATGAGAATATTGCCTTAAAATTTTCGTCTTAATTCTGTTTCTTTTAAATGAAGTATAAAATTTTCTTTTTTAATGCCTTTAAACTTGCTTAATCTATGCTTGGCATATCCTCAGAAATTTACAATTGCATTTATGTGATTTGTGCCTTTTGCAAACTCATTTTCCCTGTGTCTTACTCTATAACTTTGCTCCTTCTTGCAAAGTTACGAGTGCGTAGCAC
>NZ_QHLI01000051.1 GCF_006864425.1 Campylobacter troglodytis | reverse complement strand
TGCAAATGATAGCTCATAAAGATCTGAAAGCTCAATCTAAAATAAATTCAAGCATAAATTCACAGACTTTAAACGAAACTAAGGATGAATCTACACAAGTTTTGGCACAAACTAACACAAATTCTGCCATCGCAATAAACTGCGACAAAAAAGAATATGCTTACGAAGAAAACTCTCAAAAGTGTATCATCATAGGCTCTAAGAGCATAGAGGAAGCAATAAAGGTGCATTTACAAAGCAAAGTAAGCGATGATTATGAGGTTTTGCGTAGAATAAACAAAATAATCTCCACCATTAAGCTACCAAGCGATAATGTCAAGGTAGAACATCAAATACAACTGTGCTTGGATGAGGAAATTATAGACTGTGAATTAAGCTCTATGTCGGTTGTCATAACGCGCAAAAGCAAGGATGAAATAGTCATAGAATACGCTCCTAGTGCATTTTACCAAAAAACTTATAAACAAAACAAAAACGAAGTAGAGGTAATAAATGAGAGTTATATTTAAATGCTTGAAAAAATGAAAAGGTTTCTTAGTAAAATCATCCCTACTCGCATTTTGTTGGCATTTTGCATATTAAATTCAATTTTTTCAAATTCAAATTTAAAGAGCATTTAAATTTTGTTAAAAGTTTTCAAGGATAAAATTTCACATTTGCAAAAGATATCTATGATATGTATTAGCACACATACACAGATAAAGCTCAAGGTAAATCAATGCTATAAAAATCTTGATAAAAAATTCAAAAAGATTAAAGATGATGAAAAAATGGCGACAAAAATTTGGCTTAACTGAAGGATTTTGCTTTATCAATTTAAGTAAAACTTGATCTAGATTTTAATCTTATTTAATGATAAATTTTTTAGAGCTTTCGTGCAAGATGGTTATTTGGTAAGTGTCATAATAAAATCCACTGATTTTGACACTGTATATAAATTCAAGACTCAAGATGCTTTAATTAAGATTTTGGCTTATTGATTTTAGACTCAATTTAATTTAAGCGAATTTTGCTTTATCAATTTTAATAAATTTTGATGAGATTTGTGTCATAAATTTTTCGTCTAAATTTTGTTTCTTTCAAGTGAAGGACAAAATTTTCTTTTTTAGTCCTTAAATTTAGCAAGTTTAAATTTCGCAAAGTCGCTTCTACTACGCAGTTGCAAGAGCACGAAGCAAAAAAAAATCACAATTTCGTTTATGTGCTTATGTCCCTTTGCAAATTCGAATTTGGCGTGTTTTACCCTATAATGTGCCTTTGCACACAAATCCACCAAGGCACAGTAGGCTTTGAAGCTCTCCTGAAATTGTGGCATTTAGGGCATCTGCAAAGTCCCTTATAATAGGCAATAGTTCTTGGTCTGAGCAATGTTTGACGACCTGCGTATAAACTCGTGCGATTGTGTTTTAGCATTCCAAATACAGGCGTTTGCGATCAGTTCCACGTCTACGCTTTCCACGCATCCCACCGAAATAACTTTCATCAACTTCAATCTCACCACTCATTTTCTAAAGAAACTTAGTTTTGCTAATTTTCTCGCATTCTTTGGCGATTAAAATGAGAATTTCTTTGAAAATTTTGCACAAACTTTGATGATGAATTTGACAAAGTTCAGTGATTTTTTTAGCCTCTAAATCAATTCCCCAAAAGTTACAAGACGCGTAGCACGAAGTAAAAAATAATGCAAAATTTCCCTAAATTACATTTGGCGAAATTCGGAAACGAATCTTTGTTTTTTATAGGCATAATCATAACTTCATAAGCTTTCAATTTGACTTAAGTTTAATTTAGGTTTTGGTTTTTTGTAAAAAAGTGTTTAAAAGCCCCTCACTTTTGCTTCAACTTAAGCCTTGCAAGTGGATAATCAAAAGCCCCCTGTCTTGCGGAGGGGGTTTTTGCTTAGCTACGCTCGCAACCCGCTGTGTGGGGTGGGTATATTGCCAAAGACAGTGCCTGAATTTAAAGGACAATGCCTCTAAATTCGTCATTGCTAGCCGACAAAGTCGGCGTAGCAATCTACAAAAAATTCAAGCCAAAAGCCTAAATTTTCAGCAAAAAGCTGAATTTAAAGGTAAAATTCAGCAAAATGCTTGAATTTTAGACAAATTCAAAGGCAAAAACAAAGCTACAAATTCGCGGGGCGCGGTTGCCCACGAGCGGTGTCCCAAAATCAAAGATTTTGACCGCTCGGGTCAAAGCGTTTCGCTTCATTTTTCACTTTGTTTTTGCGGTTAGCGTTTCTTGTCGCCACTTTCAAGGCTACCTGTTTGAATACCCACCCCCTAAATCCCCCTCCGCAAGTGAGGGGGCTTTCAAGGGTTGCCCTCTCGCAAAAGTTAGGGCTTTCAAATGACATTTTGCTATAAATTCACACCCCTAAAATTCAGTATTTATACCCCACCTGTAGCCAAAACTGCCTTCCTACCTCATACACAGAGTAGGTGTAAGCTGAGCCTGCTATGCCATCACCCACATTTCCGCTTGAATTACTTATGGCGGTTTGATTTGCCTTGTTTAAGACATTGATTATATCTACATTTGTGTAAAAGGTGTTGCCTTTGTGAACATCTATTTCAAAGCCCACACGCATATCCCAAGTAAAGGCACCTGCGAATTTTTTCTTTGCATACACCCCAGCTATGTCAGCATTTGGAAACAGAGCCGCATAATCTCTAGCAATGTTGTTTGCATTTGTAGTAACAGTTACCATCCTCTCATAAGGTGAGCGGTAGCGAAAGAAGTTATTAAAAAGCCATTTTGTTCGCCAAAATTTAGCCGTATGCGTGGTAGAAAGCCTTAAAGTATAAGGGCGTGCGTAGTTGTCAACGGGTCTATCTCGGTATTTGATGAGCTTGCCATCATAAACTATGTCAGCATCGCTAAAATCAAGCGTGTCGTAGCTTGTAGTGCTGTAACTTCGCTTCACATCGGTGTAGTCAAAGGCTAGTAAGTAGTGGTGTTGAATTCCAAGGGTCTTTATAGGCTCGTAGTTTTCAACTGTAAGGCTCACTATATGCCTTTTTGAGCTACCCTCATTTCTCCACACGGAGTAGTTATATTGCGAGCCATCTGGAGCTGGCAAAGTGCCTAAATCCAAGGAAGTATTACGCACGCGGTTTAGCTCGTCCTTGCCCTCTCGGTAAATGTATTTTAAATTCGCATTGAAGATGCCAAAATTTTGACTAAGCCCAGCCATTAGCTCGTCATCATAGGGGATATTTAGCTTTTTATCCAAAAGCACGCCGTAGCTAAAATTAAAGCTAGTTACCTTGTCTTCAACCCAGTCATCATCGGGTCCGTTTCTTGTGTATTGCTTAACGCTATCAGCAGGCGGAAAGTCCAAAAGCCTATAAGAAAAAAGATTTCTTGCGTAGTAGCGGTTTGCTCCAAAGGTGAGCTTTGTTTGGTAGCTTTGAGGGGCCGGGGTTATGTAATTTACAGCAAAGCGTGGTGCAAGGGTCTTTTTACTCATATAATCATCCCCATCAAGCCTCAGCCCAAGCCTAGTGTTTAGCTCTCCAAATTTACCCAAATCAAAATGTATATCATCCTCCACAAAGGCTCCGTAAGAAAATTCAGACATTGATAAACTTGTCTTGCTAAAAAATGAGCCTATCCTATCAAACCACTGCCCTATAGCTTGGTCATAGTCTTGTTGAGTCCAAACATTTGGCTTGTCATAGGGCTTTCCATAAGCGCAAGGATAGCCTCCAAATCTATCAGGTCCTGTGGGGCAGCTTTGTCCGGGAAGAAGCGGACGAGGCAAGCCCTGTCCTTCAAGTGTAGTGATCGTGGCATTGCCATTTGAGGCAACTCTGCCCCAGTAAGAATACTGAGGATAGTCCCTCGGTCTAACCTTTTTTGCCCATTGATAATTTAGCTCAAAGCCTATGTGAAAGGTATGTGTGCCTAGCCACGCCTTGACAGGCTCAAAGGCAAAGTCGCTTTTAAAGGGCAAACTTTGTGCCTTTTGGTCTAAATCGCCGTCATTTCCTTGCCTAATATACCTTGAGCCATATCTTGTGGAGTAGTTTCCAAGCCCATAGTCGTTTTCAGGGCTCATATACCAGCGGTAATACACGGGAATGTCTGTTTGCCTTGAATTTTCTAGGTAAGAGTAGCCCAAAGAGTTCGTCCAAGTGCCTAATTTGTGCATAGAAATGGCTTTTACACCGCCTTGATAGCCACCCACTGAGTAGGTGTAAAATGAGTCAAAGTCGCCGGGTTCAAAATAGGTGTTGTATTGTGGCAAATAGCCTAAATTCAGCTCCAAAAGGAAGTTTTCATTTGGCTGATAATGTCCTTTTATATAGTAGTTGTAGCTTTGGCGTTTTTGAGTCCATTTTTGCCCATTTTGCCCTGTCTTATCGCTAGCAAAAAGCGGTATGAAGCTTTGCGTGGTGTTAAAACTTGCCACAATGCCGAAGGTATCGGTAATGTAGCCCTCTAAACTCGCACGAACTATGTGTTTTATGAATTTTGGCTGATAGTTTTCATCCGTGCTGTTAAGCAAGGCGTCTTTGGCTCTTTCGTCTGTGTGATACTGAGTGAGTGAAAAGCCGTTGGCATTTCCTTGAGTCATTTGATAGCTAATGTCCGTGTGCCATTTGCCATCTTTCCTTGCTCTGCGGACATTTGCCTCGACAACGCCTCCCGTAAAGCCTCCGTAGGCTGCACCTATGTTAGAGTCCTGCACCACTATGCTTTCAAGTAGGCTGGTGTCAATGTTTAGCCCCTGAGAAGTGCCTCCAAAGCCTGTGTTGATATTATGCCCTCTGGCGACATTTGATGTCAAATCATTATTCATATTAAAGCCATCGATTTGGAAGTTGTTTTGATAATGAAGTCCCCCGCTAATGCTGACATTTGCTGGGTCTATTTCGCCGGGGGTGGTGGAGCGGCTTTGGGTGTTGTCATACTGCACATTTGGCAAGACCTTGAGGGCTGAGCCTATGTCGCCATTACCTGAGGGCGTGCTTTCAAGCTGGGATTTTCCAAGGCTTGCACCTGAGCTGTATTTTGTGGTTTCATTGAGATTAGCCTCGATGGTAGTAGCTTCAAGCTCGTAATCTTTTATCTCATCAGCTAAAGCCAAACTTGCAATCACACTAAGAAGGATAAATTTTTTCATAACAGTCCTTTTTTAAAAATCGTGCTTATAATAACATAAACTTTCAAAATTTTGTATAAATTTTTAAGTTAAATTATCGTTTTTTTTTTTTTTTGTTTTTAAGATATATGGTGTAAAATACTATAAAATAAGGCTTTTTTAAATTTTGATAATACAAAATTATCTTAATATTTTTACACAGTTTATAAAAATGCCTATCTTTTTGATAAGGCTAAATTTTGCTAAAATTAAATGAAAAAGAAAACTTGATTGACTTAGACTAAAGTTTATGTTATAATGGCGTGAATTTTATGGCTTGAAAAGAAAAATTTAATATTATGGAATTTGGATATTTTAGGCTTGAATTGAATTTTTGCCTCAAGACACTTTAATTTGATGCAATATTATTTTAAAGTATGGAAAGTAAAATGAAAAACAAGTATATGATTCGCTCCCGAATTTCGCAGATATAATTTAGGGAAATTTTGAAGTATTTCTGCCTTGATTTAGAGGCGAAAAAAATAGCCGAAATTTGCAAAATTTCTCGTCCTTGTGTGAATAGAATTTTGCAAGAAATTCGCATTTTAATAGCCAAAGAGTGCGAAAAAATCAGCAAAACGAAGTTTCTTTAGAAAATGAGTGGTGAGATAGAAGTCGATGAGAGTTATTTCGGTGCAAGGCGTGTGCGTGGAAAAAGGGGGCGTGGAGCTGGAAAAAAGACACCTGTGTTCGGTATGCTAAAACGAAATGGTTGCGTTTATACGCAGGTCGTCAAACACTGCTCTGCCAAAGAGCTACTAGCTATCATAATGGACTTTGCGGAGCTTAACGAGTGCGAGATTTACAGCGACAGCTGGAAGGCTTATGATGGCTTGGTTGATTTTGGAGCAAAAGCTCATTACCGAGTAAAACACTCTAAAAACGAGTTTGCAAATGGACGAAATCATATCAACGGAATAGAGAACTTTTGGGGCTTTGCAAAGTTTAGATTAGCTAAATTTAGGGGCATAAAAAAAGAAAATTTTGTGTTTCACTTAAAAGAAACAGAATTTAGATATAATACGAAAAATTTAGGACAAAATCTTTATCAAAATTTATTAAAGTTGATAAGAGAAAATCCTATTAAAGTATCTTGAGCCTTAATATTTATATCCCACTTGCAACCAAAACTGCCTTCCAAGCTCATAGCCTAAGCTAGGGCTATAACTGTATCCTGTATAGCTTTGAGTGTTGATAGTTGTATTTTTAGCATCTAAAACATTGAAAATGTCGATGTTAAGATAAAGGCTATGTTTGCCAAAAAATTTTCTTTCAATACCTACTCTCATATCCCACGAAAATGCGGCTGGAATTTTATATTTACCGTATTGAGTATAGGCTTTGTATTCTTCTTTATACTGAGACGCTGCTACTCCTGTGGCTCGTGGCGTGCTTCTGGCAAGTGATATTAAGGCTATGGCATTATAAGATGAACGAAATCTAAAAAAGTTATTTAAGGTGAGAGTGTTTTGCCCAAATTCAAAGAGGTGCATACTTGTAAGTCTTAAGGTATAAGGGCGGGCAAAATTACTTGCTGGTCTTTGTGAGCTGTGAATAAGCTCTCCATTATAAACTATACGCTCATCTTCTGATTTATCCCTTGAAATTTCAGTATAATCCACATAATTTCTCTTCACATCAGTATAATCAAAGGCAAATAAAAGAAAATTTTCAGCCCCTAAAAATTTAAAAGGCTCAGTGTTTTGCGCACTAAAAGTGATGATATTGCTCCAAGCCTTGCCCTCATTCGTGTAAGTGTAATAAGTATCTGCATATCTTTCATCTTTTAAAAGATTTCTGTAATCGCTTCTTATCTGACGAATGTCGTCTTTGTTTTCTCTATAAATGTATTTTGTCTCAAATTTTATCCCCATAAAATCTTGCTGCAAACCAGCCATAAATTCATCAACATAAGGCACTTTAAGCTTGTCAAATTTAGTTGAATTTTTAGAAACTTCATAGCAGTCAGTTTTGTCAAGCTTTTGTCCTTGCGCATCATAATACTCATAATAACTTCTTGTCGCTTGTTTGCCTGTTAATGGGTCTGTGTAGCTTTCTCTTTTTAGTGTTCTGCTTACATAGGGTTCGCATTCTTTATTTATATCATCGAAAGATTTATCAGGCGAACTTCTATAAAGGGTTTTTTTCAAGCTGTCCATACCGTCGCTTAAGGCTAAGCCTGTTATGTTTCGCCCATAATAACGGTTTAACCCAAAGGTGAGTTGAGTATGAAGCCCCCCCCCCCTATTGCTCCAAGGTGGGACATAACTTAGAGAAAAACGAGGCGCGCTAGTGAGTTTTGACATATAAGTGTCATAATCAAACCTCAATCCACCGCGAAGATTAACAGTGCCAAATCTTTTAAAATTTATCATAATGTCATCTTGTAGAAAATAAGCTAAGGCTTTATTGCTCACAGAAATTTTCTTTTTATCATCAAAACGAGTGATAGAATCTATCCACTGCCCATACTTCCAAATAAGATATTTTCTCCCATCAGGCATAGTTCCTATGTCAAATGCAGTAGGATCTTTGGTATAAGCAAAGCTTTCAAAGCCCCTTACATCATAAGCCTTTGCTGTATCGCACCAGCTCATATCCGTAGTTTGACAAAGGGCTTGTTGAGCTTGGGTCATAAAGGTTTGCGTTTTTACAGCAGAATCATAAGGCTTTGAAAATTTAAAATCAGAATATTGATAAGAAAGCTCTAAGCCTGTTGTTATGGTATGTAAGCTTAAACCAAGCTCAAAAGGTGTGAATTCTTGTGAAATGGTATTTGTGAGTGTTCTTTGTGTGCTTTGACTTGGTGCGTATCCTCCACTTCTAACCCAATTAGCCCAATTGCTCCATCTTTTAGAATCTGAAATTTGCCAATACTTCGTGGCATTAAAATTTGTCTCAGCCGAGTTTTCAAGCTGAGAATAACTCAGAGTATTTGTCAAAAAACCAAGCTTGTTATACCAAGAAATTTTAGAAGAAAATTGATGACCGCCTGAGGTGAAACTATAATAATCATCTTGCGTGCCTACCATAAAACGGTAATCATACTGTGGAGCATAAGTATAGCCAAATTCGAGCTTTAAATTCTCGCTCATATCATAATAGCCCTTTATGAAATAATTATAAATTTCTCTTTTTTGATTTTGTTTTGCACTAGCTGAGTCATCAGGATCTACAGGAGATGACTGGTAAGCTCCTGAATTTCCTTTATAAGTATCATCACTCCTGCGAAGTGGGATAATGCTTATAGTGCTTGTGATAGAACCGATTAATGAAAATTTATCATTTACCTTGCTTTCTAAACTCATTCTTGCAATATGTTTGATGAAATTTGGTTGGTTGCTATCATCATAAGAATCGATAAATTTTTCCTTATCTTGATTTTCATAAAGATGATAATTTGTAAGCGATAAAGAGCCATTTAAAAAGTTTTTAAAGTCTAAACCACCATTTGCCTTGCCTTGAGTGATTTGATAGCTTATATCTGCTCCAAAATTCTTTTCGGGTCTTCTTGTTTGTGCTTCTACAACGCCGCCCGTAAAGCCTCCGTAAGCTGCACCTATGTTTGAATCTTGCACTTTTATGCTCTCTAAAAGACTTGTATCAATGGCTATGCCTTGAGAACGGCCAGGGGCATTGCCTACCCAAGAGCCTGTTCCTGCTGGGTCTAAATCGTTGTTCATATTTACCCCATCAAGCATAAAATTGTTTTGATAATGAAGTCCCCCTGAAATGCTTACTTTTGCAGGGTCAATCTCACCGGGTGTAGAGGATTTGAGCTGGGAATTATCAAATTGAACATTTGGTAACATTTTTAGAGCACTTCCTATATCCCCATTTCCGCTTGGAGCAGATTTTAAAAGCTTTTCATTGATGATAGCACCTGAATTATACTTTTTGCTATCATCAAGTTCAACCTCTATGCGTGTTTCTTCTAGTTTATAATCTTTAATTTCTTCTTCTGCAAATGCAAAAGCAACGATGAAAGCTAAAGCAACTTCTTTTTTCACTGAAAACCTTTTTGGAAAAATTATTTGGAAAAAATAATAACATAAACTTTCAAAATTTTGTATAAATTTTTAAGTTAAATTATCGTTTTTTTTTTTTTTGTTTTTAAGATATAGGGTATAAAATACTATAAAATAAGGCTTTTTTAAATTTTGATAATACAAAATTATCTTAATATTTTTACACAGTTTATAAAAATGCCTATCTTTTTGTTAGGGCTGAATTTTCCTAAAATTAAATGAAAAAACTTATAAAACTTGATTGACTTAGACTAAAGTTTATGTTATAATTGTGTGAATTTTATGGCTTGAAAAAACAATTTTAATATAGAAAATTTGGATATTTTAGGCTTGAATTGAATTTGTAAAAGCTTGGCTGAATTTTTTAAATTCAAAACTTTGATTTTTTAAATTCAAGCCTTGAATTTGGCAAAAGATAATTTTAAGGATAAAGATGAGTAATAGTTTATATGACACTTTGGGAATTTCAAAAAATGCAAGTAGCGATGAGATAAAAAAAGCTTACAGAAGGCTTGCTCGCAAATACCACCCAGACATAAACAAAGAAAAAAATGCAGAGGAAAAATTCAAAGAGATTAACGCAGCCTATGAGATTTTAAGCGATGGGCAAAAACGAGCGCAGTATGATAGGTATGGAGACTCAATGTTTGGGGGGCAAAGCTTTAGCGATTTTACAAGAAGTGCTGGAAATGCGAATATGAACGACATTTTAAATGAGCTTTTTCGCAATTTTAGTGGCTTTGGAGGAGGCTTTGGGGGTGGTTTTAGCTCAAATTCAGGTTTTAAAAGCTCTCAAAATCAAAACCTAGATTTAAACGCAGAGCTTTTAATCCCCTTTGACATAGCGGTTTTAGGAGGCGAGCAAAGCATTAAATTCAATGGAGAAAGCATAAAGATTAAAATCCCCCACGGCATAAACAGCGGAGAAAAGCTGAGAATTCGGGGCAAGGGCAAGGGCTTTGGCTCACAAAGAGGGGATTTAATCGTGCAAGTAAAGCTTGGAGCTAGCACAGAGTATGAAAGACAGGGCGATGACTTGTATAAAAAATGCGATATTTCTTTAAAAACTGCTCTTTTTGGTGCTAGCATAAGGGTGCAAACGCCTCGCAAGGAAGTGAGCGTTAAAATCCCTGCAAATTCAAAAAACGCACAAAAAATCCGCTTAAAAGGTTATGGGGTGCAAAACCGCAAAAGCGATATTTATGGGGATTTATACTTAACGCTCAATGTGGTGTTGCCAAGTGTTGATGAGCTGGATGAGGGCTTAAAAAAAGTTTTGCAGGAAAAATTGCCGTGAAATTTTTGAGTGCTTTTTTAAATTTTAGCTTGAATTTGTCGCATTTTTCTTTGTGCTTTTTAAAGAAAGGGACAAAAAATTGTCAAAATTCAAAAATTGAATTCTAGCTTTGCTTTGTTAATAAAATTGCAAAAACATAAGGGTTTAAAATGAGTTTAAAATTACAAGATAATAGCAAAAACGCGTCTTTTGTGAGCTTATTTGACACAAAGAATTCAACTCTTTTAACACAAAAAAATTTAAATAAAAATGCCAAATTTTTAAACAAAAAAAATGATGATTTTTTAAATTTAAATGACGAAAATTTAGCTACGCAAAATCCTAAAAAATTCACAAAATCCAAAAATTTAGGACAGGTTTTTACTCCCACTTTTATAGTCGATTTAATGCTGAATTTAAGTGAATTTAAAAGCCTTTGTGGGCTAAAAATTTTAGAAGCAGGCTGTGGAGAGGGGGCGTTTTTAGTGCAAATTCTACGCCGCTATATAAAAGAATTTTTAGAAAAATCAAATGATTTAAACCGCTTACAATTTGAGCTTGAAAAAAATCTAATAGGCATTGATATTGACGATTTAGCTTTGCAAATTTGCTTTGAGAATTTAGACAAAATCGCTTCTGAGTTTGGCTTAAAAAATGTAAAATGGAAGTTGATTAAGGGCGATTTTTTGACACTTTACGCTGAATTTAAAGGGCAAGTTGATTTAATCATAGGAAATCCCCCTTACATTAGGGTGCATAATCTAAATGAGAATGCTAGAAAATTCACGCGTGGGGGGATGAGCGATTTATTTTTAATCTTTTTTGAGCTTGGCTTTGAGTGTTTGAAAAATGGAGGTGAGCTAATTTTCATAAGCCCTAGTTCTTGGCTAAATAGCAAGGCAGGAGCGAGTTTTAGGGCAAAAATTCAAGCCACGCAAAATCTAAGACAAATCATTGATTTTTCACACGAAAAAATCTTTGAAAAAATCATCACTTATAGCCTTGTATCTGCTTTTAAAAAGGGGTTTAGACACGACTTTGTAAAAGCGAGCGAATTTAAAAATAAAAGGCTAGAAAACGAGCGAAATATAAGCTACAAAGAGCTTTTTTTGCCAAACAAAGAGATTTTTTTGGGGCAAGCGAAATTCAAAGAGCTTTTGAATTTAAAGCCTTTGGCTGTAAAAAACGGCTTTGCCACGCTTTGCGATGAGTTTTTTGTAGGTGATTTTAGTGGGCTAACTTACCCAAAAATTCCTATTTTAAAGGCTTCAAATGGCAAATGGCTTGAGTGCATTTACCCTTATGATAAAAACGGCGACTTTCTAAGCCCAAGTGGGGCTGTTTTAAAGCGTTATAAAGAGTATGAAAAACGGCTTAAAAGTAGGGATTTAAGGGGGCAAGGCTGGTTAGAATTTGGACGAAGACAAGCGATTAAGGATACTTACAAACGCAAAATCGCCTTTAATACGCTCATAAAAGGGCTTAAAGATTTACGAATTTGCGAGGTTAAAGCTGGAGAGGGCGTATTTAGCGGACTTTATATAGTGAGCGATTTGCCTTTAACTTGTTTTGAAAAAGCCCTGCGAAACGATGAGTTTTTAGACTTTGTAAGGGCTTTGAGAAAATATAAAAACGGAGGATATTACAGCTTTTCAAGCTCTGATTTGGGAAAATTTTTGGCTTATAAAATGGACAAGCTTGATTTTACGCCAAAATTCAAGTACGAGCTTGAATTTGTGGATTGCCAAGGTTTAACTTCGTCAAAGCTCGCAATGATGGGTAGGGAGCAAAAATTCACACCTTTGCAAAAAAGTGTGAATTTTTTATGAATTTGTTGAATTTTATGTAAAAATTCACGGAAATGTCAAAGGCAAAATTTACGCCTTGCGTGAATTTACCCACCCCCCCAAACCCCCTCCGCAAGGGAGGGGACTTTAAAGGTGAGCCTTCTGTAAGGGAGTGGGAGGGCTTTTTATGTCGCCCTCCGCACGGCAGAGTGCTTAAAGGCTTGCATCTCACAAGATAGAGAGTTTAAAAGTTTGTGTCTTGCAAGATAGGGGCTTTTTCACACAAAGCGTGAATTTTACGCACGAAAGTGCGTTTTGAGAAAGTAGATAAGGAAAATGCATAAAATGAGTTTTTTAGAAACATTTGAAAGGAAAAGGCACTAGGTGCGTTTTGCTATGAATTTGACAAGGCAAATGGATGAGCTGCGTTTGTGGATATTTAGTATATGTTGAATATGATAAATTCAAGCGAGAGCTTGAATTTGTGGATTGCTACGATTTTGTTACACAAAATCTCGCAATGACGGGTAAAGGCAAAAATTCACGGAAGTGTCAAAATAAAAGTAAAAATTCGCATCAAAAGCATTTGAATTCACCCACTCCCAAACCCCCTCCGCAGGTCAGGGGGCTTTTTAGGGCTGAATTTTTAAACAAAAGTGGATAAGGCAAACGCATAAAACTTTGAAAGGCAAACGCACAAGGTGTGTTTTTTAAACACATTTGAAAGGCAAACGGACGGAAGTCCGTTTTTTGCTATGAAAAAAATGTAGAATTGCAAGATTTTAAACTAGATAGGATAAGGCATTGTATCTTGAGCTGAATTTGTGGGTTGCGCAGGAAAAATCGCACGAGACTAGGTAATGAAACCTGTCGAAGTGCGATTTTTACAAGCTCCCGCAAAGGCAGCCAAGAGACAATGCCGTTACAAGAAAGGAAAAACACAATGGAACACAACTACGATGAACCCGTTTATTTAATCTCCGTTGTCGCAAAGGTGCTGAGTATCCATCCTCAAACCCTGCGGCAGTATGAAAGAGAAGGACTTGTCGAGCCTTCTCGCACGGATGGCAAGATGAGGCTTTACTCGCAAAAGGACATTGATCGCATTAAGCTTATTTTGCGTTTAACTCGTGATATGGGCGTGAATTTAGCCGGAGTTGATGTGATCTTAAAGCTAAAAAGCAAGATCCAAGAATTTGAAAGTCTGATTGATGAGCTTCGCTTAGAGCTTCATAAATTTCAAGGAGGCAAGCAAAATGCCGTTATTAAACACACAAACAGCTTTGATCTGATCTTTTATGAAGAGAAAAAAAGAAACTAGGAGTAGGGCGTGGAAGCATATATCTTGATCTCAGCCTCTTTGTTTATAGCCTGCGTGATCTTTTCTAAATTTGGCGATAGATACGGCATACCCGTGCTTTTAATCTTTATCTTTGTGGGCATGTTAGCAGGAAGTGAGGGAATTTTTAAGATAGATTTTGATAATGTTACCATAGCCCAGGACATAGGCATGCTTTGTCTTATACTCATACTCTTTGCAGGTGGCTTTGATACGAGCTTTAAGGCAGTTCGCCCCGTGCTTAAAGAGGGCATAATCCTTGCTACCCTAGGGGTCATATTAACAGCAGCCTTCATAGCCTTGCTTTGCTATTATTTGCTTGGCTTTTCCTTAAATGATGCCTTGCTTTTGGGGGTTATCATCAGCTCAACAGACGCAGCAGCTGTTTTTGCCATAATGAGAAGCAAGGGCTTGAAGCTTAAAAATAACATAGCCCCGCTTTTGGAGCTTGAAAGTGGCTCAAACGACCCTATGGCCATATTTTTGACCATTACTGTCATAGAAATGATCTCACTGGCTCAAATGCCCACAGTTTCAGACTTTGCCCTTACTATGCTTACTCAGTTTGTGCTAGGCTTTTTATGTGCTTATGTCTTTGGTATGCTAATGCCCTTTATCATCAATAAGATCAAGCTTGACTCCACAGGGCTTTATCCTGTTTTTACCCTGGCCTGGGTCTTTTTATCCTTTGCATTGAGTCAAAAGCTTGGAGCAAATGGGTATTTGTGCGTTTATTTGCTTGGCATAGTGGCAAATTCTAGGGAGTTTGTGCATAAAAGGGGGCTTATTAGCTTTCATGATAGTGCTGCTTGGCTTGCTCAGGTTGTGATCTTTTTAACCCTTGGGCTTTTGGTTTTGCCCTCTCAGCTTACAGGTGTTGCCTTGCTTGGACTTGGGGTGGCAGTTCTTACTATGTTTATAGCCCGCCCTGCGGCTGTGTTTTTAAGCCTTTTATTTTTTAGGAAATTCAATAACAAAGAAAAGCTCTTTATATCCTGGGTTGGACTTCGTGGGACAGTTCCTATCATACTTGCTACTTATCCCTTAGCAGCTGAGCTTGAGGGAGCTGGTTTTATCTTTAATATAGTATTTTTCATAGTGATCTTATCTGTTCTCATACAAGGAATTAGCCTTAATCCTCTTGCAAAGTTTTTAGACATAAATGACAAAGAAGAAAAGCCACTAAGTACAAACTTGCCCATCTCTCATAGCACCTTTAAGCAGTATATAATCAAGCAAGATTCAAATGTCATCGGCAAGAGCATAGTTGAGCTTGAATTAAGTGGGGATTTTATCATCTTGCTTATTAAAAGACAGGGTGAATATATAAAGGCAAATAGTGCCATCATATTTGAGCCAAGCGATCTTTTGCTAATACTTTGCGATAATGATGAGGTCTTTGAGGAAAATATCAAAAATTTCGAGGCAGAATGAAAAAAGAAAAAGCAAATAGAACCCGCTATCTTAGAGCCTTGGAGAAATTTTACAATATAGCCCTTTTGTCTCTTAAAAAAGAAGATTTTAACAAGGATATTTTTGAAAAAACCGTGCTTAAAAACTACGCACTTTTTGATAAAAACTCTGCTGTTACATTAAATTCAGCTTATACAAGGGGGCTTGAGGATTTTGTAAATGACTGTTTGAGCCTAACTTTTAGCAAGGAGGACTTAGTATCTAAGGCAAATGCCCTTGAAAAGCTAAAAAAAGAAAAAAGCTACAAAAAAGAAAAACATAAAGCAAAATTAAGGAGGCTTGATGATAACTGTGATCTTTGATATGGATGGGACCTTAATTAATAGCTCAAATGCCATTTGTGCTGCTGTTAATGAGATAAGAGAGGAATTAGGCTTAAAAGCCTTAGAAAATAAGCTAATTATGCAAACTATTAATACTCCTGGCAAGGACTTCGCAAAGATACTTTATAATATAGATGATTTTAAAAATAGCACCTTTAAGGATGGCTTTGAGCGTTACTTTGTAAAGCATTATAGGCAAAGCGTTATTTTATATGAGGGGGTTGTGGAGGTCTTAGAGTTTTTAAGGGCTAAGAGCTGTTTTTTAGCCATTGCTACAAATGCCCCGCATAGCTCTTTAAATGAGATCTTAGGTAAGCATAAGATCCTTTTTTATTTTGATAAATTAGTAGGGGTGGCAGATAATATAGAGCCAAAGCCTGATCCTGCTATGATAAAGCTTATAAGAGCTGAGGCTAAATTTGAAAAAACCATCTTTGTAGGAGATAGCGACAAGGATAGATTTGCCGCACAAAATGCGAAGATTCCTTACATACACGCAAGATGGGGCGAGGATGAGTGTGGGGAGGATGAATTTAAAAATGCAAAAGAGCTTAGAGCCTTGCTTGAAAGATTTATGAATGAGGGCTGAGTTATTTCTTGCTTGAATTTGAATTAGTTTAGTTCTTAATTTGCAAAAAGCTAACTTTGAAAGTTGTCGCCTTCATAAAGGGCAAAAAGCTTGAATTTAGCTTTGAGTTAGCAAACTGTGGCTTTTAAGGCTTGAAAATAACCGTTTAAATTCAAGCCTTTTAAATTTAAACTTTAAAATAACGGTGTAAAATCAATCTTAAAGATAACGGTGCGAAATAAAGCCTTAAAATAACGGTGTAAATTCAAGCGTTAAAATAACGGTGTTAATTAAAGCTTGAATTTAAAGCCGTTTTTAGCTTTTTTAAAGTGGAGAAATTCATAGTGTTTTGTTATTAAAAGTGTAAATTCAAGCTTAAATTTAAAACTAGCCTTATCGCTTTTAGCTTTTTTAAAGAGGATAAATTCACAGCACTTTGTTGTTAAAAAAAAGTATCTTAAATTTGAGTTAGCCTTGAATTTAGCCTTAAAAAACTTTGGCTTTGCAAAGGCTTTGCTTGTCAAAAAAGCTGTGTTTTATCGCAAAAACTTTGCTTGTCAAAGAAAGATTTAGATTATAAACTTTGCCCTCTAAATAAACTTAGCGTTACGGACTAGGTTTAGTTTTTTAAAAAAACTATGCTTGGTACAAAATGTCGTTTTTTTAAAATATGTCTTAGCTACCTAGCAGAGATTAAGACAGATAAAGATTTATATTTTTTGCAAGGCTATTTTTAAAAATATCAATGCGTCATTTTAGCTTGTAGCAGTAGGCAAAGAAGCCATAAATTTAAGGCATTTTGTCATAAAATTTTTGCATTATTAGCACAGGCTTAAAATGACAAAGATGGCATTTTGTCTAAGATTAATACTTTAAAAAAAGCCTTTTTAAATAAAGAAGCTAAATTTTCAAAAAAGCTTTAAATTCACATTAGACTCAAAGAACTTAAAGGTGCATAAATGTTTAACATAGTTCTAGTTCATCCTCGCATAGCACAAAATACAGGAAGCATAGGCAGGATGTGCTTTAATGCTGGTTTTGCTTTGCATATTATTAAGCCTACTGTGTTTGATCTTGATCAAAAGGCTGTAAGAAGGGCTGGGCTTGATTATTGGGCTAAGTTAGAACCTATCATTTGGCAAAGCTTAGATGAGTTTTTGGCTAAAAATTTAGAGCATAAAGAGAGATTTTTCTTTGCTAGTACGAAGGGGCAGAGGGCTTATTTTGAGCTTGAGTTTAAGGGTGGGGATTTTTTGTTTTTTGGAAGCGAAAGCTTTGGTTTGCCTGAGATCTTAATGAGTATGAATGAAGAGCATTTAATGAGGATACCTATGAAAGACTGTGGCAGAAGCTTAAATTTAGCCACAAGCGTTGGCATCATAGCTTATGAGGCTTTAAGGCAAAATTTTTCTTCTTTTAAATCAAAGGACTAAGTATGCTTTAATAGGCTTAAATTTGGCTAAATCATAAGGGTGTTTGTTTAAATTTGGCTAAATCATAAGAGCTTTCAAAGAGGCTTTAAATTAAGCTAAATTTTAAAGATAGATAAAGTTAATTCACAAAGAAGATCTTTAAGCCAGACTTACCCACAAAAATAAATTTCAAGCAAAATTATGCTAAAATCAAGGTTTAAAATTAAACAAACGAGAAAAGATGTATAGAAGAGACTTAGAGCGCTTACTTTCGGGGAAGTATTTTCCAAATTTCTTTGCCCTGTATGGAAGCGAGAGCTTTCAAACCGAGCTTTTTGCAAATGCCATAAGGCTTAGATTTAAGGCTGAGGAGGAGCTTAGGCTTTATTTTGAAGAGTATGATTTTTCAAGGGCTAGTAATTTTTTGGGCTCAGCTTCTTTGTTTGCTAGCTCTAAGCTTTTAGAAATAAAATGCACCAAAAAGCCCTCACAAAAGGAGCTTGAAGCCTTAATTAAGCTGTGTAAAAAGGATGATTCTAATTTCTTCTTGCTTGAGTTTTATGAGGAGCCTTCAAGACAAAGTGAGCTAGAAAAGATCTTTGAAAACAACTTCGCTCGTTTTTTTGCCCCAAGCAATGCCAAAGAAGGAGTGCAGCTCTTAGAACTTCGTGCAAAAGAGCTGAAAATAAATGCCACTCAAAATGCCCTTTATGCCCTTTATGCTAATTTTGATGAGAATTTATACCTTGCAGCAGCTGAGCTAAATAAATTCAAAGAATTAAACATAGATGAAAATACCATTGAAAAATACAGCTTTAGCCTAAGCGTGGTGGGCTTTGATGCCTTTTTTGACAAGCTTTTAAATGTGGGTAATATACAAGATGATCTAGAAAAACTTTTGGATAATTTTAATGAAATAGCCCTTATAAACTCGCTTCATTCAAGCTTTTATAGGCTTTTTAAGATAGCCTTGTATGCGAAATCTTATGGGAAGGCTGATCTAAAAGCCCTGCTTGGCTATATGCCTCCTCCTCAAATAGCAAACAAGATGATAAATGCTTCATTAAAGCTTAAAATTACACAGTTTCATCAAATTTTTAAGCTCTTATTGGAAAGCGAATACGAGCTAAAAACAAATTCAAAGCTTGTTAAAAAGGAGTTTTTAATAGCTTCCTTGCTTGTGCTAGCTAAGATTTTAAGGGGCTAGTTAGATTTTCACTGGGCTAAATTTTGATAAGTTTGTCTTTTAAGTAAATTTAAATTCAAACCATTCATCATTTCAACAAACTTGAATTCAAGCAAATCATATTTTAAAAGAGTTTAAATTCACACAACTCATCCTATAAATAAGCCTACACTCAGCCACAAAAAGCCAAGAGGGGTTAAAAGCAAGTAGCTTTTACAAAGCTTGAATTCAAACAACTCATCATTTAAAAAATTAACTTAGCCACAAAAGCCAAATTCAAGCATATTTTGTCATAACAAAATAAAGCTTTGCAAAGCTTAAATTCAAGCAAGTCGTATTTTAAAAGAATTTAAATTCACACAGCTTATCTTTTAAAAAAGTTTAAATTCAAGCAAAGCTTTGCAAAGCTCAAATTCAAACCCATAATTTAAAAGCCTAAATTCAAGCAAACCATCAAACAAGCCAAACTTCAAAGCACTCCAAATTTAAATTCAAGCTCATAATTTCAAAGCCAAAATTCAAACAGTTTCATTAAACATACCCAAATTAAAAGCCAAAATTCAAAGTCTTCAATTCTGCTTTATGAATTTTAGCCTTTTAAATGTCAAACTCATTTTGCTAGCACGGACAAACTTAAGGCAAGCTCTTAAACCCTATCAAGCTCCTTGCACATTTGCTCAAATTTATGATAATACTTCCAAGTAGCGACAATCTCAGGCACTAGCTCCTTGATGATTACAAATTCTTTGTCAAATTTTTGCTTATAATAATCCCTTACCCTCTTAGAAGTTCTTATATAAGCTAGCATCTGCTCCTCATTAAAACGCTTTGCCTTATCTCTTGCAATGGCTTTTTGAAGGGCTAGGACATAGCCCTTTAGGTATTTTTTACTAGCCTCAAGCAAGGGCTTATTATCTTTAAGCCTTTGTATGTCTTTTTCGTTTGCAAAGAAAAAGCCAAGGGCATTCACGCTCAAGGGCTCGTTAAAAAAGATCTCATTTGCCTTTATGTAGCCCATAGGTGCTTGAGGGGCATTGCCTATGAAAACCTTTATGGCATCGCTTTTTTGCAAGCTGCTTTCATCTCTTTGCTCCTGCTTTCCCTCCTCATACATTATCTTAATGTCATCATTATGTAGATAAAGCCACCTAGCCATAGCATAAAAGTCCCCACCTGCAATGCGAGATTCAAACCTCTCTTTATCCTCTATCTTTGGAGGCTTAAAGCCAAGCCTTAAGGCTAAGTTTGTGATGGTATCAAAGGCTCTTTCTTCGTTAATTTCCTCCATAGTTAAAAAGATAAGCTCAGATCTTTTGTTTAAAAGCTCTATACGAGAGCTTAAAGAAAGATCATGATTTGAATTTATACCACCTCTTTCTATATTTTCTATATTTTCTATATTAGGCTCATCCTCTTTCCACTTGCCCTTGGCAAAATAATAAAGCCTTAAAACATCCTCATAATCAAAGCTTAGATTAAAGCTATGAATGAAGTTAGCTGAGGGATGAGCTATGAAAGACTTATAGGTTGAAATGGGATCCTTTAGCATACATACAAGGGGAACCTTCGCGTCTATTAAATGCAAAAATTTATGCAAATTTGTTAGTTTTAGATTATAGCCTTCTAAATACACCACCTTCACCCTCTCATCCTTTCTTACAAGTGCGTCAAAGGCTAGGGTATAATCATCCTTGGCATCTTGGGCTAAGCGCTTAAAAAGCACGGCTAGATTACAAAAGCCATAAAAATATCTCATAGCAGAACAAGCCATACCAAAATTTGCCAAGTGTACAAATTTATACCGTCTTGGCAAGGGCAAGTTTAGCTCCCAAGCAAGATCAGAAGATATCTTTTCATAGCTTACATAGCAAGTTACCGCATTTTTGTATCTCGTTTCCTCATTTTTAGAGCCTTCTTTGCCCTTTGAATTTCCCACATTCTCAGCCCTGCTAGTATCGCCCTTGCCCTTTGAATTTGCCAAGCCCTCAGTCTCAAAAGAGTCCTCTCCATTCAACAAAGCAG
>NZ_QHLI01000050.1 GCF_006864425.1 Campylobacter troglodytis | reverse complement strand
ATTCAAAGAAAGCAAGGCCTCTTTATACGCTTTAATAGAAGATGATACAGTCACTTGTCCTCACGGAGGCAAGGTCTTACTTAGATCAAATAAGGGCAAACATTTTGCCTCAAAGGGAGTGCCTTTGATCCTAGAATCTGATTATCTTGGCTCAAAAATAAAAGGCTGTGCTAATAATATAGCAGGGCTTAGCTATCCTTGCACTACTGTTGTAAGCGTGAAAAATGCTTGTTCTACAAAAAAGCTTAATAATGAGCTTGTCATCTTGCAAGATTTAGTTAGCAACTCCCTTACAGACAAGGGCTTTGCCTTAAAATGTGTCTCTAAGCCAAATAAATTCATATTTAATCATAGCCTTTTGAATTTAAAAGATAAAGCAGGGCTTAAGGATGATCTTTCTTCTTTATTTAATGCAAGATTGAGACTTCATTATAAAAGCGATGCAAGACAAAGGGATAATTTGCCCTTGTATAGACTAAGCTTAAATGATAAATTGCTTGATAAGGGCAAAGAAGATGAGCCTTTTAGTTTTTTGAATTTAGAACTAGACAAGGAGCTTTTAGATCTAAAAGATGAATTTTTTGACAAGGATGAAGATATAAGCTGTGCAAAAGAAGAAAACAAAGCCTCAATAAAATTAAACACAAAAGACTTAAAAGACTTAAAAGATTTAAAAGACTTAAAAGACTTAAAAGACTTAAAAGACTTAGAGCTTAAAACCCTTAAAACACAAAACAACAAAGATACCAAAACACAAAATAACAAGGACAAGAATTTAAGCTTACAAGATCTAAAAAGCGAGTTTAAAAAGGATACACTCTTTAAGGGATTAAGGCTTAAAATAGATACAAATCTTGTTTATATCTGCCTTATCATCCCTCAAACTTTGCCTAAGATCTATCAAAAAGCCTATAAAAGCTGCGAAGATAAGGACTATGGCATAGGAGAGTTTAAGCAAATTTATTCTCACACAAGGGCTTTAAGAGAGGACGAACTTAAAGATAAAACACCCATTTATACTAAATATCTCTTTGTTTTTATCACTCCTTATAAGGCAAAAAAAATAAGACTTGATCTTGCCTTGGGTGTAGATGAATACATAAGAAAAGAAGATGAAAAAGAATACAAAAGAGTAAGAGAGCTTATAGTGGTAAATGGCTATGCTAATTGATAATCTAGCTACACTTAAAGCAAAGATAAAAGAGCTTTTAAGGGATAAAAATATCAAAAAAATAGATCTTATTTGTGCTGATTTTTATCTCTTGCATACAATTTTAATGGCGAAAGATGAGATCCTTGAAGGCTTTGACAAAAGCATTTTTAAGGAGCTTTTGGATGAATTTTTTAAGCTCTTAGACACAAATGATAGGCTTGAGATTTGTATTCACACTCTTGGGGCTATAAGCGAGGAAATGAATATTAGTGATCTGCAAGAAGATAAAACTAGCTATATACTTAGTGCTTTAAGATCTAAGCTTATAAAAGAAGATGAGGCAAAAGGAATTAGAGGCATTAGGCTTATAAATTATAAGCCTAATAATATCTTTGTAAGCTTTTTATCTTCTTTAAGGCTTTATTTTAAAGAAGAAAGAAACAAAGACATAGAAAGCATAAGTGAGCTTTTAGAGGCACTTGGGGACGAGAAGCTTACAAGCAAGTATTTAGACAGCACAACAAAAAAAAGCACAAAAGGAAAGCTTATAAGCTTAATGCAAGAGCATAAAGAGCTAATTAAAGCACAAATAGATCTCATACAAGAAAATCAGATCTTTGATGAGCTTATTAAAGAGGAGCTTAAAGAAGGCTTTGAACAAAGCTTTAAAGCTCTTTTGGAATACATAAATGAATTTGCTAAGGATAATGAAGGTTATAAGGTGCTTACAAGCACCTTAATAATAAGCTTAATGTCTATATTTATGGGAGGCTTTGTGGGATTTGTTGGTGTAAGCTTTGCTACACTAGACTTGGTGCTTACGCAAATGAAAAACAAGCAAGTATTTTTAAACCCCTTGCTTGAATTCTTAGTGAGTGAATTTGCTATCTTTGCTAAGCATATCAACACCAAGCTTTTAAGCTCAGCCTTGATAGTGCAAAAAGATAAGCAAAGATCTTTGCTTGATCTATCTTGTTTGTGTATGGGTGAAAATTTATCTTTTTACTCCTCAAATTTAGCCTATGTAGCAAAACTTGATGAGAGTTTTGATATAGAAAACTTTTTTAAGCAAGCTAAAATTAAAATAAATTCACAAATAACAAACAAAGCATCACGAGAAAAACAAGCCTTTGAGCTTAACTCAAATTTTAAGCTAAGCCTTCAAAATAGCCTCAAAGCCTATGTCAAAGAACAAGTAAATAAATTCAATCACTTTGCCTATATACAAGCTCCTCATTTTAACTCCTCTGAGCTTGCCTTGCTGTTTTCAGATAAAAACAATAAAACAGCAAGTGCTATGAGTAAAAACTATCTTTTAATTACAAATACTCCTAACAAATACAACGCCAAGCTAACATGGCTTTTAACAGAACAAATTACTAATAATAAAATAATAGCTAAGCATAGAACAAAAAACAAGGCTTTTAGCTTTGATGTAGGCAAAAAAAGTTATGATAGCGCAAGAGATTATAGTAATTTTAGGATAGATATAGAGGATAAAGATGACAAGCCTTATGTATTGCAGCTTTGCTTATTTCAAAGAATGTCAAAACAAGATTACGAAAGGCAAAAAGAAGAGTTTAAAGAATTTAAAAGTGAATGTGAAAAACTGTCATCTTTGATGAATATGGCAAATTATTTAGAAAGCTCCTCAGATCCTGATGCAGCTTTTGGATACGACACAGCACATAAGCTAATACAAGATAAAAAAGAAGCCCTTAATAAAAAATTTGCAAAGAAAGAATTTTCCTTGCCTTATATATCAAGTCATTTTAAGCAAAACGCAGACAAAGAGGATATTATAATTAGAGAAAAAGAAATTATCAAAGAATATCTTGGCTTAATTGAAAGGTTTTTATTTGAAAATATAACTTTGCCAAAAATCAAAAAATCAAAAGCTTTTATAAAGCCTAATTATCGCCTATTTGAATGTTTTATCATCTCTTATAGCATGTATCATATAGCTTGTAAATTTCCAAGCGTGAATTTAAAGACAAAAAGCTGTTTTGTGAATATATTAGAGCTTATAAATAGCTTTTTCTTAGATGGACTTGATTTAGCCTCTGTTAAATCATACTCTATGTATGAGTGTATAGAATATGACGGTTCTAAGTTTTATATGTATTTAAGTAATTTTACCCTTGCTAACACAGATAAAAAAAGCACTTCCTTTATACAAAATACACTCAATGCCTTTTATCAAGGTCTTGGCTTTAAAAATCAAAGCCTTTATGAAGAGTTAAAAAAAGACCTAGAAGAGCCTTTGTATTCTTTTGAAAAAGATCTCATAGGACTTCAAATAGAGCCTCAAACAATACAAAAATTTCAAGAAGAAACGAAACGGTTACAAAATTTAGAAGAGCTTCTAAGGCTTTCTTTTTTTAAGATACTAGCTTCTATCTTTCCTTTTATGAATTTTTTTATAGATGAGGAGCTTAAAAATTATGAACATTGCTTTAAAATATTTACCCTCTTACTTACAGAAGGACTTGATAGGACTTTTTTGAACGAACTAGGCTTGTTTCATCTTCTCAAGCATAAAATACACCCAGATAAAAGTTTTATTAAGATAAGCATAAATGATGAGCTTTTAAAAGCAAAAGGCTCTAAGAGACTTTTTTTAAAGCTTGATTTAATACACACTCAAAAACAAAAAGCTCTTTTTGAAAAAAAACAAGCCCTAATCATAGATAAAATAAACGACATAGCAACAGTAAATAAAATTTCACATCAAGCAGCCAAAACAAGGCTCATAAATGAATTATATACAAGGGGTGAAATTCAAGTAGGCAAAGAAAGACTTACAAAAAATGATGCAAAATTACTCAAAAATATGTCCTTTTATCATAGCAATAAGCATCAAAGGGCTATGATAGGACATATACAACTTAAAAATATACTTTTTGAGGCAAAAAAATTTCACAAAGAAAAAATTCATTTGCAAGTTAAAGCAAATTTCATAGAAACTCTTGTCTCTTTGAGCTTGGATCTGGCTTTAGAATTAATTTTTCCAAGTACTTATGAGGCTATGCAAAAAGAGTATGAAAAAATTATACACAAGTTTTATACCTTTAAATACGATGCGCCATTAGCTGTGGAAAAAGAAGATTATGTGTATTATCCTATGAGGATTGATGATAAAACTATGAGCTTTGATTTTAAGGATATGATTTATGGTTTAGAGCTTTGCACTGGGGTTTTATCCTCTCATTTAAGCCTAGTATATAATCTTTACTATGAAGATTCAAGAGAAAACAAAGAATTTGCATTAAGAAGGCTTCTTTCTTATTTAATAATAGATGAAAAAAGAGGAGCAAGAAGCAAGGATGAGATTAAAGAGCCTAAAAATTTTATAAGCGATGAGGAATTTTTTAGCCAAGGCTATAAAAATATAGACATAGAGCATTGCAGCATATATCAACTAGAAACAACAAGTCCTTTATATAAGGAGTTTAGGACAAGGGAAAAAGAAAATGGATTTCGTGCTACCATCACAGCTCCTATAAGATTATATAACGAGGCTTTAAGCATACTTGAAGACTATGCAAATAATTATTTTACAAATACCCTAAATTCACAAAATAAATATGTGTTTGACAAAAGAAAGGCAAGAAGACTTATAAAAGCTTTGGATCTCATAGGGCAAAATAATCTTAAAGCCTTATATATTAAAGAAAGCAATTTAGAGCATAAATATTTAAAAAAACTAAGACAAACAAAGGCTAATGAAAAAATGCAGACCTTAAATAAATACAACACAAAGCAAGGATCTAAAAAGATCATACAAAAAAGCAAAGTTATAAAAAAAGCACTTGATAAGACAGATCTGAACTTAGAAGAATACTCAGTTAAAATTCCAACCAAACTCATAGGAAGATTAGCTACTACCATCATAATCGAAGATGGTTTGTATCTAGGATAAAACAAGCTTGATTAAATTTAGGCTCAATTAAACTTAGGTGCAAGATACTTTAATAGGATTTTGGCTTATCAATTTTAATAAAATTTGATAAAGATTTTGCCCTAAAATTTTGCCACCATATCTACATTTTGTTTCTTCTAAATGAAGGATAAAATTTTCTTTTAAATTCCACGAAATTTAGCAAGTTTTAATTTTGCAAATTCCTACTACGCAGTTACAAGACGCGAATGCTAAGTAAAAAAATTCACAGTTGCATTGATATGATTTAGGGAGTGTGCAAATTCATTTTCACTATTTTTTACTCAGTTTCATTTTCACTATTTTTTACTCAGTAATGAGCTTTTGTTCCGCAAAGTTACAAGGTGGGCGGCACGAAGTAAAACATACTTTAAAATTCCTTAAATTTCTTTTGAGACAATTTGGAAATGAAGCATATACTTATTTTTCATCCTTACAATCATAGCTTAAAGCTCCTTTGTTAGAGTTTAAGTTATTTTAAGCCTTAAAGTCAAAAGGCTTTTTTATAAAAAAGCACTTTTTTATATTTAATGTGTTAAGCATCTTAAAGCCCTTTGTCGCACTAAGTGTTGCGAAGTATCTCTCAGACAATTTTGTCATATTAAGCCGATTAAAAAATCACAACGAGCCCTTGCAAAGTAAAAAATCAGCAAAAAAAGACAGTTAAGTTAAAATTAATAAACAAGAATTTGTTCTTAGTGTGAATTTAGTTAAAAAGCTAAGCCTTTATCACACAGCAAAATCCCAAAAAACAAGCCATTTTTAAAAGGCTACTCCTTACAAAGCCCAGCCTCAATGAGAAAAATGGAAGGCTTGTAATTCATCTTTTTTATCCTATCATACCTTGCATAGCTTAGATAAAGGGTGTTTTTTGCACGAGTAACTGCTACATAAAAAAGCCTTCTTTCTTCTTCAAGACTACCTCCCATAGCCATTAGTTTTTTATTTGGGAAACGATCTTGTGCTAAATCTATAATGAAAACAAGCTCAAATTCAAGTCCCTTGCTAGCGTGAATGCTAAGCAAATTTACGCCCTTGCCACTGCTTAGCTCATTTGCACCAAGGGTTAAGAAATTGTAGTATTTATTAGGATCGCTGTAATCCTTGCTAAGCTCTTTAAGAAGTTCTATTTTTCTTGAAATTTTCTCTAAGCTCTCCTCTTTTCTTTGTAGATCCACCTTCAAAGTAGCCCTATTTATAGCCCTTTTGGTAGCCAAAAGATCACAAATTTCTTTGAAATATTCATTTTTCAAAACGCATTCTATTAATTCGCTTAAAGTTCTAAGCTTATTAGCTTCTTTTATGAAAAAATAAAGCCTTTCTAAATTCCTAGCTCCCATTTCATTTAACTTTGATAATGCTAGGATAGGATGTGAGTTAAACTCGCTTTGAAGCTTGAAACGAGAGCTGCTTGAAAGCAATTCAAGATCATTAAAAAGCCCTAGTTGGTGATTTTTTTTGCGACTTTTTTGTAAATTCACAGTTTTATCAGGATCCAAAAAGCCCCTAATTAAATCATCATGTCCAAGCCTTAAAAAGCTATCAAAAAGCTCCTTTGAAAAGGTAGATCCTATGCCCGGGGAGTGTTCAAGTAGATTCATAAAAGCCATTAGATCCTTTGGATTTATGATGAGTGCTAGCATAGCACAAAAGGCACGCACTTCAAGGCTGTCAAAAAAGCTCACGCTTTCCTTTCTCACACTTGCAATTCCTACTTCTTTTAAGGCTAGCTCAATGCCATCAGCGCTTGAGTTGTTACGAAAGATAACTGCTATATTTTCAGCACTTACCCCACTATCTCGCACCAGCTTTGCTATGTGAGCGTATTGTTCTAGGTTTTCATTAAAGCTAAGTAGCTGTGGGGGGGCAAATTCACCCATTCTAGTAACTATGAGTTCTTTTGGATAAAGCCTTTCGTTGTTTAAGATAACCTTATTTGCAAGGGCTAGTATGCTTTTTGAGGAGCGGTAGTTTTGAGTTAGGGTGTGAATTTTTGCGTTTTTAAAGCGGTCCTTAAAAGAGCCTATAATGCCTATGTCAGCACCGTTAAAGGCATAAATACTTTGATCATAATCCCCCACACAAAAAAGACTCTTGCTCTTAAAAGCCTCAATTAAAGAGCCTTGCAAAGCATTTGTGTCTTGATACTCATCGACTAAAATTTCAGCAAATTCAAGCTCCCTATTTGCTAGCTCAGCTTTTAATTTGATTAATAAATCATTAAAATCCACATAATTAAACCTATCCTTTTCCTCCTCCCACTCACGCAAAATATCCTCGTAAATTTCAACATAAACTCCTTGTTCCTTGTGCTTTTTGACAAAATATTCTATGAAATTATCCTCATTTAAATTACGAAAAAGTGAGTAGGTATCGTAAAGATAGCTTGGTGTAAAGGGAGTAAGCTCACTTAAATGATGAAATGTGCGCTTCTCATAAACGCTTTTAAGCAAGGATTTAAGCTCCTTTATGGGTTTAAGGATTATGTTTTTGTTAAAAGAACGAAGCAAACCGTAAGCTGTGCTATGAAAGGTGCCTGCTATTATGTGTCTTGTAAGCTTCTTGTCAAAATGGGCATTTAAACGGTCTATCATCTCTTTACTTGCCTTGTTTGTAAAGGTTAGAAGCATTATTTTTTGAGGATCAACCCCACTTTTTAGCAAATAAGCTATCCTTGCTACTATGGTCGAGGTCTTTCCTGTGCCTGCACTTGCGATGATGAGATTGTGTCCTAGCTCTGCTGTGGCAGCACTGTGCTGTTCTTTGTTTAGTCTTGAAAGTGGCATTTTGTCCTTTGTGAATTTTAGTCATTTTTAAACATTTAAGATATTAAATTTAAGCCTTTTGGCTTGAATTTAAATTTGAATTTAAACTTAAATTTAATGTTTAATTTTCTTGTGCTTAAATTTATTTTGCATTTTATCTTTAAATTTAGCCTCTTGCTTGAGCTGTAAATTTAATTTAACGCTTTAAAATTCAAGGCTTTGAATTTAAAAACCTTGAATTTAAACTTAAATAAGATCTTTAAAGTTAAACGCAACTATCTTGCAAGCTTTAAGGCTAAAAGCTAAATTCAAGCCAAAAATTAAAATCCAGTTAAGCCAAAGCAAAATTATAAAAAATTTTTGCTTAAATTTTGCCTTGTTTTATAGTATAATTTTATCACAGTTCTTAATAGGATTCTTATGAAAAACTTTGGCAAACTTATGCTAGTGCTTCTTATTGTCGTAGCTCTTTTAGCCTCTGCTATGATTTATATGCTAATAAATTCAAAGCCAAAGGATATAAGCTTTTCTGATGAAAATCTCAGCCACAACGAGCAAATTTCCACTTCAAACATAGATAAAAAAGAAGCTCAAAGCACAAAGGCACAAAAAGAAGAAATTAGCCCACAAAGCCCCATCAAAGAAGTAGCACAAGGCACTCTAAGAGGAGAATACACCGCCCTTTTAGCAAGAGCCAAAAAGGACACAGACCTAAGTAGGACGCGATATACAGCCTATATACTTGATAACAAGGCTTTAAATTCAAAGGAAAAAGAGCTTATCAAGGATATTATTAGCACCCTTTCAAGGCGGGGTGGGTATTTAAACTATGCCCTTTTTATTGATAGGGGTAATTCTAATGAGCTTAAGCTTTATCTTTTCAATGAAAACTTGCTTGATAATGATAAATGGCAGGATCTTGGGCTTTTCTTGCCTCATCTTTGGTTTAAATTCAACCAAAGCACTATGCAAAGCATAAAAAACAGCTTTCACATAAAAAGGCTAAAAAAAGAAATCTCAGGCTACAAGGTACATTCTTTAATGCTAAAAGGACACACAGATGAGCTTGGAAGCTCTTTTTATAATTCCATGCTTGGCTTAAAAAGAACAGCAGCTGTGGCTAGTGAATTTTTAAGGATCACAGCTAAGATCACTATGCAATCTTATGGCAAAAATATGCCTCTTAGTAAGGGCTTAAAAGAAAAGGATCGCTATAAAAACCGCAGGGTAGAGGCTAGCTTTGACTAGCTTAAAATTAGGACAAGTTTGAATTTTGATAAATCAAAAAGCTTTTTTCTAATAAAAGTAATATTTTTAGATAATATTTGACCTTTAGTATAACTTAGAACTCTCGTAAAATCTCACAAGCTGAAAACAAATTAAAAATTCACGCAAAATGTGAATTTTTAAGCCTCATCGCCACAAAATACTAAAAATGACAAAGCAATGCCTTTTTAAAACAAGCTTTCACAAACAAGTTTTAATCAAAATTAAAAAAAGCTTAAATTTACAAAAAAATGCTATATTTATGCCTTCACACATAAGAAATTCAAGTTTTAAGGCAAAAGATGCAAGATAATAAAAAAGAAGGCAGTTTTAAGCAAGAAGAGAACACAAAGGATCTTTATGATAAGAGCATAGAGAGGCATTATTATGAGCTTTGCGAGAGTAGGGGATATTTTGAGATTAATAGCAACAAAAACTTACAAGATTTAAAAAAACATTCCACAAAAAACAAGGACATTGAAAGCTTTTGCATAATGATGCCCCCTCCCAATGTAACAGGGGTTTTACACATAGGACACGCGCTGACTTTTACATTGCAAGATATAATGGTGCGTTATAAGAGGATGGATGGCTACCGCGTTTTATATCAGCCCGGGCTAGATCACGCAGGAATTGCCACTCAAAATGTGGTAGAAAAACAACTTCTATCTCAAGGAAAAAGCAAAGAGGAGCTTGGAAGGGCTGAGTTTATAAAACTTGCCTGGAAGTGGAAGGAAAAATGCGAGGGCAATATACTAGGGCAAATGAGAGCTCTTGGCATTACGCCTGCTTGGAGTAGGCTTCGCTTTACTATGGATGAGGGGCTTGCAAGTGCTGTGAGAAAAGCCTTTGTGAGCTTGTATGAAAAGGGGCTAATCTTTCGTGCTAATAAGATGATAAATTGGTGCACTCACGATGGGGCATTAAGTGATATTGAGGTGCAGCACGAGGAAAATTCAGGCAAACTTTACTATCTTCGTTACTTTTTAAAGGATAGCAAGGATTTTTTAGTGGTGGCTACAACCCGTCCTGAGACCTATTTTGGCGACACAGCCGTGATGATAAATCCTAACGATGAGCGTTACAAGCACTTAGTTGGCAAAAAAATCATCTTGCCCCTTGTAAATAAAGAGCTAGAAATCATAGCCGATGAGTATGTAGATATGAGCTTTGGAACGGGCGTTGTCAAAGTAACCCCAGCCCACGATACAAACGACTATGAGGTGGGCTTACGCCATAATTTGGAGTTTTTAAAAATCTTTGATGAAAAGGGCATTTTAAATGAACATTGCCTTGAATTTAAGGGGCTTGAAAGGCTCGAAGCACGCGAAAAAATAGTAGCAAGGCTTGAAAATTCAGGCTTTGTGGAAAAAATAGAGGATTACACAAATCAAGTAGGCTATTGCTACCGCTGTGGAAATGTCGTTGAGCCTTACATTTCAAAGCAGTGGTTTGTAAGCAAGGACATAGCAAAGGAAAGCATTGAGAGGGTAAATGCGGGGCAAATGCACTTTTTCCCAAGCCACTGGATAAACTCTTATAATGCGTGGATGAGGGATTTGCGTGAGTGGTGCATTTCACGTCAGCTTTGGTGGGGGCATCAAATTCCTGTTTATTACTGCGAGTGTGGGGCTGAATTTGCTAGCGAAAACGAGCCTTTAAAATGCCTTAAGTGTGGGGGCGTGAATTTTAAGCAAGATGAGGATGTGCTTGATACTTGGTTTAGCTCTGGGCTTTACGCACACAGCACGCTTGGCTGGGGAAATAACAAGTGGGGCAAGGATAGGCTGTGGAATGAGAGCGATTTGAAGGACTTTTATCCAAATTCTTTGCTAATTACAGGCTTTGACATACTCTTTTTTTGGGTAGCTAGAATGCTCTTTCAAAGCACAAATGCCCTAAATGCCTTGCCTTTCAAGCAGGTGTATTTGCACGCACTCGTAAAAGACGAAAAGGGCGAAAAGATGAGTAAGTCAAAGGGCAATGTCATCGACCCCTTGGCTAGTATAAATGAGCACAGTGCTGATATATTAAGATTTACCCTTGCCTTACTTGCCGTGCAAGGCAGAGACATAAGGCTTAGTCAGGATAAATTTATGCAGGTTAGAAATTTCACAAACAAGCTTTATAACGCCCATAAATACTTGCTTTTAAACGAAAAATCCTTTGCAAACCTTGATGAGATTGAAATTAAAAGCGAGCTTGGCAAGTATATGCAAAGTAGGCTAAATCTTTGCATTCAAACCGTGCGTGAAAATTTGGCAAACTACCGCTTTAATGACGCAGCAAATACCCTTTACCGCTTCTTTTGGGATGAGTTTTGCGACTGGGGGATAGAGCTAAGCAAGGCTGAAAAAGCCTCTGTGAAAGAACTTGGAAGCATATTCAAAGAAGGCTTAAAGCTCTTAAATCCATTTATGCCCTTTATTAGCGAGTTTCTTTACCACGAGCTAAGCGGCACTAAGCTTGAAAATAGCGAGAGCATTATGATTTCAGCCTACCCTGAATTTAAAAAAAGGGATTTAGAGCTTGAGGGCTTTTTTGAGCTAATAACCGAAGCCATAGTAAGCATTCGTAGGGCAAAAACCCTTGTAGAGCTTGGAAATTCAAGGATTTCAAAGGCTTTCATAAAGCTAAACGACACTAGCAAAGTGGCGAAATTCAAATCTTACACGCATTTTATCAGCAAACTTGCCAAAAGTGAGAGCATAGAATTCATAGCTGAGAATTTAAGCAAGGCAAGTGCTGATGTAAGTGAAAATTTAAAGGTCTTTGTGCCGCTTGAAAGCGTTGATTTAAGCGGGGTTTTGGCTAGATTAGAGGCTCAAAAAATAAAGCTAAACAAAGAAAAAACAAAGCTTGAAAATATGCTAAATAACGAAAAATTCATCTCAAACGCTCCAAAAGAAGTAATCTTGCAAAATAAAACTGCACTTGAAAGCTTGAATTTACAGCTAACAAAAATAGATGAAGAGTTAAAAAATCTCAAAGGCTAAATATGATAAAAATTGAAAAGCTAAAAAAATTCTACGGCAAGGAACTGGTAATCAATGAGGTGAGCCTTGAGGTAAAACAGGGCGAGATTTTTGCCATCGTTGGACACAGCGGGGCTGGTAAATCCACGCTTTTACGCTGCATTAACGCACTTGAAAGCTATCAAGCAGGCTCTTTGAGGGTCTTTGATGAGGAAATTTCAGCCCTTGCAAGGCATCCTAAAAGATTAAGGGATTTGCGAAAGAACATAGGTATGATTTTTCAGCATTTTGCGCTGATGAGCCGCAAAAATGCCTTTGAAAATGTGGCTATGCCCTTGCACACTCATGGCTTTTCAAAGGTTGAGATTAAAGAAAGGGTAAATGAGCTTTTAGAGCTTGTGGGGCTTAAAGACAAGGCAAATGCCTATCCAAACGAGCTTAGCGGAGGGCAAAAGCAAAGAGTTGCCATCGCAAGGGCTTTAGCACTTCGTCCAAAAATTTTACTCAGCGATGAGGCTACCTCTGCACTTGATCCAAACACCACAAAGAACATACTTGAGCTTATCTCACGCATAAACAAAGAGCTTAAAATCACCGTCGTGCTTGTAACTCACGAGATGGAGGTTGTAAAAGAAATCGCTCAAAGGGCTGTGCTACTTGAAAAGGGGCAAATCATAGGTAGCGGAGCCATACACGAGCTTTTCTTAAAGCCAAATGAAAAGATGCGTGAATTTTTAGGAGAAAGCGACTTTTTGCCTGAAAGCGGGGTGAATATCAAGCTTTATTTTCCAAAAGAAGTGGCACAAAAAAGCCTTATCACGCAAATGGCGAGAAGCTTAAATGTCGATTTTAACATAGTCTGGGGCAAGATAGAAAAGCTAAATGGCATAGCACTAGGAAATCTTGTCATAAATGTAGATGAAAAGGACAAAGAAAGAGTGCTTGAATTTATCGACAAAAACGGCGTTTTGTGGGAGGTAGCGGAGTGAGTTTGGGTGTTGAGTTTTTAAAATTTTGTGAGCTTTGAATTTTGCGTGTGGTTTTTGAACTTGAGGCTTGAAATTTAGGTGTTTTGTGAATTTTTAAGCAAAATTGCGTGAATTTTTGAAAAACTTCGCAAGAAATTCAAGGCAAATTTAGCCATAAAACTCGCATTTTAAAAGTATCAAGCCACTTCAATGCTTGATTTAAGCATACTTTCCACGCTTAAATGGCAATTTAAATTCTCCCACTCAATCCCCGTGCCATCGCAGATGAAGTGCCATTTTTCAAGCTCTGCAAGGGGTGCGTCTTTTAACTCTTTATACCATTTTAGTGGCGTTTGTATGATGCGTTCATCTTGCAAAAGCACCACCAAATAGCCATTTTCAAAGCCTACGCTTTTAGCCTTGACTAAAATACTCATCCCATTTCCTTTCAAACTCCGCTCTGTGCGACTTTATAACGTCTAGCACAAAGGCTAAATCCTTGCTTTTAAAGCTACTAAATTCCACACGCAAATCCTACAAATTCACCTTTGCAAATGCCTCGCCTTTCACCGCGTGGATATGCTTTGGCTCGTGTTCGTTTGAGTAAAAGAAAAACTTAAAACCATCTATTTGCAAGAGCGTAGGCATATTTTCTTTCCATTTTTGTTTCAAAATTTATTTCAAAAACGCCAAATTATAGCACATTTTGCTGAATTTTTTTTGTGAATTTTTGAGTGAAAATTCACAAAATTGCGTGAATTTTTCTAAAACTTAACATAAATTTTGTAGAATTTATACTTTCTAAAATAAAATTTCGCATAAAAAGGACAAAAAAGGACAAAAAATGCTCGAAAACATACTAAACAATTTCGCTGAAATTCTCTACCCCGCCCTGCTTGAAACGCTTTATATGAGCCTTGTTTCGACATTTTTGGGTTTTTTGCTCGCCATTATCCCCGGCGTACTGCTTGTCATTTGGGACAAAAATGGACTTTGCGAGAACCCACTAGCCTACAACACGCTTGATTTTTTCGTAAATATCGTCCGTTCATTCCCATTTATCATACTCATCATCGTCCTAATGCCACTTACCCGCCTCATCGTAGGCACGAGCATAGGCACGAGTGCTACCATCGTCCCTCTAACCCTTGGCATAGCACCCTTTCTTGCAAAGATGATAGAGGCTGCTCTTAAAGAGGTGGATTTTAGTCTAATAGAGGCTGCAAAAAGTTATGGTGCAAGCAACGCTCAAATCATATTTAGAGTGATGTTTGTCGAGTCCTTGCCAAGCCTCATCAACGGCATAACGCTCACGCTCATCATAGTGGTGGGCTTTTCAGCGATGGCAGGCACCGTGGGCGGCGGTGGGCTGGGCGATGTGGCGATTCGCTATGGGTATGAGCGCTTTCAAACAGGCATTATGGTGCAAACTGTCATCGTCTTGCTAATTTTGGTACAAATCATTCAAATAATAGGCAATGTCCTATATAAGCTTACTAAGAAATGAGACAAACTTTAAAGAATGTTTTAAAAATCATTTGAATTTGACTTTTTTAAAATGCTAATTTATAAACAAAGGCTCATAATTTTAAGCTAAATTTAAAAGAAGTTTGCCTCGTATAAAAAAGCTTGAATTTATCCTAAATTTAGCTTCTTTTTTATGAAACTTATCAAAAAGGCTTAATTTAACCTAAGCTCTAATACAATAGCTTTAAGTTATGATTTATAAGGTAAAAAACAAAAGTCTGTTGCCGAATTATCTCAAAAGAAATTTAGGAAATTTTGAAGTATTTTTTTGCTTCGTTTCGTCTTGCAACTTTGCAAGAAACCTTGATATTAAAGCTTTTAAAATTTTAAAAATCACTCACATTTCAGAGCTTACTCTATAAAGAATCTTTAAACAAACTAGAATCTTAATCACAACAGAATGTGAAAATATTTCAAAAAGGTGAAATAGATATTGTTGATAGTTATTTTTTGCTTCGTTTCATCTTGCAACTGCGTAGTAGAAGGAGCAAAGTTATAGGGTAAAACACTCTAAAAATGAGTTTGCAAATGGCAAAATCACATTCTGCCCTGCAGTGCCTTTTTTGAAGCTATGTGGTAGGCTTTTGCGAGGCTTTAGCCTATCCGCTACGCAGCGAAAATACCTAAATCGAAAATTTCTGAGGTTTTACTAAACATAGCTTAGCTAAATTTAAAGGAATTAAATAGGGCAATTTTATGCTTCATTTAAAAGAAACTGAATTTAGATCTAATGCCAAAATTAAGCAACAAGATTTATATAAAATCTTGCTAAAAATGATAAGAAATCAAGTGATTAAGTTAAATTGAGCCATCAAAAACGCTTAATTTTAATGGCCGAATTAAATTTAATAGGATTTTGACTTATCAGTTTTAATAAATTTTGAAATTTTATCCTAAATTTGTTTGACTCAAGACAACTTAAGCGGATTTTGGCTTATCAACTTAATTAAATTTTGATAAATATTTTGTCCTAAAATTTTTAGATCTAAATTCTGTTTTTTTAAACGAGGGACAAAATTTTTAGCCTTTAAATTTAGCAAGTTTAAATTTCTCAAACTTCTATTACGCAGTTGCAAGAGTGTGAAGTAAAAAAATTCATAATCTCATTGATATGATTTTGCGAGTTTGCAAACTCATTTGCACTGTGTTTTACAAAATCTTGTGCCTTTGTTCCTTCTTGCAAGCTTGCAAGAAGGGCAACGAAATAAAAACTTTGGCTACCAGCTTCACCCACATATTCAACGCACTTTGCAATCCCATTTTGTTACGCAGTTACAAGCCTAGCGTTGCAAAAAATAACTATCACCCTCTTCAATCTCAGCGCTCATTTTAGAAAGCTTTTTACATTCTTTCAGGGTTAAAATGTGAATTTCTTTGAAAATTTTACACGAACTTTGATGAGGAATTTGACAAAGATCAGCTATTTTTTGAGCCTCTAAATCAAGGATTTCTTGCAAAGGGACGAGTTGCAAGAAGAAGTAAAAAATACTTCAAAATTCCTTAAATTATATCTTAGAAATTCTAAAACGGATTTTTATGTTTGGCTCAAGACAACTTAAGCAGATTTTGTATTATCAACTTTAATAAATTTTGATAAATATTTTGTCTCAAAATTTTCACCTTAATTTTGTTTCTTTTAAATGAAGTATAAAATTTCTAATTCCTTTAAACTTGCTTAATCTATGCAAAGCCTCAGAAATTCTCAATGCCATTTATATGATTTGTGCCTTTTGCAAACTCATTTTTCCTGTGTTTTACTCTATAACTTTGCTTTGCAAAGTAAGGGGCAAAGCGAAGCAAAAAATCAACCAAACCATCATAAATAGCCAAGCACTAAAATTCCATCTTCCTCATACCGCTTAAATCCCACAGAAAAGAGCTTCTTAGCCAAGCAAGTTTTTATAAGCTAAGTATGAACTTGCCCATTTCGTTTTAGCATACCTTTTACTACGCAGTTACAATAGCACGAAGTAAAAACATAGGTGTTTTCAGCCCCACGTCCACGCTTAGTTCGCATTCTTTTTGCACCTTCTACTACACAGTTGCAAGACGAAACGAAGCAAAAAATAACTCTCAGCTATTTCATCTTGCATTTTTGAATTTTTTCACATTCTTTGGAGATTAAAATTCTAATATTTTTGATTATTTTATTGATGCTTTGGCAAGAATTGTTGCTTAATTTTGCCATTTTGGAGGCTTTAATATTTTGCATTTTTAATTACTTTAATATCAATGTTTCTTGCAAAGAAACAAGAGGCTTAACGAAGCAAAAAAATACTTTACAATTTTTTAAATTTAGCCTCTGAAATTTTGAAACGATTGATATACTTGTTTTTCATCGCTGTAATCATAACTTAAAGCTTATTTGTTTGAGTTTAAGTTGTCTTGAGCCTTATGTTTTATATGACCTAGCTTAAAAACACTTTGGTTTAAGTTTAATTGAGCCATTTTAATTTACTTTGAAGTGGCATTTAAATTCAGCCTTGAATTTAAACACTAGGATCTAAGCTTAATTTTAAACAAAAATTCAAAGAAAATTCACTAAAATTCAAGCCTAATTTAGAAAGATTGAAAGCTAAAAATGAAAGAAAAGATTTATTTTAAAACCTTTGGATGCCGCACAAATATCTATGACAGTGAGCTTTTAAAGAACTATGTGAAAGATTATGAGCTTACAGATGATGAAAGCTTGGCTTCAGTTGTTGTTGTGAATTCTTGCACTGTTACAAATGGGGCTGACAGTGGGGTTCGCTCTTATATAAAATCCTTGCAAAATAAAGGGGTTCGTGTTGTTTTAACAGGCTGTGGGGCTATGAGTAGGGGCAAAGAGCTTTTTGAAAAGGGAGCTGTTTTTGGGGTTTTAGGAGCAAGTGTCAAGCATAGGATAAATGAGCTTTTAAGCTCAAAGCATAAATTCTACGAGCTGGGAGATTTAAACTCCTTTATCGACAAGGACATAGTTACTCGTTTTAGGGATCATACAAAGGCCTTTGTAAAGGTGCAAGAGGGTTGTGATTATAACTGCTCTTATTGCATCATACCTCAGGTGCGTGGCAAATCTCGCTCAATGCCTCAAAACAAGCTTATAGAACAGATCAGGCTCCTAGCAAACAACGGATATAGCGAATTTGTGCTAACAGGCACAAATATAGGCAGTTACGGACTTAAAGAAGGCAGCAGCCTTGGCAGACTTTTACAAGCCCTTGGGATTATAAAGGGAGTTAAGCGAATTAGACTTGGTAGCTTAGAACCAGCTCAGATCGATGAGAGCTTTAAGGAGATCCTAAATGAGCCTTGGCTAGAAAGGCATTTACACATAGCCTTGCAGCATACAAGCGAAAAGATGCTAAGGCTTATGAGGCGCCGTTCTCACACAAAGGATGATTTGGCTTTGTTTGAGCTTTTGCGTAGCAAGAATTTTGCACTAGGAACGGATTTTATAGTAGCACATCCTGGAGAAAGTGTGGAAATTTGGGCTGAGGCTTTGGAAAATTTTAAAAATTTTAAGCTAACTCATTTGCACGGCTTTGTATTTTCGCCAAGGACAGGCACCCACTCAGCTTCTATGAAAAATGAGCTTAGAGGTGATCTTGCAAAAAGCAGATTAAATGCCCTAAAAGACATAGTTAGGCAAAATAATATGGAGTTTAGAAAGGCACAAAGAAGCTTAACCGTGCTTGTAGAAAGCTTTAAAGATGGCTTTTACGAGGGCTATGATCAGTTTTATAATAAGATAAAAATTAAAAGCAAGAAGGATTTAAAAAAGCAGTGGGTTGAAATTGATGATTATGAGCTAAGAGATACTTATAATCTAGCTGAATTTTAAGGGTATGCTTTTATGATCATGCTTTAAAATAGAGTGAATTTTATCTACTGTGTTTTTAAATGCAAGGTTATTAATGCCAATTTAAAAGCAAGTATAAAAGAACTCTTTTGCGAATTGCCTCTAGCCTTGTCAATGAGTAAAACAAGTTCAAGTAGACTGTGAATTTTTAGTCTTTTCCTTGCAGACACAAGAGGCTTTATAGAGTATAAATTAAGTTTAGGCTCAATTAAATTTAAATTAAAGGATTTTTAAGCTAAGTCCTATGATAAACAAAGGTTCGTTTCCTAATTTCGCCAAATGTAATGTAGGGAAATTTTGAAGTATTTTTTACTTATTTTTGCAACTCGTCCCTTTACAAGAAATCCTTGATTTAGAGGCAAAAAACATTCAACTTTGTAAAATGACTCGTGCTTGTGTGAATGTAATTGTGTAAAAGTTTTAATAGTCAAAGAGTGTTAGAAAATCAGCAAGATGAGTGGTGAGCTTGAAGTTGATGAGAGTTATTTCGGTACACAAAGTGTGTGTGGCAAGCGTGGGCTGAAAAGACACCTGTGTTTTTACTTCGTGCTATGTGTCTTGCAACTCTGCGAGAAGGTATGCTAAAACGCTAGGTTAGCGTTTATATGTAGGTCATCAAACACTGCTTGGCAAAAGAGCTACTGCCTATCATAAGAGACTTGGCTAAGCTTAACGAGTGTGAAATTTACAGCGATTGCTTCAAGGCTTATGATGGTTTGGTAGATTTTTTACTTCTCTAGGCCCCTCCCTTTGCGGAGTAAAGGTACATTATATAGTAAAACACGCTAAAAGCTAGTTTGCAAATGGGCGAAACTACATTAACATAATGTAAAATTTCTGGGGCCTTGCTAAATTTAGACTTGCCAAATTTTATGGCTGAAATTTTTATCCTTCATTTAAAAGAAATAGAATTTAGAAACAATATGAAAAATTTAGGACAAAATTCTCATCAAAATTTATTAAAGTTGATAAGAGAAAATTTTGTTAAGTTTAATTGAGCCAAAATAAGCAAAACAAGTTAAAGCGAACTCTGAATTTTAGTATTTTCCGTGCAGATGCAAGAGGCTTTACAAAGTATAAATTAGGCGATTGATACTTTTAGCTAAAATGACCTAGGATTTTTCCTAATCAATTTTAACAAAATTTTATACAAATTTTCATTCTTAACTTTTACATTAGTTCGAAATTCACTCTCTTTCAAATGAAGGTAGAAAAATTCTCTTTTAATGCCGTGAAACTGACTTAATCTAGCCTTTGTAAGGTCCCCAGAAATTCACAATTTCGTTGATATGATTTCGTCCGTTTGCAAATTCGTTTTTAAAGTGTTTTACCCTATAATGTGCCTTTGCTCCTTCTTGCAAAGTTGCAAGACAAAACGAAGCAAAAAATCCACCAAGGCACCGTAGGATTTTAATCCATCGCTGTAAATTTCACTTTCTTCAAGCTCTGAAAAGTCCTTTATAATCGGTAATAGCTCTTTTGCAGAGCAAGTGTTTGAGCGTATAAACTCGTGCGATTGCGTTTTAACATACCGAACACAGGCGTTTTCTTGCTAGCTCCACGCCCACGCTTGCCACGCACACCACCGAAGTAGCTCTCACCCTCTTCGATTTCACTGCTGAGATTTTTTCGCACTCTTTTGCAATTAAAAGCTTGCTGCACTATCCTATTAACACAAGGGCGAGAAACCTTGCAAAGAGGGCGATTTTGCTCACGCAAATATCAGCACAAAAGCACTCCAAAATTGATTAAATTTCCGCTTTCAAATGTAGGGCAAAAATATATACTTATTTAACATCGATTTTACCAATCTTTCAGCCGTAATTATATCAGCTAAAAGTATCAATCGCCTATTTTAAAGCCACAAATTATCTTTTGCAAAAGCCTTAAATACTCCATCAACCCCCCCCTTACCTCGTAAATTCAAGCTTTCTTAGCATATTTTTGCTCCAACCCTCAATGGCATCTGGATAGATCCTTTGCAAAAGCTCTACAAAGGTGTCTTTGTTGTCATAATATAGCTCAAAATAGATCTTTCCTTTAATTGAGGGCAAGAGCTTAGCTCTATTAAAACCAAGCCATAGATAGTCCTTATGCATAGCCATTGGAGGAGGCACACTTGCTTTGAAGGGCTGTGGCTTTTCTTTGTTGGGGGATTTAAAGCTTAACTCCTCAAATCTTTTATCAA
>NZ_QHLI01000049.1 GCF_006864425.1 Campylobacter troglodytis | reverse complement strand
AGATAACCATCTCGCTTTAAGGACTTAGCATCCTTTCTGCCGATACTCTTTCTAAGTATGCCTTCTAACATTTTTTGTCCTTTTTGTGAATTTTCGCATCTTTTGCGAATCTGTGAATTTTTGCATCTTTTGCTAAATGTTGATTTTAACAAAACTTAAAGCTCAATTAAACTTAAACTAAATTGAAATGTTTTTAAGTTATGATTATACCAATGAAAAACAAATACATAGTCCGTTTCCGAATTGTCTCAAAAAAATTTAAGGAATTTTGAAGTATTTTTTTGCTTCGTGCTACGCACTCGCAACTTTGCAAGAAGCCTTGATTTAAAGGCTAAAAGACGCTCAAATTTGCAAACTAACTTGTGCTTGCGTGAATGCAATTGTGCAGCAAGCTTTTAATCCTTAAAGAGTGCAAAAAAATTAGCAAGGTGAGAGCTAAAATTGAAGTTAATGAGAGTTATTTCTTGCTTCACTCGCAACTGTGAGCAAAAGAAACAAGACGAATATATGGAAAAAGGGAGCTTGGGGCTGGTCGCAAAAGTTTTTACTTGATGCTACGCATTTGCTACTTTGCAAGAAGGTATGCAAAAACGCTATGCTAATGTTTATACTAAGGTGGTAAAACAGTGCTTGGACAAAGAGTTGCCATCTATCATAAGGGATCTTATAGGGCTTAAAGAAAGTGAGATTTGTAGCGATAAGCTCAAAGCTATGATGGCTTGGTTGATTTTTTATTTCGCTAGGTCCCTCCCTTTGCGGAGTAAAGGCACATTATGGGGTAAAGCATAGCAAGAACGAATTTGCAAAGGCAAGAAATAATATCACAATGCCATAGATAATATTTTTGCGTTGCGCTCTTGTAACTGCGTAGTAGAAGTTTGCAAAGTTTGATTTAGCTAAATTTAAAGACTAAAAAAGAAAATCTTGTCCTTCACTTAAAGGAAACTGAATTTAGATATGGTAGCAAAATTTTAAGGCAATACTCTCATCAAAATTTGCTGAAATTGATAAGAGAAAATCCTGTTAAAATTAATTGAGCCAAATTTATTAAAATTAATAAGTCAAAATTCTATTAAAGCATTTTGAGTTAAGAATTTTAAATTCAAAGTAAAATTAGAAATAAATTTAAGCTTAAAAAGCTTAAAAATAGATTTAAAATTCACACAAACTAAGAGTTTTTAATTTTCTTCCTCTTTTTTATATCTATTTTCGTCTTTAAACTCCTCATAGCTTGCCACTTGTGCCTTGTAAGCCTTATATACATTTAAAATTGCAGCTGCTACTCCTATGAAAACGCCTAGCCAAAAAAGCCAAATGCTATTTGTCCATTTTTTAAGCACATAGCCTATGCCAACTCCCATCAAAACAGCCACCACCATAGATATGCCAAGGCTTAATCCATCAGCAGCCTCAACGCTTTTTTTGAAAAATCTTTGCTTTTTATTCATCTTTCTTTCCTTTTTTTGTCTAACTTTTTTGCTAAGGTTCTTAAAATTTTTTAAAATATTTACATAATTTTGTAAATTTGCGTGAATTTATCAGATTTTATCAAGCAGTCTTTTGCGGAATACTAACTACAGAGGACAAAGGACTGATTGCGGATTACAGAATACAGAAAATGGAGGAAGTGGGCTTGAATTTTAGGCGAATTTAAAGGTAAAAATGCACTGTGTGCGTTTGTGGATATTTCTCTACATTCAGTATGACAAGGTTTAGAATTTTATTTGAATTTTTGCTTTTTGCTACGCAAAACCCCCACCCCCTAAATCCCCTCTGCACTGCAGGGGGACTTTTGGTTTGAATCCAAAGATTCTCCCTCCCGCAGCACGAGTGGGGCTAGGGGGTGGGTATTAAATAGTGGGCAGAATTTTGCTTTGACTTATTTAGATTCTATGATTTTGATTTCATTCTCGTTTAAGTCATAAAGGCTATAAACTAGCTTGTCAATAAAGCTTTGTAAATTATTGATTTTTGTTTCGTGGTTTGTGTTTTTGTTTGATAAATCTTTAATTTCTAACTCGTCCTTTGAATTTGATAAATCTTTGATTTCTACTTCGTCCTTTAAATTTGCTGAATTTTTAAGCCTTGTTTCTTTCTTTTGACTTTGGGCTTTTTTGTTAAGTAGGGGAAATAAGACGGCTTGAGGGTTTGTGTCTTTGTCATATTGAGCATCAGTGTTGTCATTGCGAGCGAGTGCAACGAAGCGTGGCAATCCACAAAGCAAGGACATAGATTGCCACGATTTTGCTAATGCAAAATCTCGCAATGACACAATGCTTACAGAACGCCAACGCACCGCAAAGCTCATAAAGCCCATCTTGCGTGGCAGAGACATTAAAAGATATAGCTATAAATGGGCGAATTTATGGCTCATCAACACGCACAATGGCTATAAAATTTCGACTTGTCATTCTGAGGGAGCTAGGCGAAGTGAAAAATCTCAAACTCAATTTTGTCATTGCGAGCGAAGTGCGTAGCACGAAGCGAAGAATCTCTTTTTGAATTACGAGATACTTCGCAATGCTTAGTATGACAAAATTTCAGGCTTTTGTCTGAATTTTTTATGGATTGCCACGCTTCGTTGCACTCGCTCGCAATGACGGTGTGGAGTGGATTACTTCCAATGACCCACCCCCTAAATCCCCCTTTGCACGGCAGGGGGACTTGCCTTGTGAATTTCCACTCGCAAGGGGCTTTTGGTTTGCTTGGCTTTTTTATATGCCTTTTTCTATCAACTCTATTTCGCTCTCGTTTAAGTTATAAAGGCTATAAACTAGCTTGTCGATTTCTTGTTCGAGTAAAGCCCCCTCCCTTGCGGAGGGGGTTTGGGGGGTGGGTAAAAAAACCGCAGACAAGTCCCCCTGCCGTGCAAAGGGGGATTTAGGGGGTGGGTATGAAAACCTTGAAAATTCAAAAAACGACAAAAATTCAACAAATGCCTTGAATTCAAGCGAAAATTTACAAGAAAACACTCAAAATTCAACTACACAGTCATTGCGAGCGAGTGCAACGAAGCGTGGCAATCCACTCCACTTCGTCATTGCGAGAGAATCCGCAGGATTCTCGTGACAATCCACTTCACTTCGTCATTGCGAGGAAACATAGCTAACAAAGTAATCCACTACACACAGTCATTGCGAGCGAGTGCAACGAAGCGTGGCAATCCACTCCACTTCGTCATTGCGAGCGAGGAATGTGGCAATCCACAAAGCAAACACATAGATTGCCACAATTTTGCTAAGGCAAAATCTCGCAATGACGACACAAGCAAACTCGAACAAGAAATCGACAAGCTAGTTTATAGCCTTTATGACTTAAACGAGAATGAAATCAAGCTGATAGAAAAAGCATAAAAAGCTAAATAAACCAAAAGTCCCCCTCACTTGTGAGCGGGCTTGAAACCGCAGACAAGTCCCCCTGCCGTGCAAAGGGGGATTTAGGGGGTGGGTATGAAAACCCTAAAAATTTAAATGATGACAAAAATTCAACAAATGCCTTGAATTTAAAGGTAAATTCACAAGAAAATTCAAACATTTTGCAAGATAAAGGCGTGGAAAATTTGCAAATTTCTCAAAATGACAATTTTGCTAACGCAAAATTTGACCCACCCCCAAACCCCCTCCGCAAGGGAGGGGGCCTTTTATTGTCATTTTGAGCGAAAGCGAAAAATCTCAAGCCTTAAAATTCGTATTTTCCCTCTATAAAGTAGGTGCGTCCTTGTCCCACTATATACCCATATCCTGCGATGGTGTCGCTTGCATCGTGGTTGTAGTATTCATAGTAAAGCGTGTCGCCCACATTTCGCACACCAGCACTTAAAGTAAAGCCGCTAAATGTGCCAGAAACCCCTATATCTACGAGCGTGTAGGGCTTTAATGAGCGGTCTTCATCCACGCCAGTGGCTGTCTTGCTTACTACTTGTTGGCGTCCCACAAAGGCACTTTGCACCCAAAGCCCCAAGTGGCTGCCTAGTTCCACACTTGCACCAAGCGTGCCTTTGTAGTTGTAGGAATTTGGGATTTTGCCCCACTCTCCATTGTCCTTTTTCTCGGCTTTTATGTATGTAAAACTCTCGTTAAGCCCCAAAGCACCTCCAAAGAAATACTGCTCGCTTCCTACCTCCACGCCCAGCCGCCTTGTCTTGTCGTAGGTGTCATACTGCACGCCATCAACGGAGTGCGCGTTGCCTATGGTGTAAAACTCGTTGCTTGTGTCCGTGTAAAAAACGCTACCAGATAGCAAAATCATCCCTGCAAAGCTTTCTTTAAGTCCTATTTCATAGGTGTTGTAGGTTTCTTTTTTGAGATTTGTCGCTTCGTAGCGGTAGTTTGCGCTGCTTGTTCCCTCTCTTTTTAGCAAGTTGTTAGGCGATGGAGAAAGATACCCTCGCTCAAACTTCGCATAAATCGCACCTGTGTCGCTGAATTTTATGCTAGGGGTTAGTTCTAGGGCGAAGTTGTGGAGATTTTCTACAAGAGAGCCTTTTGTGGTGTAAGAAGTATTTAGCAAATTTGCATTTACTCCGGCATTTTGCCCTGTTAGTCTTATATTGTGTGAATTATCAACATTGATGAAATATCTTGCAAATTCATATCTAGCACCCCCTGTTAGAGAAAAATATTCGCCAAAATCGTATTTTTCTATGGCAAAGATAGAATTTGTCCATTTATTACCCGTAAAGGGTATGTGCATAGTGTGATCATAGGCTACATTTGTGTAGGTTGTAAAGGTTGGAGGACCTGGTGGTATGATAGGAAAATTTGGCATTCTAAGTGCTGCAAGGGGGTTTGGCGTGGTGATATGCTGATTCATAGTGCGTTTGGACCTTTGATAAAGGCTTTGAATGCCCGCTATAAACCTGCCGCTACCGTGTTTTAAGTCGATTTTGCCCTCTACGCCTACTTTTTGGTCGTCAAATAGCGAGCCACTTTGATCTGCTTGTGCGTTTGCAAATGTAGCCAAGGTTTGAGTGCCTTGCGAGTAGCCATAAGTGCTAAGCCTTGTAACGCTGTTTTTGTAATCCAAGCGGTTGTAGTGATAAAAAGCCCTTAAATTCCACTTGAAATCCTCGCTCACCTCGCTTTCATAGCCTAAATTCGTGGTGAAGCGGTTTTGGGTGTTGTGAAAATCGCCATTTCCTGCAAGGTTTCGCTCGTTTTTGCTAGGCTCGCTGCCTGCTGGCGTGGTATCCATAAACGAGTTGAAAGGGCTTGTGTGCATATTTGCGTGGTAAAAATCAGCGTCAAAATTCACGCTTTGCCCACTAGCAAAGTCGTGTAATATGCCAAAATTTGCCCCAGCCCCTGTGGTGCGGTCTTTTTCTCTGTATGAGCCTTTGTAAAGATAGCTCGCACCGACATTTATGTGTGTGTTTTCGCCGAATTTATCGCCGTATAGGACATTTGCGTTGTAGTTGTTTCCAGCATTAGCAAAATTTGTGCTTCTTGTGCTAGTAGTTACATTTGAATACCCAGCAGAAGCACTGAAAAAAGGTCTTTCAAAACGTTTTGTAGTGATGATATTTACCACGCCGCCGCGTGTGCCGTTGCCAAACATAACCGCACCCCCGCCCGGAAGTATCTCAATCTCTTGGATAAGATTTGGAGACACCGTATTTATGGGCGTTACGCCGTGCGAGCTATCTAACATATTTGCATAAACGCCGTTGATGAGCGTTTGCACACTTGTGTTTGCCTTGTTTCCTTGCCCTCGCAAGTCCAAATTCCCGCCTAGTCCTGTGTTTGACACGCTAGCAAAGGGTAAATAACGAAAAACACTTTCAGTATTTATGAAGCCTTTTTGTCTTATACTAGCTCCATTAATTTGATATATATTTCTATTTAGCTCATCAAGCTTGGAGGATACTAGTATGGCTGTTATATTGCTTTGCTCTAAGACATAGGGCTCATCTGCTAGGCTTACTGAGATAAGAGCCAAAGAACAACTTAAAGAAAGGCTGATCTTTTTACCCACAGTTAAACTGTTAGAAAAATGATTTTTAACACTCATAATTTTCCTTTAATTTTGATAATATTAAATTATAACCAAAAAATTTGGTTTTTAAAACAAAAGAAGTCTTTTATTGTGAATTTTTTCTTGTTTGGGTAAAATTTGCAAAGAAAATGCCTAAAAATCAAAAAAAGCAAAAAGAAATCTTGCTAAAAATTCAATTTTTACGCATTTTAAAGTCAAATTGAAGTAAAAAAAGGCTATAATGTGGCTCATTTTATTGAAAGGAAAGCAGTATGTCAGTTAAAAAAGCTAGGCTCGAGGATTTTGCAGATGATGAGGAAAATTTCGAGCAATTACTTGCCGAGTATGAGGGACACAAGAAAGAAAGTTCCTTGCTTGTAGGCAAGATTATTGAGATTAAAGATGAGGAAGCCTTTGTTGATATAGGAAGAAAATCAGAAGGGATCTTAGCCCTTTGCGAGATAAAGGATCCTAACGGTAATCTTTTATATAAACTTGGGGATGAGATCAAGGTAGCCGTTGTAGGATATAGCGGTGCCAAGCCTATAATTTCTCATAAAAAGGCTATAAGAAAAGAAAAGATAGAGGAATTTATAAAAAACTACAAAGAAGAGGATAAAGAACGGGTCTTTGAGGTTAAGATTATTAGCAAAAACAAGGGAGGTTTTGTTTGCTTGGATGAACATGGGGTTGAGTTTTTCTTGCCAAGATCTCAATATACCTTTAAGGATAGCAATGTACTTGGCAAAACTCTTAGAGTTAAGATCATCAAAATAGACAAAAACGAAGGTAGCATAGTTATATCTCGCAAGAAGGTCTTGGATGAGGAAAGAAGAAAGAAAAAAGAGCTCATTGATGAGCTTATAAACAAAACAGAGGCTATGGAGGGCATAGTTAAGAAGATTACAAGCTATGGTATGTTTGTGGATGTGGGGGGCATTGACGGACTTGTTCATTATAGTGAAATTTCTTATAAGGGACATGTAAATCCTAACGCTCTTTACAAGGAGGGTGATAAGGTTGTAGTTAAGATTATAAATTACGACAAGGACAAAAAGCATCTTTCTTTGTCTATCAAAGCAGCTATGCCAGATCCTTGGAATGAGATCAAAGATAGCTTGGAGGTAGGAGATACGATCAAGGTAAGCATCTCAAATATAGAAAGCTACGGAGCCTTTGTGGATGTAGGAAATGACATAGAGGGCTTTTTACACATAAGTGAGCTTTCTTGGGATAAAAACATCAAACATCCAAAAGAGTGCATACAAAAGGGGCAAGAGCTTGATGTTGAGGTTATAGAGATAAATCCTAGCGAGAAAAGACTTCGTGTATCTTTGAAAAATTTACTGCTTAAACCCTTTGATGAATTTATAAAGACACATAAGCTTGGCGATGTGGTGCAAGGCGAGGTTTCTTCTATCACAAATTTTGGAGCCTTCATCAAGCTTTCTTGCATAGAAGCCTTGCTACATAATGAAGATTGCTCTTGGGATAGAAATGAAAAATGCAAGGATCTTTACAAGGTAGGAGCTAAGATCGAAGTTAAGATCATCAAAATAGACAAGGAAAAGCAAAAGGTATCTTTAAGCACCAGAGAACTTACTCAAAGCCCTATACAAGAGTATGTAAAAGAACACAAGGTAGGAGATATAGTTGTGGGTAAGGTTAAGGACATAAAGGACTTTGGAATTTTTGTGGAGCTTAAAGAAGGAGTGGATGCTTTAATTCACAAAGAGGACATAAGCTCAAAGGATATGGAGACTTTAAGCATTGATGCTAGTATAGAAGCAAGCATAGTCTTTATAGATGAGAAGAAAAATAGAATTCGTCTGAGTGTAAAAAATCTACACAAGATCAAAGAAAGAGAGGTTCTTAATGAGCTTAATAATAACGAAAGGGTAAGCCTAGGAGATCTTATAAAAGAACAGCTCTCGTAAATATGAAAAAACTTATATTTTTTGTCATCTTGGCCTTGTTATTTATAGGCGTTGTTGGTAGCATTACTTATCTCATTTTTAAGCATGAGGATGAGCTTATTTTTAGCTCACAAGATACCACAGAACTAGATCTTGTCTTACCCCCACGCATAGATCTTAATGAAAGCGATAGTTTGTGGATAGATAAATTTTTAAAGATGGGCATTCAAAACTACGCCCCAGCAGCTGAAACATTTTCTATGAGCTTTAATGTCGACACAAGCATTCTTCGCCCCAAAAGCAAGTATTATCAACTCATCATAGATAAAAATGACATATACTCTATGTTTTGCCTCAAACAAACCTTAAATTCAGTTAATGTAAGATACTCACTCACCCGCACCAGCGAGATTACAGATATCTTCTTAGAAACAGATAGGCAAGAACTAGTACAAGATATAGTTAAAAAATTAAAAATCTATGACATAAATGCTAAATTTGAGGAGCTTTGGTTGTGAATTTAAGCTTTAAAAAAGCTGTTAAAAAGCTTTAAAATTTTAAAAAGCCTTGAAAAACCGTGAAAATTCAAAAAAGACTTTAAAAAGCTGTGAATTTTCTTATACAAAGCGTTGCGAGATATCTCAGCTCAAATTTGTCATACTGAGCGAAATATCTCAAGTTAATGTTTGTCATACTGAGCGAGGTATTTCAGCTTTCATTTGTTGTGCTAAGAGTTGCGAGGTGTCTCTTTAAATTCTTAGAGATTTTTTTGCTGTGGCTAGCACCTTGCAACCCTCTGGGTAGCTTTTTTAAAAGGTGCAAAATGACAAGAGTGATAAATTTAAGTTTTTTTTAAAAATACAAAATCCAGAAAGGAAAAAACTTATGAAAAAAAAGATTATTGTTTGTGATTCGATCTTAGATGAGGGTGTTAGGCTCTTAAAAGAAGCAGAGGATATAGAGTGTATAGAGGCTGCTAAGGTGCCAAAGGATGAGCTTCTTGCAATGCTAGGCGATGTAGATGTCGCCATTACAAGAAGTTCTACCGAGGTAAATGAAGCTTTTTTGGATGCTGCAAAGAATTTAAAGGCATTGATTAGAGCTGGGGTTGGGGTTGATAATGTAGATCTAAACGGTGCTTCAAAAAGAGGCATCATAGTGATGAATGTCCCAACAGCCAACACCATAGCCGCTGTTGAGCTTACTATGGCACATTTACTCTGCTCGGCACGAAGCTTTGTCAATGCTAGCAACTATTTAAAGCACGAGAGAAAATGGGAGAGAGAGAAGTGGTATGGGGTGGAGCTTATGGGCAAAATCCTTGGTATCATAGGCTTTGGCAATATAGGCTCAAGGGTTGGCGTGCGTGCAAAGGCATTTGGGATGAAGATCCTTGCTTATGATCCCTATATATCGCCATCCAAGGTAACAGATCTTGATATGCAATACACCACAAATTTAGACGACATACTCACAAAGAGCGATTTCATCACCATTCACACCCCTAAAACCAAAGAAACAAATGGTATGATAGGTCTTAGTGAGCTTGCCAAAATGAAGGATAAAATCCGCCTTATAAACTGTGCTAGAGGCGGGCTTTACACAGAAGAAGCTTTATGCGAGGGGCTTAAAAGTGGCAAAATCGCCTGGCTTGGCATAGACGTGTTTGATAAAGAACCAGCCACAAACAACCCCTTGCTTGAATTTGAAAACATCTCCACCACCGCACATTTGGGTGCGAATACCCTTGAAAGTCAGGCAAATATCGCCATACAAGCGTGTGAGCAAGCCCTTAACGCTGCAAGGGGCATTTCTTATCCAAATGCCTTGAATTTACCCATCAAAACCGAGGATCTACCTCCCTTTGTCGCTCCATACATAGAGTTAGTGTCAAAAATGGCTTTTTTGTGTGCTCAAATGCAAAAGGGTGCTATAAAGAGTATCAAGCTTGAAGCCCAGGGGCAAATTGCTGAGTTTGCCAAGTCTATGCTGACCTTTGCGGCTGTGGGTTCTTTGCAGGGCATTTTTGGAGATAATATCAACTATGTAAATGCTAATTTCATAGCCAAAGAAAATGGCATAAAGCTTGAAAGCTCACAAACTAAGAGCTCAGGCTATAATAACAAGCTTTGCGTGAAGATTAGCACTGAGACTGCAAGCTTTTCTGTGGCTGGGACTATTTTTGATGAAAATGAGCAGCGCATTGTGAATTTAAACGGCTTTAAGACGGATTTTAAGCCAAAGGGCAAGATGATAGTCTTTAAAAATAAGGACATTCCTGGTGTCATCGCTAAGATCAGCGGGATTTTAGCGGCAAATAATATCAACATAGCAGACTTTCGCTTGGGACGAGATGGCTCAGGCTATGCTTTGGCTGTGATCTTGGTGGATGAGAAGATCTCAAAGAAGGTCTTAGATGAGCTTAATGATTATGAAGCTTGTATCTTTGCTCATTATGCTGAGCTTTAAGGCTTGAAAATTCAAGCTGAGTTGAAGCTTTGCACACTTTTTTGGATTAATCATTTGTAGCTGTGATAAAAAACAAGCTTTTAAATAGCCTAAGTTTTATTTGTGAATTTGTTTTGAAACTGCTAAAATAGCCTAGCCTTTGTTTGTGAATTTGTTTTAAAACTGCGTAAAGGGACAAATTTTACGGTCATTCTTTGATGGATGGTATCTTTTAAGGAGCGAGGATTTAGACTTAAAAATTTGTCATATTGAGTGTGGCGACAAAGCTGAGTGTGGTGGGCGAGGGAGGCATTTTAAATCTTGCAAGGCCTCAGCAAAAAGATCTATAAATTCACAAAGCGGTTGTAAGGCTAAACATTAAAGTAAAAATATACATAAATTCACAAAGCGAGTTGCAAAATCTTAGCCACAGCAAAAGATCCATAAATTCACAAAGAGCGTGAATTTTCCCACCTTGCGTTTGTGCTAAAAGCTTGCTTTTGCTTGTGAATTTATTTTTAAGCTGTGTGAAAGCCTTAAAAGCCTTGTGAAATTAACACCAAGAAATTAAAATGCGAGGATTTGTTTTTTTTGAATGTCTAATTACTCTTGCTTTGAAGTTTAGCCTTGTAACAGTGCAAATAAAAAACGCTCAAAGTTTTCTTGTTTGTGGGGTGGCAATTCTTAAAGCCATAAGAGGATTTGCTGTGTCGTTTAGCTTTGTAAGCTGTCGCGGGTATAAATGGGGTATAAATGGGGTTTTTACTTCGATACGCTTGTAACACGCTGGATGCAAATGGGAGGCTATAAAAGCCCTCCTCGCTTTTGTTTTTGTGTTTTACACCTTGTAAGCTGCTGGGTGCGGAGGGGGAAGTTTAAAAACCACCTCCATTGCGAAGTGGGTTTTTGCTTCGCTACGCTTGCAACCCGTTGGGTGGGTGGGTAAATTCACGCATTTTGCGTGAATTTGTCATTGCGAGATGTCGCCTAGCAAAATCGTAGTGGCTGGGGCGAAGCGGTTTTTGCGTAGCAAAAATGTGTTAGCAGACGCGTAGCACGAAGTAAAATCCATAAAAAGCCTAAATTTTTGTCATATTGGGCAAAACGAAATATCTCAAAAAAGAGATTTTACACCAAAGGCTCAAAACGACAACACACAAAATGTGTAATTTGATGGCGAACCTAAAAGCCCTTTGTTTTGCGGAGGAGGAAACCCTTAAAGCCCCCTCCCTTGCGGAGGGGGTTGGGGGTGGGTATTTTGCAAAGAAAGGCTTAAATTGAAAGACAAGGCCTTAAATTTCGTCATTGCGAGACTTGACAAAGTCAAGTCGTGGCGGCTGGGGCGTAGCGGTTTTTGCGCAGCAAAAATGTGTTGCAAGACGCGTAGCACGAAGTAAAATCCATAAAAATTCAAGCAAAACCTTAAATTTTGTAATATTAAGTGTTGATGCCCAGCAGCTTGCAAGACATAGCCGAAGTAAAATACCCATAAATTCACGCTTTGAAAAAAGTGTGAAAAAGCTTCCTGATTTTTGCTTAGATGTTTTGCACCTTGCAAGCTACTGGGTGCGGAGGGGGGTTTTACTTTGATACGCTTGTAACACGCTGGGTGCAAAGGTTCTAAAAGCCTCTGCCGTGCGGAGTAGGAAACCTTTAAAGCCCCCTCACTTTTGCTTCGGCGTTTCACGCCTCGCAACCCGATGGGTGCGGAGAGAGGTTGGGGGTGGGTAAATTTGGTAAGTTTGACAAATTTATGTAACATTTCATTAAATTTGTGGCAAAATTCAACCAAGCTCTAAATTTTGAAAGTGAAACACTCATTTTAAATCCATAAAAATTCAAACAAAAGGCTTTAAAAAATGCAAATAAAACTTGTTTTAATCGAGGATGATAAGGACTTAAACGAGCTTTTGGTGCTTAAATTCAAGCGGCTAAATTTCGAGGTATTTTCCTTTTTCGATACCCAAGGAGTTAGTGAGCTTTTAGACGAGCAAGACCTTGACATCTTGCTTGTTGATAGAAACTTGCCCTTCAAAAAAGACGGCATAGACTTCGTCCGCACGCTTCGCAAAAGAGGATACAACGAGCCTGTAATTTTTCTAACTGCAAAAGCCTTGCAAAAGGACATTTTACAAGGCTTTGAGACGGGCTGTGATGATTATATCACCAAGCCCTTTGACTTTGATGAGCTTATACTTCGCATAAAAGCCCTTGTAAAACGTAACAAAAAAGAAAGTGAAAAGCTTGCTTACAAGGACTTTTTGCTAGATTTAGACAACCGCACCTGCTTTTTCAAGGGCTCGCAAATTCAGCTTTCTAGCCTTGAATTCGAGCTTTTAAAATGTTTTTTTGAAAACAAAAACACCCTTTTAAGCCGTGAATTTTTAGCTGAGCGCGTTTGGGATGATGCTAGCACAAATGATAAGACCATAAACATAGCACTTACAAGGCTTAGAAATAAATTTCCTACTCTAAAATCTTATATACAAAGCGTTAGAGGGGTTGGATATAGACTTTGTTAAAGACAAAACATATTTTCATTCTGCTTTTTTTAGCCCTCTTTGCGATCTTTGCTCTAAGCGTGTATTTGCTAGTTAGCTCAAACATACAAACCCTACTTTTTAAGCAATATGAGCAAAAACTAAAAACCCTTGATGATCTCTTGCGTTTTAAGCTTTTAGACGAGTTAAATCCGCAAAATATCAAGGAATTTGCTGCTAAAAGTAGAGCAGATTACATAATAGTCCAAAAGGCTGGGCTTGTTTTATCTAAAAATGCTTTAAATGCTAAATTAGACGGTAAGCCCTTAAATTCACATAAAGATATAAAAGATAGCAATTTAAGCGAGGATTTAAATACAGAAAATTCAAGCAAGAGCTTAGAACAAGATTTAAAAAATGAAGATCTTCAAGGTGAAAGCTTAAACGAGCTTGCAAAAGAAGAAAATTCAAGCAAAACAGATCAGAATTTACAAATTCATAATTTAAGCGCTGAGAGCCTAACTTTGCAAAATGAGCTAGATATAAACAAAGAGCCTCTACATTCACAAGAAGAAAATTCATTCAACTTATCAAATAAAGACTTAAATTCAACAAGTAAGAACAAAAGATCCTTAACTTCAAGCAAGGACAAGGATGTAAATTTATCAACCTCAAACGGTTATGAGAGTTTAAATTCAAGCACGGTAGCTTCAAGCAATAATTTAAGTAAAAATGAAGATCTTAATGATATGAATTCAAGTTTAAAGCAAACAAATTTAGAACAAAACGAGTTTGAGGATTTAAAGGATAATTTGGCTATTTTAGGCTTAAACGGTAAAACCAATGATACAAAGCAGGGTTTAAATGAGCTAGGAGCCACATCTTTTAAAGAGGCAAATTCAAGTAAAATTTTAAGCGAGTTAAAATCAAAAAACGAGGATTTACAAGAAAAGGACGAGGATTTAAAAAATGAAAACGAGGATTTAAAGGGCTTAGATGAGGGCTTAGAAAATGAGTTTTTTCTAAGAGAGGGTAGGACTTTTAGCTCTCTTGATGAGCCTTATGAGCTTTTAAGCTTAGTTCCTGACTCCATCTTTTTTGATTCAAGGATCTATGAGATCTTACTTAATGGCAAAAAGGCACTTGTTAAGGCTTATACCTTTGAGGATTATCGCTATTTAATAGCTGTGTATCCTCGTATTTTAGAGCTTCAAGGGTATTGGAGCAAGGTTTTTGTTATCTTTGTGCTTTGTGTGATCTTATTTTTCATCCTGCTTCAAATCTTTGCAAATAAGCTGAATTTAAGCTTTAAAAAGATCCTCTTTTTCCTAGATAATATCAACAAAGAAGGACACATTAGCCTTCAAAACTCTTTCTTTAAGGAGCTTAATCTCCTAAACGACAAGCTTTATAAGAGCAAAAATGAGCTTTTAAAAAAGCAAAATCTCATAAAAAAGCAAAATGCAAAGATCAGCCTCAAAAACACCCAGCTTTCAAGCATAATCTCAGCCATATCGCACGAGCTTAAAAATCCTCTAAGCGTGATCGAGCTTTCACTTTCCACCCTAAAAGAACAAGATCTAGACAAGGACACAAAGTCTTTAATGCTTGATAAAATACACGAGCAATGCCTAAAGCTTGACACGCTTACAAGCAAGCTAAATTTTGTTTTCAATTTAAACGAGCTAGCCTTGCAGAAGAAGCATTTTGATATATATGCTTTGTGTGAAAAGCTTGTTTTAAATCCCCTTTACAAGAGGGTTAGGATTCGTGGCAAATCTTGCGAAGTCCTAGCAGATGAGCTTTTAATCGAACAGGTGTTAATAAATTTACTCACAAATGCCCTAAAATACAGCCAAAAAGAGGTCTATCTCGTAGTAACTCCCCTAAAAAACGAGCTTAGAATTAGCATCAAAGATAGGGGCATAGGCATAGAAGAGGATAAGCTCAAATTAATCACTAAAAAATTTTACAAGATAGATCCTAGTAGTGAAAATTCCTTTGGCATAGGACTTTTCTTGGTTAAAAAGATCCTAGCCTTGCATAGATCTGAGCTACAAATTCAAAGTGAGCTTGGCAAGGGAAGTAAATTTAGCTTTAAGCTTGATCTAGCTTAAAATTCGAGGTTTAAAATCTTTTAAGCTTGGCTAATTAGGCATTTTACTAGACAGCATCAAAAGCAACTACGCAAAGAAGTTTTAATGTGGGCATTTTAACTTAAAGGATTTTTCAAGCTAAGGGCTAAATACACAAGGGCTATAAGTGTTTTTACCATTTATCTTAATGCAAGCTTAGCATTTAAAAAAGAAGTTTTTTGGCAAGGTGTCAGCATTTTAGGCTAGTTTCTTAAATTTAGCTTAAAATTTTAGATTTTTGATTGTTTCGTTTAACTTTGTTTTTTTAAGCTTTGTTACCGCGCTATATTTAAAAGCTCTAAGTTGGCTAAATCTTTAAAAATTTTAGCAAGGCTTGAAAACTAGCTTATATGAAGCTAAAATTCAATGATAGTAGCGATTTATGTGAATTTGAAATTCTTGCTTGAAAATGAGAGGCTAAAATTCAAGCATTTGCGAGTTTTTAGTGCTTTTAAAATGTGAATTTTAAACAGCTTGAAAATTTTTATCCTTAAAAAGCTTAGAATATTTACAAGCTTTAATGAAAACATAAGCTAAATTTGGCTATTATGCAAGGTTTATTTTAATATTTACAAGAAAGGAAGATCGTGCCTACTATAAATCAATTAGTTAGGAAAGAGCGCAAAAAGATTTTGACGAAGTCAAAGTCTCCTGCACTTAAGAATTGTCCGCAAAGAAGGGGCGTTTGCACCCGTGTTTATACCACAACGCCCAAAAAGCCAAACTCTGCCTTGCGTAAGGTAGCCAAGGTGCGCCTTACAAGTGGCTTTGAGGTCATTAGCTACATAGGTGGCGAGGGACACAATCTGCAAGAACACAGCATAGTGCTTGTTAGAGGCGGACGGGTTAAGGATTTACCGGGCGTGAAGTATCACATAGTGCGTGGTGCGCTTGATACAGCAGGCGTTGCCAAGAGGACGGTGTCTCGCTCTAAATACGGAGCAAAAAGACCTAAGGCTGGAGGCGGGGCTAGTAAATAGGCTTTTAAACGCTTGATACTTTGAATTTAGGTTCTTTTATAGAAAATTGTTGAAATTGTGGGATTGTTGCAAAAATTCACGCTTTTAAAGAAGATTGCAAAGGCTAAGAGCTAGTAGGCTGTAAATTGCCACATCTTGCTTTACAAGGCTTGCAATGACCTTGTGCTTTTTGCACGACTTTAAATTCAACACTTTTTATAAAAGAGCCTAAATAAAACCGGCGTTTCAAGGCTTGTAGTTGCGAGCAAAATTATGCGAAAACTTGCTCGCCAAAGACACAGGCAAGGCTCGTTAGATTTAGCCTTGTTTGAGTAAAATTTGCTTTTTAAGGCAAGAATTTGAGCCTTTGTGAATTTTTATTAAATTTAAACAAAAAATTCACGCATTGTTTGAATTTTTTGTGAATTTAAACAAAAAATTCATTCAGTGTTTGAATTTTTTAAGATTTAAATAAAAATTCACGCTTTTGCTGAATTTTAGACGAATTTTCGACAAAAATTCACAACAAGGCTGAATTTAATTTAACTAAAAAATTCACACCAAAGCTTGAATTTTCGCCTAAAAAAGCAGAAAAAATTTGAAGGAAAGAAAATGAGAAGAAGAAAGGCTCCCGTTAGGGAGGTGTTGCCAGATCCCATCTACACGAGCAAGGTTATCACAAAATTCATCAACGCTCTTATGTATGATGGCAAGAAAAGCGTAGCCACAAGCATTTTGTATGGGGCATTAGAGAGCATTGACAAAAAGAGTCAAGAAAAAAAGGGCATAGAGATTTTCAACGATGCCATCGAAAATATCAAGCCCATTTTGGAGGTAAAGTCCCGCAGGGTAGGAGGTGCGACCTATCAAGTGCCTGTTGAGGTGCGTCCAAGTAGGCAGCAAGCCCTAGCCATTCGCTGGATAATCTCCTTTGCTAGAAAGCGAAACGAAAGAACTATGATAGAAAAGTTAGCAGCCGAGCTAATGGACGCTGCAAATTCAAAGGGAGCTTCCTTTAAGAAAAAAGAAGACACCTACAAAATGGCAGAGGCAAACAAGGCTTTTGCACATTACCGCTGGTAAAAAGGATAGCAAATGTCAAGAACTACACCCTTAAAGCGAGTGCGAAACATAGGAATCGCCGCTCACATAGACGCTGGCAAGACGACAACAAGCGAGAGGATACTCTTTTTCACAGGAATGAGCCATAAAATAGGCGAGGTGCACGATGGAGCCGCCACTATGGACTGGATGGAGCAGGAAAAAGAAAGGGGCATCACCATCACAAGTGCGGCTACTACTTGCTTTTGGAAGGATTTTCAAGTAAATCTCATAGACACCCCCGGACACGTGGATTTTACCATAGAAGTAGAGCGTTCAATGCGTGTTTTAGACGGGGCTGTGGCTGTTTTTTGCTCTGTGGGAGGCGTGCAGCCTCAAAGTGAGACAGTTTGGCGTCAAGCAAACAAATACGGCGTTCCACGCATAATCTTTGTCAATAAAATGGACCGCATAGGTGCAAATTTTTATAGCGTTGAAGAGCAGGTTAAAAACCGCCTCAAAGCAAATCCTGTCCCCATACAAATCCCTATCGGTGCGGAGGATGATTTCAAGGGCGTTATCGACTTAGTGAGTATGAAAGCACTCGTGTGGGAGGATGATACTAAGCCTACAAATTATGTCGAACAAGAAATTCCAGCGAATTTAAAGGACAAGGCTGAGGAATACCGCACCAAGATGATAGAAGCAGTTAGCGAGACAAGCGATGAGCTGATGGAAAAATACCTTGCAGGTGAGGATTTAAACGAGGATGAGATAAGGGCGGGCTTAAAGGCTGGATGTTTAAGCCTTAGCCTTGTGCCTATGCTTTGTGGCACGGCTTTTAAAAACAAAGGCGTTCAGCCCCTGCTTGATGCTGTGGTGGCTTATTTACCTGCACCTGATGAGGTGGCTAACATTAAGGGCGAGTATGAGGACGGCAAGGAAGCCGTGGTAAAATCCACAGACGATGGCGAATTTGCTGCCCTTGCCTTTAAGATAATGACAGACCCCTTTGTAGGACAGCTTACCTTCGTGCGAGTTTATCGCGGAAGCCTTGAAAGCGGAAGTTATGCTTATAACTCCACAAAGGATAAAAAAGAAAGAATCGGGCGTTTGCTAAAAATGCACTCAAACAAAAGAGAAGAGATTAAGGTGCTTTATGCGGGCGAAATCGGTGCTGTGGTGGGGCTTAAAGATACGCTCACAGGAGATACCCTATCAAGCGAAAAAGACAAGGTGATTTTGGAAAAAATGGACTTTCCAGACCCTGTTATTAGCGTGGCTGTTGAGCCAAAGACCAAGGCAGATCAAGAAAAGATGTCCATCGCTTTAAGCAAGCTAGCCCAAGAGGATCCAAGCTTTAGGGTCAATACAGACGAGGAAAGCGGACAGACCATTATCTCTGGTATGGGTGAGCTTCATCTTGAAATTATCGTAGATAGAATGCTTCGTGAATTTAAGGTAGAAGCAGAGGTGGGTCAGCCTCAGGTTGCCTACCGTGAGACCATTAGAAAGACAGTTGAGCAAGAGTATAAATACGCCAAGCAAAGCGGTGGTCGGGGGCAGTATGGACACGTCTTTTTACGGCTTGAACCAAAGGACGCTGGCAGTGGCTATGAGTTTGTAAATGACATCAAAGGTGGCGTGATACCCAAAGAATACATACCTGCTGTGGATAAGGGCATACAAGAAGCCTTGCAAAATGGCGTTTTGGCAGGCTATCCTGTCGAAGATGTCAAGGTAACTGTGTATGATGGCAGCTATCACGAGGTGGATTCAAGCGAGATGGCATTTAAGCTCGCTGCTTCTATGGGCTTTAAGGAAGGTGCTAGAAAGGCTGGTGCTGTGATACTTGAGCCTATGATGAAGGTTGAGGTGGAAACGCCAGAAGATTATATGGGCGATGTTATAGGCGATTTGAACAAGCGCCGTGGGCAGGTAAATTCTATGGATGAGCGTGGTGGCAATAAAATCATAACCGCCTTTTGTCCCTTGGCTGAAATGTTTGGCTACTCGACAGATTTACGCTCACAAACTCAAGGACGCGCCACTTATACAATGGAGTTTGATCATTATGACGAGGTGCCAAAGAATGTGAGTGAGGAGATTATTAAAAAACGCAATGGCTAAAAGGCTGCGATTTTTGAGTGCTTTTAAATGAGCTTGTAAAAATCTCACTGCGACAGACTAAATGTCTAGTCTTGTGAGATTTTTACTTCACAACATTTAAAATCATCTCAAAACTCTTTGCCTTTGTAAATTTTAGGTGAAAATTGATAAAATTCATCTAAAATTCTGTGCCTTTTTGAATTTGCAGACAAATTGCCTTTGTGAATTTGAGATGAAAATTTGCAAAATTCATCTAAAATTTGTGCCTTGTTGAAATTCAATTTGACTTAATGTTTTGAAAAGCCTAAAAAGCTTTTCTATCCTCCGTTGTCAGTAGTCCGTTTTCTGTAATCTGAACGCCCTCGTAGCTCAGCTGGATAGAGCGCAAAATTCCTAATTTTGAGGCCGTGAGTTCGAATCTCGCCGTGGGCACCACAAAACATTATTTTAGTTTTCTCACATTTTCAAACACTTCTCTTAAATGCCTATATAATGAGCTTTATGACTTATTTATTAACTTTTCTTTTGTGCAGTAAGTTTTTTCCAAATAATTAATGAGATAATTAGAGGACTATTCATTTTATTAAGGCACTAGCTCTAATTAGCCCTTAAAATAAGGTGAAAACTATGGCAAATGTGGCAAAAACCTATTTGAGTGATAAGGATATAAGAAATCTGCTGACAAAAGAGAAAAAATACTGCAAGGTTGTTGGAAGTCCAAAAGAGCTTTATATCTATGTAAATCCCAAAGGCACAAAGAAGTTTGCTTTAAGGCTAAATGTCGATGGCAAGGAAGTTTTTTATGGCTTGAAAGAGTTTAGAGAGGGTATTTACAGCGTAGCCAAGGCGAGAAAAGACGCTATAGCTGTGTTGAAAAGGTATCAGCAGTTAGTAAGTGTGGATTTACTTAAAAATGGCAACGAAAAATACAGCTTTGGCAATCTTTTTAAGCTTTGTATTGAGCAAAAGCAAAAGAAAGGATTAAGTTTAGACTATCTTAGAAAGTCAAGTCAAATGTGTGAAAAATATCTCTTACCAAGCCTTGCAAAAAGAGATGTTAAAACTATTTCTTATAGTGATTTACTCGCCATCTTAAACGCCATTTATAAGCCAAACAATCCAGCCACAAGTCGCCTTGACACCAACGCTACTTGATTAACTTTTTGCACGAGATTTTTAGCCTAGCCTTGAAAGATAGGTATATAGACTTTGATCAAAGCTATGGTTTAAAGCAAGAATTTCCAACGAGGGTAAAATTTAATCAAATTTAAGAGTTAAACGGCGATACCCAGCTTTGACAAAGGACGGTGATTTAAGAGAATTCATAAGAGATTTAAAAAACGACAATAGGCTAGAACTTCAAACCAAAAGGGCGATTTATATTCAAATTTTAAGCACAAATCGCCATTTTAACACGGTTTTAGCAAGGTGGGAATACATTGACTTTCAAAACGCACTTTGGACTATACCAGCTAGGGATATGAAAACTAAAATGCCACACAAAATACCACTAACTAGGCTTATGCTTAAAATTCTCAAAGAACAGCAGCTATTTAGCAAGGGCATAAATGAATTTATCTTTCCTAGCAGTGGAAAAAAGCGACATATAATTATAGAGGGCATACAAAAGGCGATTAGAAATCTAGAATATAAGGACAAGTATAAGAGTAAGGTAACTCCGCACGGCTTTCGTGCTATCTTTCGCACAATCTACTCTCAATATAAAGTAAAGCTTAGAGCTTGGCATAAGTGAGGAAGTCATAGAAAGTGCATTAGCTCACAAAGAATTCAAGCAAGTTAAATTTTCTTATAAGAAAAAGCTGCTTTGGAGCAAAAAATAACGCTTTTGCAGTGGTGGATTATTTAAATGGCATTGAGGATTTGGGGATTTAAAAAGTAAATGTGGCTCAATTAAATTTAAACCAAAGGGTTTTTAAGTTAAGTCCTATGAAAAACAAAGATTCGTTTCTGAATTTCGCAGATATAATTTAGGGAATTACGAAGCATTTTTTTGCTTCGTTACACTCGCAACTTTGCAA
>NZ_QHLI01000048.1 GCF_006864425.1 Campylobacter troglodytis | reverse complement strand
AATTGATTCAGAGTATAGTTTAGGGCTTACAACACAAGAACTAGAATTAATAGCTAGAGAAGTCGCACACATTAAAGCCTATGCGGATGTGAGTTGGTATCAAGCAATAGGAAATATTAACCCTTTACAAGCTTTGCTTTTAGTAGCGGCCTTAGTTATATCTTTATTACCCGGAGGCCAGTTTATAGGAACTTATATAGCAAAAGCAACATTAACTAAAGCAGTTGCTTCAGTTATGGCTTTAGTAGCAAGTTTAACAAGTATCGCATATAATGTATATAGTAATACAGTAGAAACAAGAGCTCAAGGCATAGCGGGTGAAGCACAAGGCACAGCAAAAGCAGCGGCGATGAGACGAAGGGCGGCTCAAGAAGCTAGTAATGTTTTAACCCACTTATTGATCTTCGGTGGCTATGAAATATATGCCAACCGTAGCATTTTCTTACAAAATGCACCAGGATCTCAAACTTTTTCTAATTCTTTGGCTTATGATGTATCAAAAGGCTTAAGGGGGGATATTAAACAAGATAAAACAGACGAATTGATACAAAGTCGCACCGGGATGGATAAAGCAGGGGGTAAGGCTTTTCATAATCAAGTAGTAGGAAATTTAGGAATTCCAATACAAGATTTTAATATAAATGAAAAATATTTTATTGATAGCTTAGGCGATCGCTTAACTCAATTTATAGAAAGAATAAATAAGGGTTTTGCTTTATTGTTTGATAATGATTTTGGTATGGCTGAAGGAGCAGGATTTGCATATAGTAGGGTAATAAAAACACAAACAGATCCTATTAAAAAGCAAATTTGTACGCTTGATTTTTTAGAAAAAAACAAAAATTACAACAAAAATTTAAGGCTTGAAATTCCTTTACATATGAATGATTTTACGAAGCCTTTAATAAATAAGCTAAGTAAAGAAGAAGAAAACGCATATTTAGAAGAGCTTTATGAGAAAGGTTTATTAAGACATTTTGATTTATTACCTCAGATCGTAGAAGAAGGAAATATTTACTTCGCATTTGAAACAAAAAATAACAAAAAAGCCCTTTTTGAATATTTAGAAAATCCACCGCTTAGCTTTAAAAATTCTTTATCAAGCAAAAGAAAAAAAGCTTATAAATTATGGTGGAAATTTACAGAATTAAGCAAAATGTTTAAGGCTAATTACTCTTTAAAAGAATTCACATTTACAAAACAAGGCAAAGAAAAAATCTTTAATCTTTCACAAGATGGATTTTATGCTAATAATTTTTTCCCTTGCATAGCTAATTTATACTTAACAAATAATGCAAAATTATTACCTAATTTTGAAAACGAAGAGGATGAGAAAAATTTCAGTGAAGAGGTATTAAATAATCAATTTTCTTTAAGTGTTTTTGAAACTTTTTTAAATGGTTTTTATAAATATGAATTCAAACAAAAATATGAAAAGCCCGGTGCTAAGGTAGAAAGAGAAACAATAGAAAAATTTTTTAATGATTTAAAGCCTTATTTCTTTGATACAAAAAACTTTATAAAGTATTTTGTAAAAGAAGTAAACACACAAGATAAAAACGAGATGAAAGAAGCAAGGAAACAAGAAGGATTTTATAATTTATCTACTGTGAATAGTAAAATTTATATTCTTTTTAGTGCAAATATAGCGCCTTTACCTTTTGAAAAAGGAATTTATATAAATGAGCCTAAAACTCTTTATTTTTTAAAAGATTATAAAAAAAAGATTTTTGAAAAACTTGAAATAGAACATTTTTTTATAAAGCTAAGTGATGCGCATTTTAAACTTCTTACTCAAGACATAGCAAAATTTAAGCCTAAACACACAAAAGGATAAAGAATGAGTTTTAATAAGGATTATGTAGATATAAGGCTTTTTAGATATGATAAATTAGATCAAGTTGAATTAATCGAAAATTTAGAATATCAACACAAAGAAAATATTAATTTCATTATACCTAAAGGCTTTAAAACTGATTTAGCCTCTATCCCTCGTCTTTTTTGGTCTATAGTAGCACCGATCGGAAAACATAGCTTAGCAGCTATTTTGCATGATTTTTTATATAGCGAAGGTTTTAAGTTAGGTATATCACGTAAAGAAGCGGATCAAATTTTTTATGAAGCTATGTTAAAATCACACGTTGTAAAGACAACCGCTTTTACTTTATGGTTTTTTGTACGAGTTTTTGGAAAAAGATTTTATAAGAAGGCTTGAATTTAAAAGCTTGAATTTTTTAACTTTTATTTAAAACAAAAAAAATATAAAAAAGTTTTCTTTAAAATTTTAAAATTCGCAAGGAGCTAAACAAAAATTCACATAAACAATTTAAAAAAAACTTGAATAAAATCAAAATTCAAAAATCAATTTTTAATCCTTTTTTTTGTTTTTATTTTTCTTTATACTTTTTTTGCCTTTTTGGTAAAAGGTCTTTTTTTCATTGTAGCCTTTTTAGGCTATTTCCTTTAATGTAGTAAACGAGGTTAAAATTTTTAGCCTCGTTCTTTTATAAGGCTTTTTATGAAACATAAATTAAAATATTATTTCTTTCTTTTTAGATGGTTTTTAATAGGTCGCTATCACTGCGATTTTACACAAATAACAATTACAAAACAAACTTTTTATTTTTTACATAAATTTTTTTGGTCTTTTATAATTTTTAGTGTAGTTTTAAGTTTTAGTGCTATTTTAGATTTTTTTTGTCAATTTTAAAGGAAAAAAAAAAAAAAATATGTTTAGTGAAATTTACATTTTAGAGTTTTTGCCACTTTTGATTTTAGGGCTTTTTTGTGGAATTGTTAGATTCGCAAGGAGTGAAAATGAACTTTTAAATGACGACACACAAAACGAAAACAAGATAAAAAAAACTAGAATTTACCGTGCTGTAGACGTTGTATTAACAAGTAGTTTTTTAGCTTTTATAAGTTTTGCATGTTTAGGTTTTTTTACTGAATTAACTTATGTTTTTAAAGTAGGTATAAGTTCGGCCATCGCACTTTTTGGAATTGATAAAGTGCTTGATATAGTGCAAAGAATTATATCATTAAAGCAAGGAAAAAAAGATGATATGTAAAGAAAAACAAAAGCAAGGATTTTTAAAGCATTTTTTGTATTTTATGTTAGTTTTAAATTCGGTTTTAACAGCGGCAGTTATTAATAATTATTTTGAAATACACGCTTTAAAAGAAATAATTGTAAACAAAACAAACATTAAAGAAGGAAATATAAGCGATATCGTAGATGAAATAATATCTTATGAAAAAAAAGGACAAATTCCCTTATATTAAAAGGATAAAAAATGTTACAAAATGATTTAATTACAAGTGCTACAGTTGCAACACAAGATGACAAAGACACAAATTCAAGCAAAGATTTAAGTGCTTTTGTTTTACCTTCTGTTAGATCGCAAGATTTTGATGTAAGAAAAGCAAAAGAACAGCTAGAATTAGCAAAACAGCAAAAAGAAGAACAAGAAAAAGAAGCTAACGAACCGTCGACTTATTTTAAAAGTACGCAAAACAAATATTTAGACGATAAGCTAAAACAAGGCACCCTAACAGGGATGGACATTTACGTAGCAAGGAAATATTTAGGGCTTAATTTACAAGAATTCGGCGATCAAGTAAAGCCAGATCAAAACATTAACTTACAAGCAAAGATTAAAAATTTAGGTTTAACAGGTCTTAATGATAGGTTAAAAGAAGGCGCTAATAATCAAGATCTCTTTGATCGAGCTATTCAAGGAAGCGAAGGAAATTTAGGGGTAGGCAGTGCAATTGAAAGGGGTTTAAACAAAATTACTGGAGGCTTTAAAGAGTTAGACAAGGGGGAAAACGAATGGCTACAAACACATAGAGAAGCAGGATATGCACTTGCAAAAAGTAGAAACAGCGGCCGCCTTACTAACCAAACAATAGAACAAGCACAAGATGATCTAGCCTTAGGTTTAAGGGGTGAACAAGCAGTGATGGAAAAATACCTTGCAGCTAAAAAAACAGGTTTAGCAGCATGGGGGCGTGATATACAAAACGCGCTAGATCATAACTTGCCTATTGATCCAGAAGTTTTGCAAAAGTATGAAAAAAGCGTTGATTCGGTAGCTTATATTGAAGACAAACTAAAAAAAGGTAAATGGGGTAAAAGTGAGTATAAAGAATATGCTAATAAATATGGTAAAAATTACACACAAGAAGCAAAAGATTTAAACACAGCAAAACAAGGCTTTAATGATAGTCCTTATTCTAGCTATATACACAATTTTAGAAAACTTGAAAAAAACACAAAAGGTTAAGTTTTGTTAGTAAGTGATATTTTAGCAAATTTAAGAGCTAGATTGGGGGATGAGAACAACGAACTAGTAAATTTTAGTGATAGTTTTTTGATTGATTTAATTTACATACATCAAAACAAGATTTTAAGCGAATTTGAATGTAATATTTTCTCTTTTGAAACATATCTTAATAACGAAGACACTATAAATTTACACTTTGAAATTGTAAAGTTAATCACTGCTTTTTTAAATAATAAGCCTTTAAATTTAGTTTCTTACGGATCAGCGATCCGAAAAATGCCTACAAGTGAATTATTTTTTTATGAATTAAACAATAAACAATATGCTTTTTCACACAAAATAAGTGGGCATTTCAAGCTTTACGGTGTTAAAAAGGCAATTATAATAAGCAAAGAAGATGAATTAGTTTTAGATGATATGTTTAGTAATTTACTTGTTTATAGTGTTTTGTTAGATAGCTTTAAAACGAAAATCACACCAGATAATAGCCAGAGAATACATTTTTTTAGTGATATTGTAAAACAAGAAAAAAAGGAAATTGCAGCCTTACTTAATAGAAAGAGAGGCAAACAAGTCTTCAAAAGTGATTTTATAGGTATGATATAATGAAAAGACAAGTAAAAGCAGCTAAAAGCTACGAATTAGTTTTAAAAGATAGGTTAGGAAATACAATATCAAACCCTTTTTTTCTACAAGCAGGCTTAAATGAGCTTGAAACAAATTTAAAAAAAGAATATTATCAAAGTAGCGAAAACGAAAAATTTTTTATTTACGAAGGAATAGGTATTTTAGATTTAGAAAAAGACTGCATACAAGAATTTGATTTTGAAAGATTAAATTTTTACTTCTTAAATTATTTTTTAGGAAAAAATAAACACCATAAAAGCGCGGATGAGAATGACAAAAAAATTATAAATAATTTTCTTTCTTTGCTTGAATTTAATTTAAAAAATCCTACGAAATACATTAAGCCTTTTTATTATGAAAGAATAGAAAAAAAGCTTTTTGATGAAAACAAGGATAAATAATGATAAAAGAAAGTTTTTTGCAAAATATAGCCTTACTTGAAAAAGCTTTTTTTGAAAGTAAAACATTTGAATTTTTAAAAAGTAGCGGAATTGATAAAGACGCTTTAGCACAAATTAGTACCGAAATTTTAAAACAAGCCTTACAAGGCGCTTTATCTTTTGAAGAGATGACATATAAAGCTAAGGCTTCAGCACTTGAAATTGATAAAATGCGTAACGAGATGGAATTAAGCATTAAAAACGCAAAAATGCAAATAAAACAAATTCAAGCTGAAGCAGTGAAGAGTCTTATACAAGCAGCCGCTATTATAAGAAGTGTTAGCGATAATGCAGCTATTAACAAGGCTAATGCTTATGTTTCTTTTTTAAACACGGTGGGTAATGCAAGTGAACAAGCAGCTATAAAACAGCATGCAGTTAATGTTATAAATACAATTTCTTTAATAAATGATGCCAAGATGACAGATTTTGATCATATTTTGCCTAAGCTTATAAGTGAAGAAGACGCGGATTTTGGATCTAAAAGTGTTTTAATACACACAACAAAAAGCATAATTACCTTAAATGAAGACTTAGAAATAAAGGGAATTTCAACTTATGGAGAAAGTGAATGCTATTTTAGCGTAAATGATAAAATTACAGTTAGAAATTCAAAGAATTTTATTTTCAATTCAAGTGAAGAAGGACAGTTTAAAATCTCTTTTGTAGTACAAAAGAGTAAAACGCAAACTGTGCAAGATAGTTTAATTTTAAAGGTAGAAAAAGGAAAACTAAACGAAAACAAGGCTTTTTTTAAAAAGCTTTAATCCTTTTTATTTAAAAGCCTTTAAGTTAAAATATATTTCAAAAAAAAGGATAAAAGATGTCAAATGTTTTAAAAAAATCTTTCACTGAACGGTGGAATGAAGCGGATGGCTTTTTTGGTAAATTTGATGCAGTTATGGGATCGGATGCTTTAAGTGGTAGTTTGGGTATCATAGGAAGCGGTTTACAAATTTACAACTCGATCGAAGGTGTAAAGAATTCAAAAAAAGCCTTAAATATGCAAAAAGAAGCCTTAGATTTACAAAAACAACAATTAGCGATCGAAAATGATCGCTACAACAAAAGAGAAAACGAAAGAATAGAAGCAAATAATACAATAAATTCAAGTGCGAACGCTTACAAACTGCAAGAAAACGAAAAAAAAGACAAAACACCACAAATACAAGCACTTGAAACTCAAGAATTATTACCTACCGAACGAATTTAAAAAGGCTTTTTGTGAAAAATTTCATTGAATTACAAGAACTTTATAAGGCGGATTTTGAAAGTAACAAAAGCAGCTTAAAAGAGTATGAAGAGGCTAAGAGATATTATCACGGATCACAATTACAAGATGATATTATAGCATTAATGAAAGCGCGTGGCCAAGTGCCTTTAATTGAAAATGACTATAAAATGGTAATTGATAAAATATTAGGTTATAGAAGCGACAGTATACAAGAAATTAAGGTAAGCGGTAGACAAGAAGAAGACAAGGTATTAGCTACCCTTTTGAATGATTTATTAAAGGTTTTTTCACAAAGTGATTTTTTTGATAGTGAAATTATGAAAAGAGACAAAGAGTTAATTTTTGGGATGGCAGTTATTCAAATTTGGATAAAACAAGATGAAAATAAAGATTTTCATATAAGCTTACAAAGTATACCTAGTAGTAGCTTTTTAATTGATAAATTTTCAATTGAAAAAAATGCAAGTGATGCGAGGCGTTTTCATAAACATATAAATTTAAATAAAGACGAAGCAAAAGCACTTTTTAAAAAAGAAGTTTATTCAAATTCTAATGAAAGTTTTGATAATAGAATTAATTTAATTGAAAGTTGGATTGAAGAGTATACAGAGCTTGAAAACGAAGAAGGCCAAAAAGTAAATAAACTTTGTTTTAACCGTTATATATGGAATGATGAAAATCAAATTTTAAGCTATGAAAAAAGCCCTTTTAAAACAAATTCACACCCTTTTATAGTACAAAAATATCAAGTAGATGAAAAGCTAAAATGGTACGGTCTTTTTAGAAACATAAAGCCCTTACAAGATTATATAAATTTAGCGGAAAATCGAATGATGAATATGATGAGCAGTACGAAGGCATTTTTTGAAGAAAGCGCGGTTTTGGATATTGAAGAATTTATTGAAAATGCTAGTTTTGATAATGCTATTGTTAGAGTGGCGGATGGTGCTTTAAGAGAAAATAAAATTCAATTCATACAACATAACCAACAAATAGCCGCTTTATCTAGTAAAGTAAATGAAAAAAGAAATTTAATAAAGATTTTAAGCGGTTTAAATGACGAGGCTTTAGGTATAGCAAGTAATAGGCAAAGCGGGATCGCTATTGCGCAAAGAAGAGAAACAGGCCTCATGGGCTTAAATGAATATATTAAAAATATTGATGAAATGGATAAGGCAATTTTTCAAAAGGCTTTAAATTATATTATGCACTATTTCACAAAAAAACAAATTTTTAAAATAGTTGATAAAAAGATAGGGGATCGTTACTTCGCTATAAATGATCCGCAAAATGAAGAAAGTAAAATAAGAATAGGTAAATTTGATTTAATCTACAAAACACAGCTTAAAATACAAGGAAGAGAAGAAAGATTCGCACATTGGAGTGAGATGTTAAAAAGTATTTCACAAATTAGGCCGGATATAATACCCGATCTTTTGCCTATTATGCTAAAGGATACCGATTCGCCTGTAGTTGAGGATATAGAGGAGGCTTTAGCAAATGCAGCGCAAAGACAAGAAGAAGAGGCAAAAGCACAGCAACAAGCAGCAGCAGCAATGCAAGATTTAGAAAAACTACAGCAAGATTTAGGTATTATGCAGATTCAAGCACAAATTAAAGAATTACAAGCAAAAGCCTTAAAGTATGAAGCACAAGCGAATGCGGCGCAAAGTGTAGTAAACGCAAATAAAAAATTAGAAGAAGCGGTCGACAGTAACAAAGACAATTCACAAGACAAAGACAAGCTAAAAACGCAAAACTTGCAAGTTAAAGGAATTGATCTAAGATGATCGAAATTAGCTTTTTTATAGCTTTTTTTTGCTTAATAATTAGCAATATTTTAAGTCTTTTAAAACTTTCAAAGTTAAACAAAAAAATAAGAGAGCTTGAAAGAAATTTAAAAATTCAAAATAAGCTTTAAAAAATTTCTTTTAAATTTTAAAATTCACAACACAAAAAACAAAAAAATCTAAAAAACTTTTTTAAAATTTGAAATATCACTTTTAACAAATTCAAAAAACTTAAAATCACTTCTTTTTAAAAGTTAAAATTTCAAAAAGCCTTTTTAAAAAATTCAAAAACTCAGATCCTCCATGATGTAGTAAAAACATTTAAATTTGTTTTCTTTCTTGTATTTTGAATTTCTTTGTTTTGTGAATTTGAATTAGGGGCGTAAACTTCACTTGAATTCACACAACTAGCAAGGGCATCTATACAGTCATCTTGTCTAAAAGGTTTTTCCGGGTTAAAGGCTAGTAATTCTTTTTTAATTTGATTTAAACCGTTCGCATTTTGTAAAAAACATAAAAAGCCGCTGTTGTAGTAAGGCTTTAAAGCCTTGATTTTTTCTACTTTTGAGATTTTGCGACTTGCTGTATAAGTTTTGATAGTGTTTGAAATGAGGGCTTTTCTTTCTTGTTTTAAACGGTCATTGACTAAAATCAATTTTTTTTCTAAAAGCCTGTTTAAAACAAGTCCCCCCCCATCACTTTCAATAAATACTTTTGCTTTTGGGTATTTTATCATCATTTCAGCGATATTTTCAGTCATTTTTTCTTCATCAAAAATGCCATAAATGCAATCTTTCACAACAAAACGGCTTAAATTTTCTTTTGTTTTTTCAACTCCCACACACACAATAGCTCTATTATCAGCCTTTACATTCAAAGAAGTAGCATTATCAATGAAAATATACTCATTTTGAATGCCTTGCTCATAACTTGCAATGATTTTAAAATTCACAGCTTCAAAAAAGCCTGCTTCGGTAGCTTGGGGTATTTGTTGATACTGACTAGAAAACTCGTCATCTCCCATCTGCTTTTTCAAAAAGTCTAATTGTTCTTTATTGTGTCTTTGAAAAAAAAGCGGCTCATTTTCTTTACGAAAATAAGAAAAATCTAAAATTTGATAATTTTTAGCTTCTTTGTTTAAACTTTCTAGTGAAATTTGATACCACTGCTTGATTATGTTTTCTTCGTAGTTTTTAGGGTTTAACAAAAAGCCGCATAAGTCTTCATAACCTAGTCTTTGCATTAAAATCGTAATGTTTGAAAAATTATCTTGTAAACGACTTAAAACACTTTCTTTGAAGTTATTATTTACGCGATCTCTTTCAACTCTTGAACTCATATCACTAACTTTTATTGGGTCGTCAATCAAAATGGAATGCGCGTGAAAACCTGTGATTGCACTTTTTAAGGTCGTTACAAAAAGTCCGCCACCTTCTTTTAAGACAAATTCACCGCTGTTATCTTGTAAAAATACCGCTTTTTCATTAAAAATTTGAGTGTAAAATTCGCTTTTCATCAAGTCCCTTACTTGATTAGAAATTTTGCGGCATAGCTCGTCTGAATAAGAAATATAAATGAATTTTCTTGTTTTATCTCGTCCTAAAGCCCACGCGATAAATGTTCTTGCAATAACTTCAGTTTTGCCATAAGATGGAGGCATATTTAACATTAAACGCGTAATTAAAGGCGCATTGTAAGAATTAGCATAATCTTTTAAAGTTAAGGATAAAATCTTGCAAATATAATCAAAATGCCAATTATCCATAAAATATTGTTTGTTGTATCTTTGCCATTTAAGCAAAAGAAAAGTTTTTAAATCTCTTTTTGCTAATTCTCTTATAGCAAATTCTTTTTTAGCTTCTTTTAAATTCAATCTTTAATCCTTTTTTTGCTTTATATTTTAAATTAAAATTAGAGAAAAAAAAAGGATTAACTATGTTAATACAAGTAATTAGAAAATGGCAAAACGAAAAAGCTACAACCGGAGTAATTTCAGTATTTAATGAAAAAGATGAAAGAGTATTTAAAAGCTATATTTTGGAAAATCCTAAAATAGGCAGTGCAAGGGGTCAAGATCTAGCGATCCCTTTTGGTATTTATGAAATAGACAGATATTACAGCCCTAAATTTAACCCTATACTTGATCGAATTTTAAATTATAAAGGTCAAAAAATGATGAGGCTATCAAATGAGGCTTTAAATGTACCTAAAAGTGCATATGTTTTGATACATTGGGGTAATGATGAAACTCACACTTTGGGATGTCCTCTTTTGGGATATGCTATAAATGAAGAAAAGACAAAAATTTCAAACAGCCGCGCCGCTTGTAAAGACTTTTACAATCTTTTTAAAGGCAATGATATGAAAAATGTTAAATATGAAATAATTGATATGATAGGCAAGGCTTAAAATTTACAAAGTGTTAAAATGAAAAAAGATTTATTGAAATTCACTCTTTTTTTTCTTGTCTGTGAATTTATTTTGTTTTTTATTGTTTTGTTAATGATTTTTTAAAGGATAAAAAATGCTAAAAATTTATTTCATTTTTGCTTTTATTCTCTCTTTGTTTTTAACTTATACTTTATATTTAAAAAATGAAAATTCAAAGTTACAAAGTGAATTAAGTTTAAGTATAAATGCTAATAAAGAATTAAATGCTACTTTAAGTAAGGTAATTCAAAGAAGCGAATTAGAAAAAGAAATTTTAGAACAAAAACACAAAGAAGATCTAAAAATTCTACAAAAGACAAAGGATGCTTTAAATTATGTTAAGAATAGCAAAGATACTAATTCCACTCGTTTATTTAATGATAGCATTAAACTCATGCGCTAAAAGTTCTTTAATTGTAAAAAGTGAATATGTAAAAGAAAAAATACCTAATGAGCTTTTAGAAATTAAAGAATTTCAGTTAAAAGAAGTTAAAAACGAACAAGAAATTATAACTGAATTTATAAGCCTTTATTCTTTTTATAAGGATTTAAAAAATAAGCTTGAAAAAATTAAGGCTTTACAATTTTGCGAAAATAAATTATGTTTTGAAAACATAATGAAAGAGTAAAATTTAAGGGACTTTTAAAATATTTTTAAAAAAACACTTCTTATTACAAAAATATTTTTTAACCCTTTTTTTGAATTTTAATTTTCATTAAACTTTGCTAATTTTTTAAAAAGGAAATTTTAAAATGTATATTTTAGAAGAAAAAGAACAAAATGAAAATGCTTTAAAAGATGAAAAAGAAATTTCAAGTAATGAAGAAGAAAATGAAAACAGCAAAGAGTTAGAGAAAGAAAATTCAAAAAGTGAAGAATTACAAGAAGAAAGAAATTTTTTAAATGAAGAAGTAGAAAAAAACACAAGAGAAGAAATTTCACTTAATGAAAATGTAAAAAATGAAAGTGAAGAAAAACAAAAGGCAAAAATCGAAACAAAGACGAAATATACAAGTGAAGAAATCAATCAAAAGGTAAAAAATGCTTTAGATAATGATTTTTTTATAGAACAAGTAAAATCTACTCTTTTATGTGTTTATGAAATAAGCGAACTTTTAAAAGATCTACATAAGGATCATAATTTCGAAATTGAAAAACTAAGTGTGCAAATTGAAAGTAAAAAACAAGAATTACAAGAAATTATTTTAATGTTTAAAGAACACGAAAACAATTTAATTGAAATTAATGATTTAATTGATTTTTTTGATTCTCAAATTAAAAGCAGTTTAGAAAAACACAAAGAAGAATTAAACAATTTCAAAGATGAAATCTTACAAGAATTAAGACAAGAACAAATTTAAATTTTAAAAAAGGGGGTAAAAATGGATCAAAATATTAATCCTTTTGATACTAAAAACGAAGAGGTGGAACTTCTAGCTATTGAAAAAGAACTTTCACAAGCTAGAGAGAGCCTAGAGAGTGATTTTGCTAAATACTGTGTGCAAAAAACTGATGAAAATTTACAAGAACTTTTTTTCGAAAAGCCTGAAGAGTTTTACAAAAAAATCTTACAAATGCAAAATGAATTCTTAGAGTCTAACATAAGCCCTAAGGTTGCACAAAGAGATAAATTAAGAAGTGATATACAAACAAAACAAACTCAAGGCAATATCGATCAAGCAGCTCAAGCCTTTTTACAAGCACATCCAGAAGCAGATTTAGATGCTATGATGAAATTTTACAGTGAGGAGCTACCTAGCAAGTATCAAAGAGAATTAGATTCTTTGCCTCCTGATCAATTCTTTGAAGAGCTTTATAAAATTTATCAAAGTATTTATGAAGGACAGCAAGGACAGCAAGGACAGCAAGGACAGCAAGGACAGCAAGGAGATGAGAACTTGCCTCAACAAATTGACGGTATACCGTCGCAAGTAGGTTCACAAGGTAATAAGAACTTTGATTTACCTTTTGAAAGAATTTAAATTTTTAAATAGGAGTTTAAAATGTCTTTAACAAATCTTAATCAAATTAATTTAGGTGGATGGCGCGGTGATCCTAATGTAACAGTGCATATTTCGCGCGAAATAGAGAAAGCAAGTTGGGAAGAAAGTAAGTTTTTGCCTCTTTTGGGAAGTGGTGAAAATAGGGGCATAAAAGCAGTTAAGGCCGAAAAATCACAGCCTATAAGTCCACGCTTAAAAACAGCTTTACAAGGAAGAGGGGTGATAGGAAATGCGAATTTAGATACAAATTTAGATAAACTTGAAATACTTTCTCAAGTGGTGTATCCTCGCTTGGTAGCTAATGCCACTGAAAGCGAAGTTAAGCAATATCAAGCTATAAAAGAAATTGATTTTTTGAAAGAGTCGATCGACAGTCTAACCACTTGGATAGAAGAAAAGCGGGATCGCTTTTTGTTTGCAGCTTTATCAAATGATATTACAAATTGTGTAATTTGTGATAAAGAAAAAGGCTTTAAAGATACAAGCAAAGAAGAAACAGTAAGTAAAGCAGCTAAAAAAGTGCAAGTTGATGATACAATGAGTGTTAAAGCTATACAAAGGGCTATTTTGATGGCTAAAACAGGGCAAAAATTCAATGGTAAACCCGCTTTTCCCATTAAGCCTATAAAATCAACAAAAACACAAGAAGGAGGCCTAAATCTTTCTTATCACTCTTATGTTATTTTGCTTGATAGTTATCAAATACAACAGCTAAGAAGTGATCCAGAATGGAAAGAGATGCAAGATAAAAGCCCTAGAGACGAAACACACCGCATTTTTACAGGCCTAGCTGGTATGATAGATGGATGCCCTATTATTGATATGGGTACATGGTCTACTTTAAGCCCGGGAATGATAAATTCAACTGTTAGCGATAGCGAATTTGTTGACAATATCAACCCAGAAAATTTCAAAACAATTACACCCCCATCCGCTTATGCTTCAGACAAAATGCCTTTATCAATAGGCTATTTAATAGGTGCTAGCGCTTTGATTATGGCCGGAGATTCGAAGGTTAATTTTTACATTAATGAAGCGGCGGATATGGGACGTAAAATTCAATGCGGCGTTGATCGCTTGATGGCAATAGCAAAAGGACGCTTTGAATCACACGCAGATGGCTTTTTAAGTCCCTATGCTAATACTGATTATGCAGTTATAGGCATATTTTCAAGTTTACAATAAAAAGGAGTTAAGATGGCACAACAAAGAGTAAAATTCATCTCTTATTTAACAAAAAGAGAAATTGAATTACAGGATCTAAAAGATCAAAGTTACGAAGCGGTAGTTTTGCCAAGTGGGGCGGAGATTTTAAGCGTGAATGTCGAGGTTTTAGAGGGTGCAAAAATAGGATCCACTTTAAATATAGGTTTAAAAGATGATGAAAAGTTTTTTTCTGAGCTTTTAGACATAACACAAAAAACAAACTATGCTTCAAGCAAGATCACAGCTACAAAGAAACAAGAAATAATCACTCTAAAACTTAACCAAGAAACAAGCGGCGTTATAGTTTTAAGGGTGCTTTACTTCTTACCTAGTGAAATTATGGCCGAATTTTAAGAGTGTTTAGCACTCTTAAAAGGCTTTTTTCAAAAAAAAGGATTAAACTTGCTTTTAACTCAAAAATTACAAGAACTTAATGAAATTTCAAACTCTTTTAAAGAGAATTTAGAAAATAGCAAAAAGCTAATTAATGAAAATATTTCTTTGTCAGTTGAAAAAGAAGTAAACGAAAAAAAAGAAGTATTACAAGATGAGCTAAAAGCTTTTTTTGAAAATTTCATTAATGAAAAAGTGCAAAAAGAAGTGAAACAAGGTTTAAATGAAAAAGATTTAAAGCCTTTTTTGAAAGAGTATTTAAAAAATAATTCTTCTTTGCTTTTAATGCTACAAAATGCAATTAATGCCTTTTTAAGAGACAATAAACAAGAATTCAAAGAGAAGGCAAAAGAACAAATTCAAGCCTTAGATATAAGCGAATTTACACAAGAAGCAAAAGATTATATTAAAGAAACAGTTAAAAACTTTGATAAATTTTACTTTGATTCATGCTTAGAAATTAGCAAGGATAACGAAGGAAAATTAAAAGAGTTTTTAGAAGAACACAAAGAAGAGATTTTAAGTAAAAGCGATCTTAGCTTTTTGAAAACTGAATTTTTAGAAAATAAACATTTTCAAAAAGAACTAACAAACACTTTAAATTCACTTTTAAATAACCACTTTAAAAGTGAAAAATTTGATTTATCTTTATATGAAAAGACTTCTTTATTAGTACAAGAAAGAGTAAATTTTCACTTCTCAACAAGTGAGGTTAAAAAAATGCGTTTTCAAAATGCTTTATCTTGTTTAGCAATTTGCTTACAAAATGAAATCACTTCAATTTCAAATGCTTTAAAGAATTTGAAAGAGTTAGATTATTACGAGACAAAGTTACAAAATAGACAAGAAAAGATTAATAACATTTATGAGGTAAGATAAAATGAGCGAAAAAATATATTTAAGCAATAAGGCCTTTTTAAATAAGCTAATTTCATACTTGCTACAAACAAGATTTAATTACAGTTTATCAAGCCTAGATAAAAATGAGCTAGTGGCTTTAAGTGAGAAACTTATTAAAGATGAACACAGCCTCACAAGAGAAGAAAAAGAGAAGTTAAAAAATGAGCTTGATTTTTTAATTTCACAAAAGGATTTTTTAAGAGATTTAACACAATTTGCAAGGAAAGAACAATTAGAAAATTTCTACACAAAAGAAGAGGCTAATGAAAAATTCAACACAAAAGCAAATGAGCTTTTAAACGAGTTTAAAAATAACGATTTACAAGCTTTAAAAGAAGAATTAAAAAATAATGAAGTTTTGCTAGAAAAAATTCAAGCGCTTGAAACTTCTTTGAATTCTTTGAGTGAAAATTTCTACACAAAAGAAGAGGCCAACGAAAAGTATTTTACAAAAGAAAACACATATTCAAAAGAAGAGGCAGATGAAAAATTTAGCGAAAAAGAAACAAGTTATTTAAAAGATGAAACATACAACAAAGAAGAAATCGAAAACAAAATCAAAACAAAGACTCAAGAAACAGCAAGTGAGATTTTAAAAAGCGTAAATGTGAATTTTGATCCTAATGAAGTGCAGATGGGAATTGAAATAAGTTTACACAGCCTCATATCGAATAATACCCCAGCACAAAATATAATATCCCCTTTCTTAGACGCAAAAGGTGCAAGCAGAGATCAAATTTTAAAAGAGTTTTTAGGGGTTTATCCAGTAGTTTTACAAGCAGATGGAAGCGAGTATAAAAAGCTTGATCCGAATGATTATGAAAAATTTGAAGACGGGTCGGATGCGAGAAATTACATAACAAGTCCGGGTTATAATGTAATGATAGCACAGCCCTTGCGTGGAATAAAGCTACAAAGAATTAACGATACAACGGCCCAGCTTATATTTACAACAAGTCTTAACAAAGAAGGCTTTTCATATAAGGCTTTTCAACATGCTGCAAGAACACCAAGAAAAATTTACATAGGAGCTTATGAAGCTAGTGAGTTCGCAGGCAAATTATACTCTTTAAGTAATCAAAATGTAAAGGTAAATACTACTTTAACCCAATTTGTCAGGATGGCAAGGGCTACATATGTAAACTATGGAAATTTCTTAATTTCTTTTCATCAAAGAAGCTATTTGCAGGCGTGTTTTTTGCTAACTTACCAAGATATAGACAGCCAAAGAGTAATAGGTAAAGGACTTGTTAGCATGAGCGGTGCTTCAAAAACAGGGCTTAGCAATAAATATGGTTTACATAGTGAGATTATAAAACAAACTAACCCCTCATTTATGACGGATGGTAAACACGCAGTAAAGGCTTTAGGATATGAAAATTTATGGGGTAATGTTTGGGAAAATTGTCAAGGTTTTTTATTACAAAACGGTCAGATTTTCACAAGCACTTGCGCAGCTGGTACATATGATCCTAATTTTATGCATTACACTTACAAGGGACAGGCGCTTAATCAAAATATAGGTGGACAAAATATAGCCAATGTTGCATGGGATAATGATTTATTCTTTTATCCTACAAGGATAGCCGGACAAGTAGGGGTAAACGGTTTTAGGGATGCGTTTTGGCAAAGCTTAAATGTAAATGCGGGGTATATCTCGGGGGGTGCTTGGACAGATAATACACGAGCGGGCATTTTTGAAACAGCTACTAATGCAAATATAGAAAGAATAGGAAACAGCATAGGCACAAGGATAGTGAGAATGTTTTAAACTTTTTTAAACTTTTTAATTTAAATAAAAATATATGAATTTCTTTAAAAAGCTTTTTGAATTTAATTTCAAGTAAAAATGAAAGAGTAGCAAAAGGCTAAAACAAAAACACAAAAAAGGATAAAAAATGAATTATTACAAGATAGAAGGTGTTGACTTCGTAGATATGCACGATGGAAATTTTGAATTAGTAGATACTCAAGATGATCTAGTTTTTGTAAAAAGTAGCAAAAAGCTAAAAGCACCTTTTATAGAAACAAATGAAGAAGAAAAAGAATGGCTAGAAGCTAACGAAAAACTAGCCTTAAATTTACAAGCTCATTATAAGATAGTTGAAATTAACAAAAAATGCGATGAAAGACTAACAAGTTTTACAAGCGACGCTTTAGGTGAAATATACACTTATGATTTAAAACAAGAAGATCAAATAAATTACTTAGGATTAATGTTAGCTAATCAAGATGCATTTATAAGGTGCTATAAGGTAGATGAAGAAGGCCAAATAATAGGCACTAAGGCAAATTTACCTCACACAGCAGCCCAAATTCAAAAGGTTTATGCAGATGGATCAGCTTATAAGATGGCTATGATAAAAAAATGCGGTGTTTTAAAGGCAAGGGTTGATAAAGCAAAAACACATAAAGAGTTAAGAGAAATACAGTGGACAGACGAGTGAAAAGGCTTTTAAAAAGGCTTTTTGAAAATGTAAAATTTCAAGCTTTTATAATTTAACTTTTCTTAAAAGCTTGAATTTAAAAGCCCTTTTGAAACTGCTTTTATCTTTGAATTTAAAGTAGCTTTTTTAAAAAAATACTTTTTTTTTGTTTTCACTTTGTAAAAATTTAAAGCTTGAAAAATCTTTTAAAAATTTCTTACTTTTGAATTTCTACCTTGAAATATCTTTTAACCTCCTTTTAAAAAGCCTTTTTGAAAATTTTTAAAGAAGGCTTTTAAAATTTCTTTTTTTTTAATTTTGCGAATTTGTTTTTTAAATTTATTTAAAACTTTTTTATTTTTTTTTAAAAAAAGTTTTTTTGAAAGTTTTTTATTTCAAAAAAAAGAAAGAGAAATTAATTTTTTGTTTTTAGTGTTTTTAAAGCATTTTAAAGGGGTTTTAAAAGTTAAGTTAATGATTTTGTAAAGAAAAAATAAAGAAGGCTTTTAAAAAGCCTTCTTCACTAACTAAGGAGCGCTAAAAGAAAAGAAAGAAAAAAAATGTTTTGTAAAGAAACAAAACAAGCAATTTTATCTTTTTTGAATTTTTAAAAAAAGGGTTAAAAAAAATCTTTATTTTTCTTTTGAATTTAAAATTTAAAAGCTTGAATTTTAAAATGTTTTTTTGAATTTCTTTTGCAATTCAATTTTTAAAACTTGAAAATAAAAAAAAGTTTGTTTTTGTGAATTTTGTTTTTTTTTTTTTTACAAAGATATTTTTTAAAAATTCGCAAAGAGTTAGACAAAGAAACTTAAAATTTTAAAAAGTAATTTGTTTTTTTAAAAAACTTTTTTAAAGTGTTTATTTCATAAAAAGCGGCTTGACATAGTAAAGGGTAATTCAAGCCGCTTTTTATGAAATTTTGTTAATCTTTTAATAAAACACTGCTTAAATTTTATGATAAAATAAATAAAATTAGCTTATTTTTCTAAATCTTTCATAAGTTTATCATACTTTTTTGCTTTACTTGCCCATTCTAAAACCTTGAAAAAATAGCAAGGCACGGGGTTTTTTTCACCCCACAAATGAACGGCGTTTGAAGTAAAGCCCATTTGTCTTGCAAACTCGCTTTTTGATTTAAAGCCTGCTTGTTTTATATATTTTGAAACGAGTTTAGAAGAAATATTTTCATTTTGCATGTGTTTTGCCCTTAAAACAGGGCTTAAACTCATAAACCCCCGCTTTTGCGGGGCAAGGTTAGTGAGCCTTGACAATTATTACACAAAGGAGTATAATAACTGTGAATATAAGTTGTGATGACATTCAAACTCACCTCAATTCTGGGGCAAGATTTAGCCTCACAGGGTTGCCGCCCTGCTTTGGCTAACCCCACTTAAAATTTTAGCAAAATATACTTAAACACTGCTTAAATTTTATGATAAAATAAATAAAATTAGCTTATTTTTCTAAATCTTTCATAAGTTTATCATACTTTTTTGCTTTACTTGCTTATTCTAAAATTTAATAAGCTTTTAAAAGGCTTGAATTTGTTTTTAAATTTGAAAGAGAAAAAATCATCCTTTACAAAAGCAAGTTTCAAAATAACCAAAGTTTATTTCTTCTATTTCAAACAAAACATTAGCTTTATCTTTAAATTTTGTTTCTAACTCGTTTAAAGTATATTTAAGAAGCCATTTTTGATTTACACAGTTTAGTTCTTTTGCTCTTTGTTCCCACTCTTTCATTAGCTCCCATTCCTTTTTATAGTGTTTAAAAAGCATATAAAAAGATTTTGTACTTTGTTTAGGGCAAAAAAAGCAACCAGTTCTTTCAAAATGATTATAAAGCGGATTCATAATGCCTTTTTCTTCTAAAAAATCATTTACTTCTTTTTCATTCCATCCCCACTCGTACAAAGGATAAACACTCACACCATAGCTTAAATTGCTATTACGACCTTTTTTAACTTCATTGTAAGTATAACCTATCAAAACGCTATTTTTAAATTTGTTAGGACTTTTTGTTTTAACAAATTGTTGGGTAGGTTTAATTTTTGTTTCTCTAGTGCAATAATCACGGCTTAAAATCATAGGTAAGCCCCTTAAGCGCCCTTGTCTTACACCTTTTGTAATAGGGTATTCAAAAGCCCATCGTTCAATCTCTTTACTAGCATCTAGCCTTGTTATTTTTTTATTAAAATGCTTTTGTAAATAGTTATCTAATTTGTCTATATACTCATACATCTCAACAAATTCAAAGCCTGTATCACAAAAAATAATATAATCAAGCGGCTTTTTTAACTCTAACCACTTAATAACCATCGCGGTGCTATCACGTCCACCGCTTAAATTTGCTACAAACATATTTTAGCCTTCTTTTTCATTTTTATCACTTGAATTTATGATAGCCAGAAGTTCGCTACTTGAAAGTTTTGAAAAATCGGTTTTATCATCTATATTTTGCGTTTTTATAGGTTCTTTACCATAAATTAAAATTTGCATATCACTAAAAATTTTAGCCATTTTTTCAGCACTTGCAACAATTAAAGGATTAGCTTCGTTATCTTTTCGTAAAGCGATCATTCTTTTTAACTCGTCTTTTGCTATTAAAGCGGCCATCGTAATATTTTTTTGAATGAAGTTAAGGCTCATTGCTTCAAGCAAGATTTTATCAGTAGTATTTTCAAGCATATTATTTAAAAGCATTTTATTTAAATCATTGTTACCTATGCTATCAATTAACTTTCTTTTAATTTTGTTTGCTGTAGCATTTTGTAAAGAAAAATGTTCTTTTTGCAAAAGTTCATTTTGTACTAATTCCACCTTTACATTTTCTTTATGTTTACCTTTAATCCAGCCTTCTTGTTTGATCCAAAACATAAGCGTTCGGTACTTAATACCAAATTTTAAAGCGATATCTTTCGGTTTTTCATTGTTTAGTTCGTAATAAATTTTAATCTCTTCTTTGTTTTTTTTATCAATAGCCATCTTTAAAAATCCTTTTTTGCATTTTTTATTTAATTTTTGCAAAAAAACAAAAGCAAAAAAAGGGTTAAAAACATAAGAAATAAATAATATTTAAATTAAAAATAAATAATTTTATTTACTTTTAATTAAAATAATTTTAAAATAACACACGAATTTTTAAAAAGATAAAAGAAAATTAACACGCTAACCACACCACACATTCATAAATAAGCTTTTTATACCATCTATCTAAAAAATGTTTTTTATTATGTTTTGAAACATTTTTTACACGCACCCCACAATTTGACAAATTCAACACAAGTCAAGCACCCCCCCCCACTAACATTTTTTATAACCCCCTATATTTACAATATCCACGCACCCCACAAAATAACGCAAATTTTAAATACTTCTTTTATCAATGCTTTATAAAATAAAATGAAAAAGCTTTATTTTGTTAGAAAATTGCAAGGCTTAACACATTTTTCAAAAAGGAAATGAAAAAATGTAAAAATGTAAAAGGCAAAGCAAAAATTTTATAATAAAGGCTCTCTATCTTATTTCTTTATTACAACAAAAAGACAAAAGACAAGGTAAAAATGCAAAATAAACACACGAAAAGGGCTTTAAAAGGGCTTTAAATGCTTTTTTGCAAAAAAAAATGCAAAAAAATGAAATTTTTTGTAAAAAATATGTTATGATTTTGCTAAGTGAAATTTTAGAGTTTTTTTAGAAAAGTAACTTAAAAGGCACAAAAAAAGATAACGAATGGGCTTTTTTATAGTTTTTTTTACTTCTCTTAGAA
>NZ_QHLI01000047.1 GCF_006864425.1 Campylobacter troglodytis | reverse complement strand
TGCTAAAATCACATCTTAAAGCAAATTCCTCTAAGATCTCCTCCGTGCTTGTGCCTTCCATAACAGTTAAATCAAAGAGCTTTTTTTGGCAATTAGCGTGTAAGAGAGTAGCAAACATAACAATGACTATTAAATTATTGAATAAAAATTTTATGACTAATCCTTTTTAAGATGAAAATAAAGGCGACTATCTTCTTTTTTAGATAAAACAACAGCTTACTTTTGAGAAAATTCTAAGACTTTTGCTTTATTTATGGCTCAAGATACTCTAATAGGATTTTCTCTTATCAATTTTAACAAATTTTGATAAAGATTTTGTCCTAAATTTTTCGTATTAATTCTGTTTCTTTTAAGTGAAGAACAAAATTTTCTTTTTTTATGCCCCTAAATTTAGCTAATCTAAACTTTGCAAAGCCCTAAAAGTTCTCTATTCCGTTGATATGATTTCGTCCCTTTGCAAACTCGTTTGCATTACCCTATAATGTGCCTTTGCTACTTCTTGCAAAATTACAAGACGCATAGCACGAAGTAAAAACTTTTGCGACCAGCCCCACTCCCACGCTTACCACGCACTATTTTTGCACTAAAATAACTCTCATCAACTTCAATCTTACCACTCATTTTAGAGATTTTTTCGCATTCTTTTGCGATTAAAATGCGAATTTCTTTGAAAATTTTGCACAAACTTTGTTGTGCAATTTGGCGAATTTGAGCGTTTGTTCGCCTCTAAATCAAGGGCTTCTTACAAAGTTACGAGCCGTAAGGCGAAGTAAAAAATAACGCAAAATTTCCCTAAATTATATCTGCGAAATTTGGGAACGGACTTTTGTTTTTCATAGGCGTTAACTTAAAAACCTTTCAATTTGGTTTAAGTTTAATTGAGCCTAAAATTTAGAATTAAATACAAAAAAAGCTTTGCTTAAAATAAGCTAAATTTAAAACTCCATATCTTCGCTTCACTCAAAGATTTTTCTTATACTCTCAGGCAAAAGCTCGTGTTCAAGGGCGTGAATTTTAGCCTCAAAGTCCTCAAAGCTCATATTCTCAGTTTTGTCAAAGGCTTTTTGAGCTATGATTTTACCACTATCTAGCTCACTACTCACCCAGTGAACTGTTATGCCAGCTACTTTCATATCGCTTTGATAGCTTTCTTTTATGGCATTTGCACCCTTAAAAAGTGGCAAGAGCGAGGGGTGTATGTTTATGGCTTTGATATTTTGCGTAAAAATGGGAGTTAGAATGCGCATAAAGCCCACAAGCACGGCTAAATCAGCCTTACTTTTTTGAATTTCACCAACCAAAACAGAGTCAAATTCTTCGCGGCTTACAAAGTTTTTATGCTCTATTATCACGGTTTCAAGCCCAAGTTTTTTAGCCCTCTTTATCCCATAAGCATTGTGTTTATTACAAAGGCAAAGGGCTATTTCAAACTCGTTTTTGCCAAAGCTTTTTTTGTGTAGTTTTTTGATGAGATTTTCTAAATTTGAGCCGTTTCCACTAAAAAGCACAGCGAGTTTCACAAGCATTTAAGCCCCTTTATAAGTTTTAATGCGTCAAAGGAATTTGCGTTGTGCTTATACTTTTTAGCAATGAGAGCGTGGGCTAAAACGGCGTTTTTAGCCGCATTTAAAGGTGTGAATTTAGCACACAAAAGTGCTAATATCATTCCAGCCAGAGCGTCTCCGCTACCTGCCTTTGCAAGTGCGGATGAGCCTTGATTTACTATGAATTTTAACTCATTTTGAGCGATGATGGTATTTGCACCCTTTAAAACAAGCACGGCTTTAAAGTGCTTTGTGAATTTATCTACGAATTCAAAACGGTTTTTTTGAAGTTCTTGCACGGTGATTGTTTCGTTAAATGCGATGTTCCAAAGCCTTGTGAATTCCTTTGGGTGAGGGGTTAGCACCACATCTTGTCTTTGCAAAAAGGGCTTAATTTTTTCGCTTAAAAAACAGTTTGCATCTAAAATCACAGGGATTTTTTCTAAAAAAGGCTCTTCTAAAATGCCTAAATCCTCAAGCCCCATTCCCAAAGCCACAGCTTCCACGCTGCTTTCAATGCTAGCTTTTTGCATTATCAAGGGCGAGAAGGGCTTTTCTTTTAGCAAGGACACAAGCCCTATGCCAAAATTTAGTGCTGCTAGACCTGCCAAAGTCCCAGCACTTGCACTTGCGGCAATTAAGCCGTGCCCAAAATCGCCCTTGTTTGAGTTTTTGCCCCTTTTAATTAAAACTAAATCCTTTTTTTCAAGCAAAAAGCTTGAAAATTCATCTTCTTTAAGCCCTTGCAAAATGCCCTTTAAATTCACAAAGTCTTTTCCTAAATTCACACAATTTTCATTACTTTCTTGTGAATTTTTTAATAAATTCAAGGCATTTTTGTTGTAGCTGTTTGAGTGTAGCCCTAAATTCACGCATTTAATCTTACCCACGCTTTCTTTGGCATAATCTTCAAGCAAAATTTCTTTTATAACGCCCATAGTTGCAGTTATATCAGCCTTAAAGCAAGTTTCAAAGCCAAGCCCTGTGGGGATGTCGCAAGCTATCTTTATGCCTCTTGCTAAATTTACCTCTCTTAAAAGCGTCTTTAAATTCTCGTTTAAGTCTTTATTTAAGCCAGCTCCAAATATACAGTCGATTATGCAGTCAAAGCTTTGAAAATTTGGCTTTTTGTCTAAAAAATTCACATTTAAATTCAAGGCTATTTTTTCTTGCCTTTCAAAAAGTGGGGATTTTTTAAGATTTTTATCTACCACAAAACAAAATGCGTTTTTTAAATGCCTTGCTGCTACAAGCCCGTCTGCGCCGTTGTTTCCACTCCCAAGTAAAATTAAAATCCGCCCCCTCTTAATGCCCTTTTTTCGCAGTGCTTTTTTTGCAATCTTTGCCAAATTTAAACCCGCATTTTCCATTAAAATAAGCTCATCAAGCCCTAAATCAATAGCCCTTTTATCAAGGCTTGAAGCCTTTTTAAATACTGCTTTCATCGTTTTTTTCCTCGTTTAAGTTTTTATTTGAATTCTCGTCTAAAATCTGTGAATTTTCTTGCAAATTTTCGCTTAAATCCTCATCCATTTCAAGCAAATTCTTTCCCCTTTTCACAGCCCTCTTATCAAGCCTTTTGTTCGTCTTTGCTCCAAGTTCCTTAAGCCTTTCTATCTTTGATACAAGCCCCCCGCGTCCTTCAAGCTGAGTTTGCATAGTATCTACATTTTTTAAAAGCGTATTAGTGTTTCTTTTGATAGCATCAAAGCTATCTAAAATCCCAGCAAATTTATCATAAAATTTGCCAAGCTCCTCAAAGGCACGCATTATGTTTTCATCGCTTTGAATGTGCCGCCAGGAGATATTTATGGTGTTTAGTGCCATAAAAAGCGTGTGAGGCGTGGTTAGATAAATCTTTTTTTTGTAGGCTTCTTGATATAAATTTGGCTCAAACTCAAGGGCTAAATCAAGTATGTTTTGATAAGGAATGAAGAGCAAGATAAAATCATAGGTGTTTGCATCAAAGCTAGCATAGGGCTTTTTGGCAAGCTCATCAATGCGAGCTTTTAAATTTTCGCATAGTTCCTTGCATAAAAGCTCCCCCCTTTCCTCAAAGTCAAAATCGCTTGGCAAGGAAAATTTAGCATCAATGATAATGCTTTTTTCCTTGTCTAAATACACCACAGCATCGGGAAAATAGCCCTTGTTTTCGTCTTTGAAATGTTCTTGTAGTTTATACTGCTCTCCAAATTTAAGCCCGCTGTGCTCTAAAACATTTTTAAGCTGCATTTCAGCAAAATTGCCGCGAATTTTTTTATCCCCCTTTAAGATGAGGGCTAATTCCTCTGCCTTTTTGCCTATTTCTTGGCTGAAAGAAAACATATTTTTAATGTTTGTTTGCAAGGCTATTTCGTTACTTGCTAGCTTTTCGCTATACTCTTTAACGCTTTTTTTAACGGGCATAAAAATCTCATCAAGCATCTTTTTGCCCTCTTCATTTAGCATAAGCTTGTTTTGGTCTAAAAAGGCTGAATTTTGCCTTTGTAAATTCAGCTCAAACTCCTTTTTTAGCTCGTTTAAACTCTCTTTGTATCTTTTTTCAAGCCCTGTTAAATTTGCTTGATATTCATTTTTTTGCGAGGCTTTTTGCTCGTTAAATTCAGCCCTCATTTGAGAGATAAAAGCTTCTTTTTCTGAAATTTTACTTTGCAAACTTGCTATCTTCGAGGCATTTTCTAAGAGCTCTTTTGAAATAGAGGCTTCTTTTTGAGCTATCTTATCTTTTAAACCCTCGTTTTGCCTTTTTACACCTCTTAAAGCTAGGCTTAAATAGCTTGTTAAAAGTGTGCTTAACACAAATAAAACTATGAAAATTTCAAGCATTTTTTTCCTTTTACTATATCTTGCAAGGGGAAAACCCCCTTGATCCCCTTTGGCATTATTTTCACACAAAGTTCAAAAAATGCCAAAAGTCGCTGCTGTCTTTTTTATGCTAACTTGCACGAAGTCATAGCCTCCCGGCTTAAAATCCAAAAAGCCAACAGTGCCTTGCAAGTTTTCATCGACTTGAATTTTGCTTTTAAGCGTGAAATCCTTGCTTTTAATTTCCACCTCATCTCCATCTTGCACTTTTGCAATTTGCAAAAACTGCCTTGAGCAAAGCAAATTCTCGCTTTTTAAGGGGCAAAGGACTAAGCCGTCAAAACTGTCAAGCTCTTTTAACTCGCTAAATTCGCCGCCTTGAATTTCTTTGACATTCTCATCGCTACAAGCCAAGGTTAAATTAAAATTTTCGCACAAAAAGCCCATCAAAAAGGCTATGTTTTTAAAGTCCTTATGTCTTAATAAATTCTCATCAAAGATTAAAAATTTCGCCTTTTTGTCTAAAAATTCAAGGATTTCAAGCCCCTCTTCCTCGCCCAAACAAGCCTCAGCACTTAAATATCCCTCATCAAGTGATTTTATAGCGGCTAGATCGCTAGCTTTAAACTTTTTTGTAAGAGTTAGCCTTTCTTTAAAAAGATCAAAGCTAAGCCTTGCTAAAAGCCCTAGCACAAAAGAAACCGAGCCGATTTCGCATTTATAAGGCTTTGCATTAAATTTAACATCCTCTAAACAAGAGATATTTAAATTTTCGCTTTGTTTTAATTTCTCGCACAAATTTTTATGCCTAAGACTTGGCAAATCAAGCAAACACAAGGCATTTGCCCCGCTTTTATAAGGCTTCATTTTGCCCATTAGTAGCCTTTAAAAATATCTTGGTGTCTGCCTATCCTCACAAAATAGATTGTATCAAGAATTATTCTATACACTAGCACTAAATCAGACTTTATATGACAGTCTCTGCACCCCTTATAGTCAAATTGTAGTGCGTGGTCTTTGTATTTTGGATCAAGCGCTTGCCCTGCTATTAGGGTTTTTGTGATTTTATCAAGCTCGATAAATTCACTATCGCCTAAAATGCCTTGTTTCATAGCCTTTTTATAGTCTCGTTTGTAAGAATTCTCAAACCTAACTTTCATTTTCAAGCTCTGCTTTCATTTGCCTATGAAAATTCAAGGCTGTATTTTCGTCAGCTTCGATAATCTCGCCTTGTCCCTCGTTGGACATGCTTTCTTGCAAAGCCTTTATAGTCTCGTCATTTGGTATATACTTGTTTGCTAATGCCTTTTTGATTTCAACTTCCTTTGAAATCCAAACATTACGTCTTTTGTCTAGTGCCTTTATCTTGCTAGATAAAGTAGAGATTTTATTTCTAGCATTCTCTAAATTATTTAATAATCGGCGTTCACTGAAAGTATCGTAATTGATTTTTTTATTAGTCATTGTTTCCCCCTTTTTTTGTTAATCGTTTTTTCTTATGAGCTTGCAAAATATAGCAAAAACAACTCAACTTTGCAAATTACCAACCTTTACAAGCAAAGGAAATAATTACCCCTTTGAATTTGGCTTATTTTACTCAAATTTTATTAAGTTTAAGTTCTTTCTTGCAAAAGGGACGAAGGAGGCTTTCTTGGTGGGAGATGAAGATATAGCTTGTTTGATCTTGTAAGGATAAAAGATAAGAAAGGCATTTCTTGCTAGTTAGAAGATCAAGTGGGGCATTAAACTCATCTAGGATAAGTAGCTTTGGCTTTAAAAGCAAGGAGCGAATTAGTCCTATCCTTTGGGCCTGTCCTGTGCTAAGGGCATTTGATCTTAATTTTGCTAGGCTAAAATCAAGCTCAAAGGTTTCAAATAGGCTTTCAAGTTCTTTTAAATTTGGCTTTAAATTGAAATTCTCATACACAGCCAAACACAGATCAAGCACCCTTTTGTGAGGATTTAAGGCTAGTTTTTGCTCCTGAAAAACATAAGAAAGTTCTTTTCTTAAAGCTCTTTGTTCTTCAAAGTTTAGATTAAGAAGATTTTTTTCATTAAAGAAGATCTCGCCTGAATTTGGCCTTTCAAGCATAGCAAGGATCTTAGCCACAGTGCTTTTCCCGCACCCACTTTCCCCACAAAGTAGCAAATTTTCTCCCCTATCAAGCTCAAAGCTTAGATCCTTAAAGATCAATTTTTCCTCGGTTTTTAAATACAAATGCCTTTTAAATTTATAGCTTTTGCTTAAATTTTTAACCCTTAAAAGCATAATCTTCCCCTAATACAGTCTTACAATAATCAGCTTTTGCAAGCAAGAAAAAATCCTTCGCACTTGTTTTTTTACGATCTTACCCTCTTCAAGTACTATGATCTCATCGCTTAATTCTTTTATAAGATCAAGATCATGTGAGATTAAAACTATGCTTTTTTCTTTTTTTAGCTCCTTAAAGATTGAGATGATGATCTTGGTATTTGTTTGATCCAAAGAGCTTGTAAGCTCATCGCAAAGCAAAATCTTCGCTCCAAGGGCTAGGATCAAGGCAAGTTGCACGCGCATAGCCATTCCAGTGCTAAGCTGATGGGCATAAGAATGCCACATAAGCTCACAGTCAAGCTGCAAATTTTCAAGCCACTTAAAGGACAGTTCTTTTCTTTGCCTTTTGTTAAGGCTTAATCTTTCTTTAAGATGCAGATCAAAAAGCTCGCCCATATTAAACATAGGATGAAAACTAGCCCTTGCATCTTGAAAGATAAAGCCAGCCCTTGTTCTTAGCTCGTTTAAAGAGCTTAAATTCAAGGCATTAAGCCCAGCTACACTTAACTCCTCAGCACTTAAAATAAGATCCTTGTTTAAAAGCCTAATCAAGCTTTTAAGAAGCAAACTCTTGCCAGCCCCACTTCGTCCAAGCACGCCAAGGACGCGGTTTGTTTTTAAATCAAGGCTAATTCCTTGCAAAAGGCTTTTTTCCTTTGTTTTTAAATTCAAGTTTTTAACCCTAAGCAATACTCACCCCCAGTTTATCTTGCAAATTTGAGGCAAGGGATAAAAGGGGCAAGATTAGCATTAGCAAAAAAAGCACAGGCCAAAAAATGAGCCACCAAGCACCTATGAAGATCCCTCTACTTCCATCATCTAAGAGCCTTCCAAGGCTAAACTCATCTAGGCTAAGCCCTAGACCAAAAAAGCTTAAAGTTGCCTCATTTCCTATGGTATGAGCTACTGTTAAAACAAAAAGCACCACTAATAAATTCACACAAGCTGGCAATAAATCCTTGTAAAAAGCCTTGAATTTAGAACTTCCAAGCAAGATGGCACAAAGATAAAAATCGCTCTTCATTAGGGTATTTAACTCGCTATCAAGTAGCTTTGCTATGAAGGCAAAATGAGAAAGGGCTATGACAAGGCAAAGTATGAATAATGATCCCCCAAAAAGGCTTTGAAAAAACATCACCAAAAGCAAGCTAGGAAAGGCAAGCAAGGCATCAAGGCTTCTTATAAAAAAGCTATAAAAAAAGCATCTTGCAAGAAGGACAAAAAGTATGGCCAAAATAACCGTTAAAAAGGCTGAAATAAAGCCAACAAAAAAAGAATTCCTCAATGCATAGGCAATTTGAGTAAAAAGATCTCGTCCAAGCAAATCTGTGCCAAAAAGATGGACTAAGCTTGGGGCTAGTTTGGCTGATTCAAGTGCTGAATTTAAGGGATCATATGGGCTAAAAAAAGGCACAAAAAGGGCAAAACAAAGGCAAAAAACAAGAGGCGCTAATCTAAGCATAGCTCTTCCTTAGATCAAGCAAATTAGCAAGAAGCTCGGTGCAAAAATTCAAAACCACCACCCCAACAAGGCTAAAAATAATGATCGCTAAGCTCACAGGATAGTCCTTAAAAATAATGCTTTCAATCACAAGCTTTCCTATTCCTGCATAGCTAAAAACAGCCTCTACAACATAGGTATTTACCAAAAAGGCTATTGAATTTGCTGCAAAATACACAAGTATGGGAGGCAAGGAGTATTTTAAGATAAGCTTAAAATATAGCCTTTTTTTGCTTAGTCCCCTTGCAAGAGAGGCCTCAACAAAGCCTTGATTTAAGGCTTCAAGCAAGATGGTTCTAAAAATGCGTAAATATGCTCCTAAGTGTGCAAGCACAAGGGCTAGGGTGGGTAGTATGAGGTGTTTTAATCTATTAAATAAATCATCTTCAAGCCCAAGATCTGAGACCTGAGAACTAGGCAAAATCCTTAAATACACGGCAAAAACCAAGATAAGCCCCAAACTAATAGCAAAGCTAGGAGTAGCAAGAAAGCTCATAGAGATGAAATTTAAGGACTTATCTATGAGTGTATCCTTGTAAAAGACGCTAAGAATGGCTAAAAACAAGCTTGTTATGAAAAGCACAAAAAGGGCAAAAAAGCCAAGGATCAAGGTGTTTGGCAAGGCCTTTGCCATTAATTCATTTACGCTTTCGCCTGTGATTAAAGAATGAGAAAGATCCCCTCTTAAAAAATTATTTAGCCAAGAAAGATACTGCTCGTTTAGGGGTTTATTTAAATTTAAATTAGTCTCTATTCTTGATCTTAACTCATAGCTTAGAGCTTGAGGGCTGTTCGCATAAGCAACGCTACCCTTACTAAGATAGATCATAACAAAGCATAAATAACTAAGCATTAAAAGCAAGAAAATAAGCCAAAAAAGCCTTCTTAAAACAAAAACAAACAAAACAGTCCTTAAAAGATTTGAGTGAATTTTATCAAAAAAATAGGCTTTTGCAAAACTTTTTAAAGATACTTTGATAAAAACTTTGTCTGCATAAGTTTGTCATTTTAAGGCTTTTTAAAAATTACAGAAGGCTTGTTGAGGGCTAGAAGCCTTGAATTTTAATGCTTAAGTTAATTGAGGCTAAATTTTATTAAAATTTAAAAAAATTCACGCAATGGCTCAATTAAGTTTAAATGGTTTTTAAGTTAATGCCTCTGAAAAACAAAACCTAGTTTTAGAATTTCTCAGATCTAATTTAGGTGAATTTTTAAAGTATGTTTTACTTCGCCTTGCTCGTAATTTTACAAGAAAGAACAAAGGCACATTACAGAGTAAAACACTATAAAAACGAGTTTGCAAAGTGGCAAAATCTATTAATGAGACTGTGAATTTTTTGCTTCGTACTCTTGCAACTGAGTAGTAGAGGTTTGAAAGGCTTAAACTTGCCAAATTTCGTGGAAAAGAAAATTTTTGTCTTTCATTTTATGAGCATTCCCAAAGAAAAACAAATTGGCGAAATTGACAGAGATATTTTAAAACCTAATTGAGACAAAATTTTAAGACAAAATTATCATCAAAATTTATTGAAAAGCCAAAATCCTATTGAAGTATCTTGGGCTAAAACCTTGCTGACATAAGCTTGTCATTTTAAGGCTTTTTAAAAGGAGGACTTGTTGAGGGCTAAAAGCCTTGAATTTTATACTTAGCACTCAGTTAATTGAGGCCAAATATTATTAAAATTTAAAAAAATTCACGCAATTTGATAATTTAGTGAATTTCCTTTAAACTTAGCCATAAAATCAAATTTAAAACCTCACCTGCTTTGCTACATTGATTAAAGAAAAAAATTCCTTTCTTGTTCTTTCATCCTTTAAAAAAACCCCCCTTAGTGCCGAGGTGGTAGTGGTAGCACCGCCCTTTTGCACCCCTCGCATCTCAACGCACAAATGCCTTGCTTCAATCACCACCCCAACTCCCTTTGCACCGCTAAACTCGCTTATGGCTTCTGCTATTTGCTCTGTTAATTGCTCTTGAATTTGTAGACGTCTTGCAAACATATCCACAAGGCGAGGAATCTTAGAAAGTCCGATTACTTTTTTATCAGGTATGTAAGCACAGTGCACCCTACCAAAAAAAGGCAGCAAATGATGCTCGCAAAGGCTGTAAAATTCAATGTCTCGCACCAAAACCATCTCATTATTTGAGCTATCAAAAAGGGCTTCATTTAATATGTCTTTTGCATTTTGTTTGTAGCCACTTGTTAAAAATTCAAGGCTCTTGCTAACCCTTTGTGGAGTAAGCACCAATCCCTCACGGCCTGGATCCTCTCCTATGGCACTTAGTATATTTTTTATAGCCTCTTCTATCTTAGCTTGCATTTTATCCTCGAATTTTCTCAATAAACTGTGAATTTTAGCACAAATGTAATATTTTTCGCAAACCGTAAAGAAATTTTTGCTATGCTTTTAAGCAAAATTTAGCAACTAAGGACAAAAGTTATGCAAGTTAAAGCTACAAAAATAGACTCTATCAATGCTAGTGCAGCTGTTGAGATACCAAAAACTAGCCTTGATGAGGAGGTAAAAAACCTAGCTCAAAAGGCAAGTAAAAACATCAAAATGGACGGCTTTCGTCCTGGCAAGGTGCCTGTGAGTGCGGTGATTAAAAGATATGAAAAAGAACTTTTACAAGATGCTGAGCAAAATCTTTTAAAAAATGCCATAAGCTTGGCATTGAAAGAATTGCAAAAAGAAAACAAGGAGCTTGTAGCTGAGCCCTATGTTGAAAAATTTGAAAGGATTGAGGGTGGGCTTAGTGCTGATCTTATTTTAAGCTTTAAGCCTGAGGTGAAATTAGAAGGATATGAGGATCTAATCCCCAAATTCACGCCCCCAAAGGCTGAACAAAAAGAAATCGATGAAAAGAAAAAAGAGCTTTTAAAATCAGTAGCCACCGCCCAACGCATAAACACAAAAAGAGCCTTGAAAGAAGGGGACTTTGCAAAATTTGACTTTGAAGGCTTTGTGGATGGGGTGGCTTTTGAGGGCGGAAAGGCTGAGAATTTCACGCTTGAAATAGGCTCTAAACAATTCATACCAGGCTTTGAAGAGGGTATGATAGGTATGAAAGAAGGAGAGGATAAGGACATTAAGGTAAGCTTTCCTGAAAATTATAATGCCAAGAATTTAGCAGGAAAAGAGGCTATATTTAAGCTTAAACTTCACGAAATCAAAGAGCTTAAACTCCCAGAATTAAACAGCGACATACTAAAAAGGCTCTTGCCAAATGAAGAAACTCCCACAGAAAAAATGCTTGAAGAAAAACTAAGCGAGCAAATAGCAAATGACAAGCTTTACAAGCTCATAAATGATGAGTTAAAAGAAAGCCTTGCTGAGGCCTTGATTGATAAGTTTAATTTTGATCTTCCAAAGGGCGTTGTAGAACAAGAAACAGATGTGCAGTTTCGTAACGCCTTTAGCACCTTTACCCAACAAGAACTTGAAGAGCTAAAAAATGATAGCAAGAAGTATAAAGAAAAAAGGGATAGCTATAAAGAAGAAGCAGCAAAGAGCGTGAAATTCACCTTCATAGTGGATGAGTTAGCAAGGCTTCGTGGGCTTAGCGTGAGCGATCAAGAGGTGGTGCAAGCTGTGTATTTTGAAGCTTACCGCTACGGACAAGATCCAAAGGCCTTGCTTGAAAGCTACCGAAAACAAGGCATCTTGCCAGCTGTTAAGATGTCTTTAATCGAAAGTAAGCTTTTTAACGACATCTTTGTTCCAAAAAAGATCCAAAGTGCAGATGCTGATAAAGACTTGGCTACAACAAGCCAAAATACTGAGGGAGATTCTAATCATTCAAAGGCTTAAATTTATATAAAAATTAGGATCTATTTTAAAAAGCTTATTGATTTTAAATCAAATGCCATATTTGTCATTTTGAGTATAGCGAAAAATCCACAAGGTTTATGGAGAAATACCTTGAATTTAATGAATTCTTCGCTTACAGGCTCACTGATGACAAATCAACAGCTTTTTGCAAAAGAATCAAAAAATCAAGCTTAAAAATTTAAGGCTTCTTTTTTAAAAAAGGGTTCTTTTGTAAAAAAGGCTCTTTTATAGAAAAGGTTGATTTTATCTATTTGAGAAGGTGCTTAGTGCTTCAAAGCTTGTTGAGAGGATGCTTGTGTTTTAAAATTTGTCATAGAGGTTTAAATCTTAAAAATTTAAAATTGAAGAGTTTCTTGCTAGGATCTTAGCTAGCTTTTTAGCTCAAACCGTAGCATTTGGATAAAACAAGCTTAGTAAAGCTCAAACTTAAATGCTAAAATCAATGCTTTTTTAAAAAAGCAAAGTTAAAAACTTTAAATTCACAAAAAGGACAGAACAATGTATATACCTTATGTTATAGAAAAGACAAGCAGAGGGGAGAGAAGCTATGATATTTATTCAAGGCTTTTAAAGGATCGTATAGTAATGCTTAGCGGAGAAATTCACGACGAGCTTGCTGCTAGCATAGTGGCTCAGTTTTTATTCTTAGAGGCTGAGGATCCTGACAAGGATATTTATCTTTATATAAACTCCCCAGGCGGTGTCATCACAAGTGGCTTTAGCATTTATGATACTATGAGTTACATAAAGCCAAGCGTTTGTACAATTTGCATAGGACAGGCTGCTTCTATGGGGGCTTTTTTGTTGAGTTGTGGGGAAAAGGGTAAGCGCTTTGCTTTGCCAAATTCACGCATAATGATACATCAGCCCCTAGGAGGAGCAAGAGGACAAGCAACAGACATAGAAATCCAGGCAAAAGAGATCCTAAGAATGAAAGAAAGCCTAAATGAAATTCTAGCCAAAAACACAGGACAAAAACTTGCCAAGATCGCAAAGGATACAGACAGAGACTTTTTTATGAGTGCAACTGAGGCAAAAGATTACGGCATAATAGACAAGGTGCTTGAAAAAAGCTTCAAATAATTCTCTTTGAATATTTTAACCTTGTGCTTTTGCTAAGCTTGCTAGTGCTTGTGAATTTTAGCTTTTTTGTGAATTTTTAAAGCCCTAAGGCTTAGCTTTGATGAAAATTGTTTATGTGGGGCTTGAATTTTATCACAGTCTTTCATAAATGGCATTTTATCTAAAATCAAACGGTTTTTGCCTCATAGCCTTGAATTTTTTCATTTCAAATTTGAGCTTAATTTTGCTTGAATTTTTTTAAAATTCAAGCCTAAATTTACTTTTTGGAACTTTTTATGAGTGTAAATTAAAAATTAGGCTCAATTAAACTTAACAAGATTTTTTCTTATCAATTTTAATAAATTTTGATGAGAGAAAATCCCACTAAGTTTAATTTAGGCGCAACAAGCTTAAAGGGCAAGATTTTAAACCTCCTACCAAAAAGAGAAAAGCTTTTAAAGCCACTCTTTTTATATGCTTTAAAATGATCTTAGGTCAAATTAAAGCATATAAATTCAAAAATACATTAAGAATGCTTATGAGGCATCTTATGAGGGCTTTTTCCACCAAGATGCTTTATATCTCCATTTTCAAAGACCTTGTAGGCTTGTCCGAAGCCTTTGACAAAGCTTCCTTCTTTGTATTTAAGCTCTATTAAATGAAAATCAAGCATAGTTCTTATGGTTTTAATGCCCCCACTTCCTCCTGTTTGCTTTTCAAATTCATCATAGATCTTATCAAATTCAGCCCCTCTTTCTATGAATTTAGCCTCAGCTCTAAAACGCAATCTCTTCCTTAAAATCACACTTGCAGCCTTGCTTTCATCCTCTAAGAAAAGCACTTCTATGTTGTTTGGATTATGCTTTATACTTGCAAAATGATCGCTAATCTCGCTTATGTATATATAATCTGCCTTTGATCCTTTAATCAAGGGTGCATAAGAGCATAAAACCTCGCCCTTTGAGCTTAAAGTGCCAAGACAAACAGAGCCAAAGGAGGACTTAAATTCTTGTAGCTCCTTTTTGACAGCCTCATAATCAAGGCTCTTTTTAACGCTCATACAAAGTTCTATAATGGCATCTTTGAGCGTATCCTCGTTAGCCTTTTTTGGAAATTCTATACGCAAACTTTGTTGATCATTATAAAGTATGTCCATACCCTCATAATCAACGCCCTTTAACTCAACTGTCTTTACCTCATTAACAGAGCCAAATTTTTTGGTTAGATCTATGAGATTTTCCTTATGATGCTCATTCATATGAGTAATAATGCTTTCAAAGCTCATCTTTGCTCCTTTTTGTTTATGAAATGATAACTTGCTTTGCTTGAATTTTATCTTAAAAATTCAAGTATTTTGAAATTTTTGAGAACAATTAAAAATATAAGTATTGTTTAAAGAAATAAAAGATAAAATTTGTATTTTTGTAGTGTTGAATTTTATCAAGCTTGTTTTTGCAGTTCTTATGAAATTTAGGCCCTATGTGAATTTTTACTAACATTTTTTGCGAATTCAAAGCATTTTTTTGCAAATTCAAAATAGGCTCTTAGTTTCTTGCCTTATGGGGATTTTAGCAAGGAAAAAGCTTAATATCACAAAAATTCACAGTTTTGCTTGAATTTTTTAGGCTTTTTTGACGCAAAAGGCTTAGAATGAAAGCTCAATGTTTTTTTAAAAAAAGCATAAAAGCCTATTTGATAAAATCAGCACTCTTAAAACACCTTGCAGATTATAAATTATTTAAGGAATCAAATGCTTTCTAAGATAGTTTTAAGTTCTTTGTTGATAGGCTTTGCTTATGTATTAATCATTTTTTTAGCCCTTATTTTAGGGGATGAAACCTTGTCCTTAAAGCAACTTTATTTGGCATTTTTTACAGATGATGAGCTTTTAAAAACCATAGTTTTTGATCTAAGAATGCCTAGACCCATAATGGCTATTTTAATAGGAATGCTCCTTGCAAGCTCTGGTGTCATAACTCAAACAGTATTTGCAAACCCCATAGCAGATCCTTATATCATAGGCATAGCCTCAGCTGCCACCTTTGGGGCTGTTTGTGCTTATATGCTTAAAATTCCTGATTATTATTTTGGCTTTTTTGGCTTTGTTTTTTGTTGTTTTTTTACCCTACTTATCTTTAAATTCTCAAAAAGATCAGGCATAGCAACGCTTTTGATAATAGGCATAGCCATATCTTCTTTTTTGGGTGCTTTTACCTCCTTTTTTATTTATTATATAGGAGAGGATAGCTTTAAGGTGATGGCTTGGCTTATGGGATATTTAGGACTTGCTTCTTGGGATAAGGTTTTGATCTTGCTAGTTCCTTTAATTCTTTGTTTGGGGTATTTTTATGTGCATAAAAATGAGCTAAATATCATCTTAAGTGGGGATGAGGAGGCTAAGAATTTAGGAGTAGATGCACCTAAGCTTAAAAGAAATCTCTTAATAGTATCATCATTAGCAGTAGCCTTTGGAGTGGCTTTTAGTGGGCTTATAGGCTTTGTGGGGCTAATAGTGCCTCATATCATTAGGCTTATGATAAAAAACTATGACAATGCCCTTGTTTTGCCACTTTGCACCCTACTTGGTGGGCTTTTTTTGCTAGCTTGTGATCTCTTAGCTAGGATAAGCCTTGCACCCATTGAAATTCCCATTGGCATTATCACTGCTTTGTTTGGAGCGCCTGTGTTTTTGTTTTTAGCACTTAGAGCAAGGAGCTTTTTGTGAGTATAGAGCTTAAAGATCTTAGCTTTTCTTATGGCAAAAAGTCCTTGCTTGAAGGGCTTAGTTTTACTGTTAAGGAAGGTGAATTTATAGGCATCTTAGGACCAAATGGCTCAGGCAAAAGCACACTTGTTAAAAATATGCTTTCTATCTTGCCCTTTAAGGTAGGGCAAATTTCTTTTTTTGGCAAGGATCTTAAAGCCTATGATCTAAAAGAACTATCAAGGCTTATAGGCTTTGTGCCACAAAAATCCGCCCTCTCCTTGCCCTTGCTTGTCAAGGATGTGCTTTTAATGGGAAGGTATGCTGGGCTTAAAAATGCCTTTTCAAGCTATACGAAAGAAGATATAAGGGAGCTTGAGCTTATAAGCAAGGAACTTTACATAGAGGAGTTTCTAGAACGAAGTGTTTTAAGTCTAAGTGGGGGTGAATTTCAAAGGGTGCTTTTAGCAAGAGCCTTGCTTAAAAAGCCTAAAATTTTACTCCTAGATGAGCCAACCTCAGCCTTGGATATGAACTATGCCATCGAGCTTTTAAGCCTTTGTGAAAGCCTACTTAAAAAGCAAAAGCTGACAGTTGTAGCCATACTTCATGATCTAAATTTGGCTTCTATGTTTTGTGAGAGGATCTTATTTTTAAAAGAGGGAAAGCTGCTTTATGAGGGCTGTGTTAATGAGCTTTTCACAAAGGAGATCCTAAAAGAAATTTATGATCTTAACTGCGAGATCATCAAAAAAGATGAAAGAATCTTCATCATACCCATAAAGGAGAAAAAATGAAAAAAATTCTTAGCCTACTCTTTGTAGCACTTAGTCTTTGTATAGCTAAGCACCGTTTGGTTGTACTTGATCCTGCTAGTGTGGAGATCATTTATATGTTAAAGGCGCAAGATAGCATCAAAGCCATTGCCACCTTGCAAAAAAGTAGCATTTACCCTGAGGAAAAAACAAGCAAATTACCCTCAGTTGGTAGTTTTTCTCATCCTTCCATAGAAAAAATTCTATCCTTTAAGCCTAGCTTAGTAATTCTAAGCTCTTATTCCATAGGGCTTGAGGATAGGCTTAAAGAACTTGGCATAAATACCTTATATCTTAGTGCTGATAGGCTTGAAGATATGTATAAAAACATCACTCACTTAGCTTTAATCCTAGATAAGCAAAAAGAAGGACAAGAGCTAATAGCAAAGGTTAAGGCTGATTTAAACGAGCTTAAAAAAAATCCACTTAAGAAAAGAGGGATCTTTTTATTTTCAAGTAATCCCCTAATGGCCTTTTCTCAAAACTCAATGATAGCTGACATCTTAGAGCTTATAGGGGTTAAAAACCTAACTCCCACAAGCAAGATCAAAAGACCCATAATCACAAACGAATACATACTAAGACAAGATCCAAACCTCATCATCATAGGCATACAAGCTCAAAGCGTAGATGATTTAATCGCGCAAAATCCAGCCCTAAAAGCCACAAAGGCATTTAAGGAAAATAAGATCTTTTTTTATGAAAATGTGCATAGACTTCTTCGCATAAGCCCCACCCTACCTCAAAACATCAAGGCCTTTAAGGAGTATTTAGAAGGACACAGTTAAATTTAAAAGCCTTTGAATTTAAGGGCTTTTTTGTAAAACTGTTAAGAATTCAAAAGCCCAGCTTTTTAAATAGGGCCTTGAATTTTTAAAAGCTCACAATAATAAACTGTGAATTTAAAAAGAACACGCATCTTTTTTAAAGCCTCAAATTTACAAAGCTTGCAAGAAAAACTCTCTTAGAAACACAAATTTTAATAAAGGGTTTTGATCTTACAAAGTCAAATTGGCTCAATTAAACTTAAAGCAAAGTGTTTTTAAGCTAGGTCCTATGAAAAACAAAGATCCGTTTCCTAATTTCGCAGATCTAATTTGGGAAAATTTTGAACTATGTTTTTGCTTCGCCTTTTAGGCCACTCACTTTGCAAGAAGCTTTGATTTATAGGCAAAAAACGCTTTTGTCAAATTCGTCATCAAAGTTTGTGTAAGATTTTCAAAGAAATTCGCATTTTAACCCTTAAAGAATGTGAGAAGCTTTCTAAAATGAGTAGCGAGATTGAAGTTAATGAGAGTTACTTTTGTCTTAGCAAAAAAGGATAATGCCTTGTTATTAAAAAAGGCATTTGAATTTAAAAGTAGATTCTTGCTTTGGGCGATTTTAAGGTATAAGCTAGGTAGCAATAAGATTGCAAGGCGCAGAATTTTACAAGCAGCCATCTTTAATCTCACAAACAAAAACGACAAAGAATTAGAAACTGAAAGTGAAAAATTCAACACCTGCCTTGATATATTTAAGGTTTTGAATTTGCTTGATGAAACAAAACAAAGTTATTTGGAGTATTTTGAAAAGCTTGAAAAAATAAAGGTGAAAATAAATAAAGAACAAACAATAAGTTATTTTATCAAAGAAGAAGCAAATGCCTATAAAAATAGCATTTTGCCAAAATATAAAACAAACCCCAACTACTCAATCTACCGCTCTTTGTATATAAACCCCAATGAGCTTAAATCCTTAAAAGAGCTTTTAAGCTTTTATACTGAGTATTTAGACGAATTAGTTCCAAGGGCTAAATTTGAAGCTAGAATAGACTTTGAGTATTTTATCTCAGAAAATTCAAGATCTCATAATGATAAAAATATAAACTCAAAACACCGCTTCAAGCCTCACAATATCTACTTCATAGATAACACAAATTACAATGAAATAAAAAAGGCCTTGCAAGCTCGTTTCAATCAAAGCATTTCAAACAGTGAAAATGTATATAAGAGCAGTGATTTAAATGGTTCTAACTATGCCTCCTCTAATGAAAGCGCAAAATTCAAGCAAAACATCTTAATCATCATCGCCCAAAAATTAAAAGAGCAAATTCAACTAACAAAGCCAAAGAATTCTTATCTGTATCTAGTAACTGTAAAGGGAAATGAAATAGATGCTTCTTTTTGTAATGAGATCTTCTTGGATAACACAGAAGAAAATGATGAGAGTGAGTTGTTTATGCTGAATTTAGAAGCAAAGGAGCCTAAGATCTCGTCCTTGCATTCTAATAATGAAATAGACCTAGACAAGGATGCTCAGAGACAGTTTAGCAAGGAGCAAGATAAATTTAAATACAATATAGACGAAAAAAATCATTTTTGCATAAGGCAAAATGATGAGCTTATAGTAAAATTAGCAAATTACTGTTTTTATATAAGACAGGATCATAATTTTACCTAAGACAAAATAAAGGCATAAATATTTAAGTAAGTGCAGCACCAACCAAGCACATAAATTAAGCGAGTTTTTGCTAAAATTCTTTTTATAAAATTTGAAGATGAGAAAGGCCAAGATATCAACTAAGCCAAACACAGCCTACACCATAATGCCAAACAAAGCCTACACCCTGCAAAGCACCTTAAAGCCACACAAAATTTACAGTTGCTTTGGAATAAAAATAAGGGTTAAAAAAGAAGTGGATACTTTCAGTAATGAGGGAAATAATAATGGCAAGTTTGAAATTCACATAAATAGTATAAATTTAGTGGGCAAGTTTGAAATTCAAGTTTGAAATTCACCTAAGTGGTATAATTTTAAAAGAAATTGAAAAAGAAAGCAAGGGAAAAATCACAAAAGATACACCCATTTTTTGCTATAATCAACACTCACAAGAAACAAGCATAGCAAAATTAGAAGATAGCGCTATGACCATCAAAACAAATTTAAGCAAAGATCTTATAAATCAAGCCAAAGAAAATTTAATCAAGCCTTGCTTTTTGAATTTATCCTTTATTCCCTTGATAAATAAGAACGAGGCAAACAACAAAGCCTCACAAAAAATTCAACTCACAAATGATGATATAAATAGAGGATATATTACTGTTGAATTTAAAGTGCTTTTGAGGTTTTTAGGAGAGTGGGAGGGGATAGGACATAGCAAAGACGGTAAAAATCAAGGCGAATATAATCAAGCGTTTCAAATAGTAGATGACAATGGCTGTGGATTACCAAATATACCATACAAAATTTCCACAGAGTGCGGCATAGAATATGAAGGAATCACAGATAATAATGGCTACACACAAAGAATCTATACTCAAAATGCACAAAATTTAAATATTGAGATTTTAGGATAGGAAATAAAATGAACAATACCATAACACAAGCAAGAACAACTACTAATAAAGATAGTGTGGTGAAGATAGCATTATATTATTATGTGGATAAGATTGGAAACAACGGTTGGTTAGACTTTTTGTATGAAAATGTACGAGTATCATTGCCACAACATACAAAATTGCAAATATTAAAAGAGGAAGGTGCTTACACATTATTTAAAGTAATGAATGGCAATGCACAAATATTAATCAATGGAAAAAATATATTTCTAAAAGGAAAAGCAGTGCGATTGTCAACAAAAAATATTGATAAATTAACTACAAAGAAACCATATATTGCTAACGGAGCAAGTTTGATATTAACATACAGCAACAATTTTCAATCAAAGGCAAATCTTATATTTAATAACAAAAATATTGAAGTTATTTTTGATAAACCCATACAAACAACAAATATCATATATAAAATATTTGCTCCAGATTTTCCGCACCATTATTCCAACCACTATGCAGAACAAACTAAATATTATGGAGTTTGGTTTGCCATAGAATACGGCGATAATTCACGCTATATTCATACAGGTAGAGTCTCTGATGGCTGTGTTACAGTGCCACCACAACATTGGGAAGCGTTAGAAGCGTTATATGAATATCTTATATCAAATCAACTAAGTCAAAACGACAAATATGTAGGAACAATTCAAATTATAAAGGAATAATATGAGGTTGTTTATTTTAGTGCTATCTATTTGCTTATACTTAAGTGCAAATGATTCGCTTACTTCTCGCATAAAGACATGTGCTCACAAGAAAGATTATAATGCAAAATATGATAATTGCGAGATTGAATATGTGCCAGAATTTGTGATGAAAAATGGCGATTTGGCATTTCAAAAGAACTATCAATCGTGTTATTCTATGCAAAACTCAAAAGCTAAGATACACACCTTTTGGATATATAATCCCACTCCAAAAAGAACACATATTTATCCTACAATGAAGCCTATATTAAGCTTTGGCGACACAAATGCTGATTTTTTCATACTCCACATAGACAACGACAAAAAACCACGCATAAGTCCAAAATGTGCTTATTTCACATATAGCAACAAGCAAGACAAATCTATAAGTAGCATACTTGGTGCAAAAGTGAGCAAAACACACAAAAAATTTCTTTACTTCATAGACGCACTTGACGATGAGGAACTTGCAACTTTGCAAAATTACACTATAAGCATTATTTTTGAAGCAGAGGGACAAGGATTTTTTAAAGCTGATTGGTTTTTTGGCGATTAAAGCAAAGATACTAACTAAGCACATAAAACAACTTAGTTTTTGCCAAAATTCTTTTTATAAAATTTGAAGGTGTGAGGAGCTAAGATGTCAACTAAGCCAAACACAGCCTACACCATAATGCCAAGCAACAAGCCTACACCCTACAAACTACCTTAAAACCAAACAAAATTTACAGTTGCTGTGGCATAAAAATAAGAGTGAAAGAAGAAGTAGACACATTTAGCAATGAAGGAAACTTTGAAATTCACATAAGTGGTATAAATTTAAAAGATTTAGAAAAAGAGAGCAAGTGTATAAATTTAAAGGAAAAAAGAAAGCAAAGGCAAGATCACAAGGCTCAAGACAACTTAACAGGATTTTCTCTTAGCAACTTTAATAAATTTGGCTCAAGATACTTTAAATATGATTTTTTCTTATCAATTTCAGCAAATTTTGATGAGAATTTTGTCCTAAATTTTTCATCTTAATTTTGTTTCTTTTAAGTGAAGGACAAAATTTTCTTTATTAGCCTTTAAATTTGGCTAAT
>NZ_QHLI01000046.1 GCF_006864425.1 Campylobacter troglodytis | reverse complement strand
TGCTGGGTGTATTGATTTATGGAAAAATAATGATGAGTTTTTTAAAGTATTTTTAGAATATGTAGAAAAATACAAAGATGAGATCTTGCAAAATCAAGGCAAAATTGCTTTGATTGTTAAATATAGAAGTGGCATAACTGTAAAATGCGATGATGATTACTATACAAAACAATGCATGGAATTTAATAATGACGAGTAAAAAAATTATCTTGGTTGTGAAAATTTGTATAGCCTTACTTTGGATAACTGCTATGTATGCTTTTGTCTATGAGTTGATACATAATGAGCAAAGTGTCAAGGTATTATTTTTAAAACATTGGATTGTATTTTGTGTTATTTTTTTGGGTTGTCTTAGTGTACTAATGGATAGATTTTATATTAAAAGAAATATTTCGTTAATTTATTTTTTAATAGTATGTTTTAGCTTCATTGTTCTTGTGCTAAGAAATATCTTAGTGAATGGAATGAACAAGTAAAAAATGGTTTTAGTTGTTAAAATTTGTATAGCCTTGTTTTGGATAATCTGTCTATTTTTGCTTATACAAAACTATTTATTTTATGATACTCTTAGTTCTTTTGATCCTATAGAACTATGTGTAATTTGTGGCTTTATAAGTATTTTTGTTGATATATTTTATAAAAAAAATTTTTTGATTACATATTTTGTGTGTGTATATTTTGGATATATTGTTTATTTAGCATTTGAGTTTTATATTTTTAGATTATATAGATATATACTACATCCTGAATATTTAATAGATATGGTTAAAATTGCCTTTGTTGTAATTTTTATATTTGGTATTCTTGCAACTTGCGGAATTGTTTTTTATTTTAAAAGAAAATATGTGATAGTCTTAATATGTTTTTTGTGTTGTTTAGCTTATTATTACAGTTTAAGATTTTTCTTGCATTATTTTAGCTAGGTCTTATAATGTTAGAACCTTGCTTGAATATTTTACTTGATATGTTTAGCTAAATAATAATTAAAATTCTAAGAGCTTACAAAATGATAGAACTTTGGATTTTTTGGGTCGTTTTTATTCTTTTGCCTTTATTATTTTTTATATTCAAAGCCAAATGGAGATTTTTTGCTACTGTTTTGCCTTGTGTTAATTTATGTCTTTGTGCTATGAGCGATCTAAGTCTTGTTTTTAACGAGAATTTATGGGGATTATTGCAAACAGAATTAACTGTGTCTAAGAGTGTGTTTTTTATATATGAAAGCGTTTTGCTTTGTATTTATTTAATTTTACTCTTTATAGCGTATAAATATATCAAAATTCGTGTAATTATTTTTATATATTTTCTCTTGTGTAATTTATTATTGCCTTTTAGCATTGTAGAAAAGGTTTTGTTTAGATCTTAGTAAAATTTATAATAAAGAAGGAGTTCATCTTTTTAGCCTTTAAAGAAAAAATATAAAAGAAACTAAATTAAAGGCAAAAGAACTTTATGCAATCAAAGGCATTCAGTGGTTTGAAACAAGTGCTGATAATTATCATAAACTACTATATGTAAATGAAAAGTTAAAAGACAGGCAAGAATGTCAAAGCTTGGGTGTTTTATATTTTACTTGGAGGGAAGTGGTGGAGTTTGCAGAAATTCAAAGAAACGATAGTGATTTTTTAAGTGGTGGCAGTGGGGATTGGAAGGTATCACAAAACGGAGCTAAAGGCTATATACTAGTCTCAATGGAAGGTATTCCTTACTGGGCTGATGCTGTGGGGCAAATACCTTTTGCCTTGCATTCGTATAAGAATTTTTTGACTCAATGTGAATTATCTGCTGATAAGGTTGAAAAATCCGCTATATATTGGGGTAATGTTTTTGCCTCTGGTGCAATATTAGAAGCATTAAAAAATTTCCTTTTAAGTGCTTTTGTGGATATAAATGATAACAGTTACGACAATGCGATGATTAAAAGGGGCATCAAATTTGCACATACAAAATACAAAAGAACCAAACACAATATACATTCGACAAAAGCACAATGGTTAGATTTTGGCAAAGTATATGAATGTAAATGGCAAGATACAAAGAGCGATCCGCAATTATTAAGCTTAGATTCTATGGGACAAAAACTTATATGAAAGCAATATTGCTGTTTTTAACTAGCTATGGAAACTATTTTGTTGCCTTGGTTTTTGTTGAACTGCTACTTTATTTAATTAATCTTTTAACATATCCAAGCTTTTATACCTTTGGTAGAGGTGTTAGTTCTGGTATGTATATGATAATTGCGCAGCTTTTAAACGGTGCACTTATGCTAATCTTTACTATTTTGTGTTTTTATTATAAATTTTTCTCTAAGAGTTTTTATAATTATCTAATAAGAGCATTGCCCTTAATGTTTATATTTTTTATCTTAAAATGTCTTATAATGTCAAGATTTAAGCTGTATTTTTTTAGTACAGATCTTATGATGGTTTTATTAAACTATGTTAGTTTGCAATGTTTAATGCTTCAAAATAATAAACAACGAAGCTACATTGGCATTATGGCTGTGTTAGGTATTATCTTTTTAATACCTAGCATATTCATTTTGGCTTTTTTGATGACTTGAGATAAATGATTGGCTCAAAATACTTTAATTTGACACAATATCATTTTAAAGGCGATTGATGCTTTTGGCTGATATAATTACAGCCCAAAGGTTGGTAAAATCGATGTTAGTATATATTTTTGCCCTACATTTGGGAGCGAAAATTTAGGCAAATCTTAGAGTGTTTTTGTGTTGACATTTGCGTAAGCAAAATCGCCGTTTTGTGCAAGGTTTCTCGCCCTTGCGTGAATAGAATAGTGCAGCAAGCTTTTGATAGCAAAAGAGTGCGAAAAAATCAGCAAGATGAGTGGTGAAATCGAAGTTGATGAAAGTTATTTTGGTGCAAAGCGTGTTCGTGGCAAGCGTGGGCGTTGGGATGACAAGAAAATGCCCATATTTAGTATATTGAAGCGAAATAGTTGCGTTTATACACAAGTTGTCAAGCATTGCTCGACAACTTAGCTGTTGCTGGTTGTGCAGAGTTTGTCAAGTGTAATGAGATGGAGGCTTATGGAGATGATTGGAAGGCTTATGAAAGTCAGATCTATTGTGGCATGAAAACACACCATAGGATCAAACACAGCAAAAACGAATTCACAAATTGGTAAAATCATATCAATGTAATATAGATTTTTTGAGCTTTTGCAAAGTTTAGCTTAGCTAAATTTCATGGCTAAAAGAGAAAATTTCTTCACTTTAAAAGAAACTGAATTTAGATGCAAGAGCAAAATTTTAAGGCAATATTCTCATAAAAATTTGTTAAAGTTGGTAAGAGAAAATCCTACTAAGGTGTTTTGAGCCTAGCAAAACCAATTTGAATGCCGGTAGTTTTTGGGGATAGAGCTTTCTAAAACAAGGAAATAAAATGTCAAACAAAAAGATTTTAGTAACAGGTGGGGCTGGATTTTTAGGCTCACATTTATGTGATAAACTTATAGAATGTGGCGATGAAGTGTTTTGCGTGGATAATCTTTCAACAGGCACAAAGGCAAATATAGCTCACTTATTTTCTAATCCACGCTTTGAATTCATACAACAAGATCTTACTTGCAAGTTGTATGTAAAAGTCGATGAGATTTATAATCTTGCTTGTCCTGCAAGTCCCATACATTATCAACTTAATCCTGTGCAAACCATAAAAACTTGCATAATGGGTGCTATAAATATGCTAGAACTTGCCAAATGTGTAAAAGCAAAGATACTTCAAGCCTCTACTAGCGAAGTGTATGGCGACCCAGAAATTCACCCACAAACAGAGTCTTACAACGGCTCTGTCAATCCCATAGGCATTCGTGCTTGCTACGATGAGGGTAAGCGGTGTGCCGAGACATTATTTTTTGATTATCACAGACAAAGTAAATTAAATATCAAGGTAATGCGTATTTTTAACACCTACGGACCGCGTATGCACCCAAATGACGGACGAGTTGTGAGTAATTTTATCGTTCAAGCCCTAAAAAGCGAGGATATTAGTATTTATGGAGATGGTTTGCAGACAAGGAGCTTTTGTTATGTTGATGATTTGATTGAGGGGATGATAAGGCTAATGGATTCTTGTAATGATTTTGTGGGACCTGTAAATATGGGAAATCCTAGTGAAGTTAGCATCTTAGAATTAGCACAAGAAATCTTAGCCCTTACAAATTCAAAATCTAAAATAGTATTTTACCCACTTCCACAAGATGACCCTAAACAAAGAAAACCAGACATTAGCTTAGCACAAAAAAAATTACAGTGGCAACCTAAAATCGCATTAAAAGATGGTTTAGAAAAAACAATTTGCCATTTTGATAATCTTTTACGCAAAAATATCTAAAAATATCAAAATAAGAGGACAACTATGCGAATAGCTATCATCGGTAGTGGCTATGTAGGACTCGTGGCTGGGGCGTGTTTTGCACAAATGGGAAATTCAGTTATTTGCCTTGACAATGATGAAAATAAAATCGCTCACTTAAAGCAGGGCAAGTTGCCTATATACGAACCAGGCTTGGCTGAGATGATAAAAGATAACGTAAATGCTGGGCGTTTGAGCTTTAGCACAGATGTAAAAGAGACTATTTCTAGCTCGAAAATTATTTTTATCACTGTTGGCATGCCTATGGGCGAGGCTGGGAGTGCGGATTTGCGTTTTGTGCGTCAAGTCGTAAGCGACATTGCTAAATGTTTGAGTATGCCAAATGATGAATTTAATAGATATAAAAACTCATCAAATTCCTATATCATCGTGGTTAAAAGCACTGTTGCTATAGGCACAGCTAGAAAGCTTAAAGCTATCATAGCTGGTAAGCTTGCCAAATGTGCCTTTAAAGCTGAATTTGCCGTAGTTTCAAATCCTGAATTTCTTAGAGAGGGCTTGGCGATTAAAGATTTTATGTCGCCTGATAGAATCATCATAGGCACTGATGGAGAAGAATGGGCTTTGCAAACTATGCACACACTTTATGCACCATTTCTTGTGTCAAATGATAGATTTATTACAATGAGTATGGAGTCTGCTGAGATGACAAAATACGCAGCAAATTCAATGCTTGCTACAAAAATTAGTTTTATCAACGAAATGAGCCAAATTTGTGAGCGTGTGGGTGCAGATATCAACGATGTAAGGCGTGGCATAGGTTCAGATACACGCATAGGGCATAGCTTTATTTACCCTGGTTGTGGATATGGAGGCAGTTGCCTTCCAAAAGACATAAAAGCCCTCGAAAAAATAGCACTTGATAAGGGCTACACTCCGTGCATTTTGCAGGCTGTGCAAGCAGTAAATGTGGCACAAAAAATGCTTTTGGTTGAAAAAATCACGGCAAAATTCGGTCAAAATTTGCAAGGCTTTGAATTTGCTTTGTGGGGGTTAAGCTTTAAGCCACAAACAGATGATACGCGTGAGGCTAGCTCACTCACACTCGTGCGAGAGTTGGTAAAAAGAGGTGCGAAAGTGAAAGCATTTGACCCAAAGGCACAAGAACAAGCACAATTTTATCTACGCGATGTTTTAAATTCTATTACCTTTTGCCAAAATCAATATGAGACTCTATTAAATGCCGATGCAATGGTGCTTGTAACGGAGTGGAAAGAATTTTATAATCCTGATTTTGAAGCCATTAAAAAGGCACTCAAAAAGCCCATCATCTTTGATGGGCGCAACATTTATCACAAATTTAATCTCGCACAAAAAGGCTTTGAATATCATCAAATCGGTGTGAAGAGTAAAAAATAGTCATAAAAATTGATGAAACAATTTGAAGTGTATTTTATATGGTTTAATTAAAATTAACAAGATTTCTATCATCAATTTTAAAAGTTTTTTGATGGATATTTTTTTGGCTTTTTTTCAATAAAACATTGATTAGTTTTTGTTTTGGCAAAAATAGTGTGTTTTTCGTTTTAAAAATATGATTATTTGTCAAAAATGCAAAAATTCATCAAATTAACATTTTATTAAAAAAGCCTATTTTTATCAATTTTTTTATATTTTGTCTAAATTTGTATTTTTTGAAGTGAAACCTCAAATCTTTATCTCAAAAAAAGATCATAACTTTACATTGTTTTACTTAGATCATTTTAATTAAGTATTGCCTTATAAATTTCAGCTTCAAACATTTTTAAAATTTTATACATCTCATCAATGTGTTTTTTCTTATTAATTGTTATATTCCAAAGGATTGATTGAATCTTATATTTTTTTAGTAATTTATTTATATTTTTAGGGCAATAAAGAAATTCAGTTATATTTTCCCTTAAACATAGTAATCTAACGATTTGTATCACAACTAAATTATTCATAAAATAGAATCTAAAATCATCATTATTCAAATATGCCTTTTGTAATAATTCAAGATAATAATATAGCTTTTTTAAGCAAATATCTTTATTTATTGTATTTGGAATGTAAGATCTAAGTGAATATTTTATCTCTTTCTCTAATTTTTCATCTCCTAATAAAATACTCTTTGAAATATCTTTTATATTTGAACCATAATAAAATAGTATATATTTGCTAAATTTATGGATAACAGCAATTTCAATAAGAATATGGCTAAAAATTTTTATTATAATTTTTTCATCTAAGGTATATATTATAAATTGTTTTATTTTTTTAGATTCAAAAAAGTTTTTTAATAGTGAATACACTGATAGAATTTCTTTTTTTGTGATAAGGATTAAATCTATATCTGAAAACTTGTTTATATCTCCTCTTCCAAGTCCGCCGAAAGAAATGAGTTTTTTGTAGTTTGAATATTTAAGTAGATAAACAATCTCGCTTAAATAATGGTAATGTTCTAATGGTAATCGCTCAATAAAATAATTAGGATTATTAGTAGTATTTATTTTATAGAATTTTAAACAAACATTATTCCATTTTTCTTGCAATTTGCCACTTCTAAAATAACTATCTAAATGTAGAATAGTTTGCTCTATATTATTTATAGACTCTGGGTATGGGATATTTTTTAATATTTTCTTTTTCTTTTTTAATCTTTCAAGACAAACACTAAGCTGACTTTCTATATATATTATTATACAACTGTTTTTATCTAAACTTTCTATAATCTTTGCCCCTATACTGCCAAATCCAACCATTTCAATGATGGCATTTTTAGTATTTTTGATAGATAAATAAAATTTATTTTGGGCTATATTTTCATTTTTTTGACTACCATTTCCATACTTTCTACGAAAATTATCAATAGATAAAATAGGATACTCTAAACCTTTATTTTTAAGATATAATTTTATATGCTCAGCAAATGTGCTCTTTCCAGCATTTATATTTCCTAATATAAAAAATCTCATTATTTTACCTTATATATCTACAATTTAATTTCTTGTAATATAGTAGGTTCAAGTTCTATACGATATATATTACCACGCCAAGCTATACAAAGCACAGCATTTTCAAACCATAAAATGCAACCTTCAAGCATATATATCCAAGGTAGCATTTGTTCGATAGTTTTGTTAAACAAAAATGATAAAAAAAGCATAATGAGGCAATCGTGAGTTACAAATACATCGAGGTTGTATAAGCTATCTTTCGGACCTTGTGCTATATCTTTAAAATTCATAGCTAGTAGTATTTTTGTTATAGTTGTATTTACGGGATATACTCCGTCTAAATTTTCTTTATTAAGCATTTTTGGTAATAAAATTTTTAAATCTTTATCATAATTCTCAAATAACTTTTGCCATTTCATTTTATCTTCTATCCACATAGAATGTAGAATTCTTTCTTCTATTGTAGGAAGTTCTTTACCATAACCTTGTAAAAGCTTTTTTGCAGTTTCAATACAACGAGGCGATTTGCTCGACTTTACACCTTTGATATTTACCTTAAAATCTTTATCCAAATGTCCGCCTAAAAATCTACCAAAATAACTTGCAAGCTCTTTGCCTTCTCTGGTTAATCCTAACTTAAAATCAACCTCATCATTCATTTTATTTGTTTCAGGACGGATAGAATGCCTTAATAATAATTTTGCATTCACGCCACTTGGGACAAGCTTTAAATTTTTTATCATACTTTCGTATATCAGCCTCATTTTTTCCTCACTTTTATAATATTTATAAGACTTCCTTCGATAATATTTTCGATTTTTAAATTACTCTTATTAAAAATATCTTCAAATTCTTTTAAACTACGCTCTTTGCCACCTAAAAAATTCAACAGATGAAAACAAAGATCTAAACTATCCATTTTGTCTATTTCTACAATGGCTTCAAACACAAGCAAGACACTATTTTTATCCATACATTTTGATATATTTTTTAAAATTTTTATTGCATTTTTATCGTCCCAATCGTGTAAAATTCTACTGATAATAAAAACATCAGCTTTAATATATAAAGGTTTGAAAAAATCAATTTTTTTAAATATTTTACGCTTAAATATCCTAAAATCTTCTTTATCGGCATAAATAGTTTTTATATGTGGAAATTTTTTATGAATTTTATCAAGTAAAATACCGCTACCACATCCAATATCGCATACAGTTTCATCGTTAAGTTTAAGAGCGGAAATATCATAATCTTTTGTATAAAAGTTAGAAATAAAACTGAATTTTTGTGCTTCACTTTTATGGGTTTTATTTAAGATATAGTTAAAATAAGGCATACCAAATCTTTTACTAAAATATTCTGTATTTTCTTTAAGACTTTTTTCTAAATCCAAGCTCGCTATAAATGGTAAATTCTGCCAATAAGAAATAAGTGGTTTAAGATTTAACGCAATATTTCCTTTTGTTGTAACTTTAAGATTTTTGTTTATGTAGCCATTTGTTATAAGCCATTGAATAATGAGATTTTTTGGATATTCTTCTAACTCTATTTTTAATTTGCCTTTTAAACTCTCTAATACATTAAGTTCTAAAATGCTATAAAGAATACGCGTTTTAAAGAAAGAAAAAGCTTCATTTGAAATGCGATTCTTTATAAAATCTTTATTTATATTACTTAATACCTCACTTTGAGATTTTATCCTTATACAAGATTCATCAAGTAAAATTTTATTGCCATCAAAATTAAGTCCAAAAGCCTTGCCATTATAAAATGGTTCTAGCTTTGCATATCTTTGCTTATAAAGTTCGCTTCCTGATTTATCAATATGAAAATAACCTTTCTCATCTTTCGCAATAGCCAAGCCTTTATGAAATGGTTCTAAAAATTCATATTCTTTATTATGAAGCCGTTTACCATTCTTTAAAATATGTATACATTTACCATTTTTTAATAATGCAACTGCAATCCCATACTTATAATCTCCAACATATTCAAATTTATACCTATAAAGAGGCTCACCAAATATATCAATATGAAAATATTTACCTTTACTATTTTTAACAACACAAGCTTTTTCTACAAAATTTCCACACCACAGGAATCTTTTATTGTAAGCGTCTTTACCATTTTCTAAAATATGATAAAATCCACTTTCATCACATACACAAGCTAAACCTTCATAAAATCCAAAAGCTTTTTGAAATTCTCGTCCAAAGAGTTTTGTATTATTTATATCAATAAAGAATGCTTTAAATAAGTTCTTATCTTTATTAACAATTTCATATACAGGAGCTATACCATTATGAAAACTTAAAACTTTGGCATACCTCTTTGCATAAAGAGATGTATCGCCTATTGTATGATGTGTCTCGTCAAGTGAAATTTCTATTTTCTCATTAAGCATTTTTGGCAAACCTCCATTTTGGGATAATGTTTTACAAGATTACGGTATTTAGCTGATGAAATTACTTTATCAAGCGAAATGTGTGTGATATTACCAAAATCCCCCAAACTTGCTCTTTGCTTATCTGGTGCACAGCATACTGAAATATCGCCCCTATAATTTACCCACAATTCCTGCCCTAAAAATGGGCATTTCCCTTTTGCCTTTGTGCTATCTTGTATGGGGGTAAAATTTTCAAGCCTTATATCATCTTTATATCTTTCAAGCGATAAAACAAGCTCGTTCCATAGCTCTATAAACTCTTTATCTTTGTATATAGCTTCATTTTCCAATTCTTTATGCGTTATCCATAATTGATGTCCTTTTATACGATTTATTTTATGTTTTATTGCATATTCAATAATAGGTTTTATAGAATCTATATTACTCTTCATAAATGTCATTTGCAAAGTGATACTAACTCTTGGAAAAAATTTATCTCTCATACTACATAATCTTTCTATTTTAGCCAAAACATCTCTTGTATTCGTGTTACGCATAATTTCTTCATTAACGGCATAATCTAAACTATTAAAAGAAATTTTTATATCACTTAACGCAGGTAAAAGTTTATTTTTTATATATTTCACATTATATTTTTTATTAAAAAGCTGGCTGCCGTTAGTCGTTAAATTAAGTTTTATGTCATTTTGTAAGCAAAAATCTACAATTGTATCAAAATATTTATAAAGCATCGGCTCTCCCATTGTTGTAGGTATAATCTCGCTTACCTTCATTTGCTTTGATTCCAATAATGTTTTATTTAAAATATCTAATGACATATCAGGTCTTAATTTCTTAAAATGCTTATTGTAAATGCTATGCGTATCGCACATTTTACATCTAAAATTACAAGTATCTGGATTTGTATCAATAGTTATTCTTTTAAGTTTATACTGTTGCAAGTCTATATTTTTATCTTTTTCGATGAGACTATAATATATTTTAAGTATTTTCTTTGCATCTGTTTGAATAGAATCAACTTTATGTCTATTATCTTTAATGGTATTAAGAATTCTGCAATCTTGCTTGATTTTCTTTATAACTTTAATTAAATCATTAGAATCTCCAGCCTTAAATAAAAATCCTTCATTCTTTCCGATAAGTTCGTTCATACCGCCAATATTTGAAGTAATAACTACCACGCCTGATAAAAATGCTTCTTGTATTACAAGCGGGGAATTTTCCAACCAAATTGACGGGACGATTAGCACATCAATAGAATTTAAAACCTTGTTAATGTCGGCGTTATTGTAAGCTCCCATAAATTTTACATTTGACAATTGTAAGAATCTCATCTGTGTTTTACTAATATTTCCATAAATATATAAACTCTCATTTGGCAAATCTTTAAATGCTTTGAGTAATACGCCAATCCCTTTTGTAGGTATAATCCTTCCCATAAATCCAAATTTAATATTAGCATTTTTAGTAAATATTCTTCGTTTATAAATTATTGTTTTTGTATCAAATCCATATTTTTGGTATATTATTTTAGATTTTGATACTCCATTTTCAATGAAAAAATTACGGATGGTGTGAGAAGGAGCAATAAAAATATCTATTTTATCCCTAAGATATTTCAATGCATTAAACATTTTCTTTACTTCTTGTATTTTTGGTTTATATGGCGAACATTTTTGGCAATTTTCTATACTTGGATTTTGGCAAATTTCTCCATTTTGATTGATAAGTTGTCCTTTTACACAAAATAGCCAAAAATCGTGCAAGGTAAAAACAATTCTTTTTCCTAAAGATTTTGCAATATGAACAAGATTTATAGATAAATGGCAAAGATGACCAAAATGCACAATATCTGGATTTATTTCCATCATATATTCTTTAAAGGCTTTTTCTACATTCTCATCAAAGAATTTATCTCTATAAATATAATCTTTTGGTTTATTAATGCGTCTTATACAAATTGGATTTACATTTTTTTGTTTGAATTCAATTATTTCATCAAAAATTGTATAAGGTTGTAAGAAATCATTTTCTATGCGTGTAAAAACAAAAACCTTATGCCCATTAAGAGATAATTCCTTAGTAAGTGTATGAGAATAAACCTCACTTCCTGCCATAAAATCTGGTGGAAAACCGTGAATAATCTTTAAAATTTTAAGCATAGTAACTATCCTTTCAATTTGAGCGTTTTTTAGATTTTAGTTTGGCTCAAGATACTCTAATAGGATTTTACCATATCAACTTTAATAAAATTTGATAAAGATTTTGTCTCAAAATTTTCGCCTTAATTTTGTTTCTTTTAAATGAAGTATAAAATTTTTTTTTTTTATCCCACGAAATTTAGCAAGTCTAAACTTCGCAAAGTCCCTTTTGCTCGCAGTTGCAAGAGTACGAAGCAAAAACACAGACATTTTCTTGCTAGCCCCACGCCCCCTTTGTCCACGAACACGCCTTGCTCCTTCTGCTTGCAGTTGCAAGACGAAACGAAGCAAAAAATAACTCTCATCAACTTCAATCTCAGCACTCATTTTATATGCTTTTTCGCATTCTTTAAGGGTTAAAATTCGAAATTTACAGTAAAATTTTATTCACGTAAGCACGAGTTATTTTACAAAGTTTGGCGATTTTTTCGCTTTTAAGTCAATTCTTGTAAATGGATGAGCCGAAAGGCTAAGTAAAAAATAACGCAAAATTTCCCTAAATTATATCTGCGAAATTCGGAAACGGACTATGTATTTATTTTTCATAGGACTTAGCTTAAAAACCCTTTGATTTAAGTTTGATTGAGCCATAATTTTTCGGCTATTTTTTATAGCAAATTTTGCTATAAAGGAATTTTAAAATTCAATGCAATTTCACTTCAACAGCTCATACTCAAGCAATTTTGGACGAATTTTTTCTAAATGTAAGCCTTTTAAAGCGAGTTTTAGTTTGTTTATTTGCGGATAGAGTTTGTGGTATTTCCATAGCTTGCCAAATTCCTCTTTTTTATAGCTTTCTATATTGCGAAGTCCATTTAGCTTTGTTTCTTTGGATAAATCACTATAAATTTGATAAATCTCACTCTTTTTTCTCTTCTCATCTAACTTTTTTTCTGCGACAATGAAAAATTTGCTATCACTTAAACAAGAATTCTTTTGCGTACAAAGTGCGTAAAGCAAACAGTCTTGCAAGAATTCACTGTCCTTTTGATAAGCTGTGCCTTTATCTGCACTCTTATAAACTGTATCTACAATGCGGTAATCCCTTTTGCCCTCTATTATAGTCCCATTTTCAGACACTTCATCTCTTGCAGCACAAAAAAGTGGCAAAACCTTAAGCAAATTCGCCTCGCTTATCCATTTTCTGCCGTATTTTGCATCGTCATTGATGCTACCTGTTAATCTTGGCGAAGCAAAAGAATAATTCCTTGCCTCAATCACACAAACACCATTTTCTTGTCCATCGTCCGCATAAAGCTCTGATATAGTTGAATGCACTTTTTTAACCACAAAATCATCATCTATATCGTTTTTAAAATGTAATTCCTCATAAACCTTATCCTTTGAAGTCCAATGCAAAAGGGCAATGGCAGATTCTCCAGCATTAAAATACTTCTTATTGCATAGATAGGCTTCTTTTACTTCCTTGTCTATCAAATGCCTTGATTTCCAAATTTTAATCGGTCCATAATGTATGTAAGCATAAGGATCATAATACTCAAAGCACGAAAAGACAAATTGTTCGTCTAAATCCTCGCCCTTTTGCATTTGCGTATGAACCCAAGTCTTTTGATAATCAGATTTTATGCCACCAGCCTTGTTTGAATTTGTTTGTGCGTAAGGGGGATTTTCAAGGAAAATCACGGCTAGTTTTTTAACATTATGCTGTTTTTTGTAGTTTTCTATGGCTTTTTTATAAAAATTCACACCCTTTTGGCTCAAAGCATCCATAACCTCAACCCGTGCTAATTCATTAAAGCGGATATTTGCTGTTAGTGCTTCCGCTTTGTTGATTGTGCCAAGTATTAAATGTGGGTAAATATCCTCATCAAATTGACTTTGTAAATTTCCCACTCCAGCACATCTATCTATTATCACATAATCATCAAAGCCATCTTTTTTGGCGTTTTTAATGGCATTTAGCACATATTGAGTAGAAATTTTTACATATTGTGATGGAGTAAAAAACGCTCCCTCCATTTTCTGCACATATTTTTCATTCATTTTGTCATTGTTTAAGATAAGTTTGTTTATGTTATGTTTTTTTATGTCAAAGGGCTTAAACCAGCCAGCTAGTCCTCGCTCTAAATATCCATAAGCCTCTAATTTTGTGCTGACATTCATCATCTTGTAGATATTTTGTATAAGCTCTACCAAATCGACATCTTTATCCATTAAGTCGTATTCATAACTTTCTTTTGTGTCCTCAAAGTATCGTTTAAAATTACCGTGGTTATCAAACCAGCTGAATTTATCCTTGAGTTTGCAGTGGCAGTCATATACTTCAACCAAAAATGTTTCAAGTTCTACATATATGCGGTAAAATGGGATTTTCTCGCCCTTTTGTTTTAATCTTGTGGGTATTATGTCAAAAAGCTCTTGGTAAGCCTGTTTTACACCGCCACCCTCATTTTCATCTAGCTTGCATTCTATGATAGTATTGCCAACTATACCATCGCTTTGATTTTTATCCATACTTTCAGGGCTTATATCATAGCCTTGTTGTTTAAGATAGACATAAAACACCCTTTGCCCTGCTACTTCTTGCTTTAACATAGCTGCGACAATGGCATCTTTGCTTAACCTTAAATAGTTTTCTTTCATTATGTTATCTAAAATGTCTTTATTTTTCTTTGTGCTCATTGATCTCTTCCTTAACACAGCTATTTTGCTTGAAATGTTATTTGCTAGACTAACACACTATCTTGCGGATAAAAATTCCTCTTTTACATTTTCGATTACCAAGGTCACTGTGTATTCTTTTAAAAGACACATTGTAGCAAAAAAGCGTGATTTAGCTTGAATTTGGTGAAATTTTCTTTGATAAATTTGCAAAAAATGCTTGAATTTAAGGAAAATTTACAACAAATTCAGGTAATTTTTGATATTTTTTAGCTTTGCGTGAATTTTTTATGGATTTTACTTCGGTATGCGAGTTAATACATTTTTGTTATACGAAAGTTTCTTGTGTCGTTTCACATTTTATAAACGCTAAAAATGAAGAGTGATGAATATTTTTTAAGAAATACCTACCTCCACCCCTTTTCGCACCCAGAAGGTTGTAAGCCTTGTGAAGTAAAAACTCCCTCCGCATCTAGTGGGTTGCAAGTGCGAAAGCACGAAGCAAGGGCGAGTGGGGCTTCGTGCGGAATATTTATTACTGACAATGGATTACAAAAATTCACGCTAAAGCGTGAATTTATGGATATTTTTGCTTTGGCTACGCCTTGCAATCCGCTGGGTTGTAACGCTTAATATGACAAATTCAAGTTAAAAGCCTAAATTTTACCAACAAAACGCATTATAAACGCCAAGAAATGTGTATTTGCAAGTTAAATTCACGCTTTGCGTGAATTTTTTAAAACAAAGCAGACAAAGCTGCTAAGCTCAAAAAAAAGAAACAAGCCCTAAAAAGCACTAAATTCACTCCACAGTAACGCTTTTTGCCAAATTGCGAGGCATATCCACATCATTACCTAGACGGATGGAAATTTCAAGGGCTATTAGCTGGATGATCACCATCATCTCAAAAAACTCACACATATAATGCCCCTGTATGCTTGTTTTAATGAAATCATCAGCAAGCTCAAATTCCAAAGGCGAGATGACAAGTAGGGTGGAGTCCCTTGCTACAAGCTCCTCTACATTTGACTTAGCCTTTTCATAAAGCTTATGCTCTGGTAAAAGGGCTATGGTGTAAAGCTTGCTATCTGCAAGGGCTATGGGTCCGTGCTTCATCTCACCTGCCGCGTAGCCCTCAGCGTGCAAATAGCTTAATTCTTTTAGCTTTAAAGCACCTTCAAGTGCGAGAGGATAAAAGACATCGCGTCCTATGTAAAAAAAGCCGTGTCCGTCAAGATATCTTTTTGAGAGGCGGCGAATTTTTTCGTGCAAGCTCGCATTTACCTTGCAAACATTTGGAGTGTGAAGTAGGGCAGCTACTTCCTCGCTCATATCAAGCCCCTTTTTTTGTGCTATGTAGATGGCTAGCATCCAAAGAGTGAGAATTTGAGTGGCAAAAGCCTTTGTGGAGGCAACCCCCTTTTCTATGCCAGCCCTTGTTAAAAGGCTTAGATGTGCTAGGCGGGTTATGCTAGAATTATCCACATTGCACACAGCAAAGGTTTTTGCGCCTTTTTCTTTGGCTATTTTAAGCGCTTCAAGGGTGTCAGCGGTTTCTCCGCTTTGAGAGATGACTATGAAAAGGGAGTTTTTATGCACCACAGCCTCACGGTAGCGAAATTCACTAGCCACCTCAACCTTGCATTTAATCCTTGCTAATCTTTCAAAAAGATAGCTAGCCGCAAGGGCTGCGTGGTAGCTTGTCCCACAAGCACAAAGGCTAAGCTCATCAAAGGCACTTAAATCTTCCTTTTCAAGCTCATCAAAGATTACCTCGTTGCCACTTATGCGTCCCATTAAAACCTCGCTTAAAACCCTGCTTTGTTCGTAAATTTCTTTTTCCATAAAAAAGCGAAAGCCGTCCTTTTGTGCTAGGCTTTTATCCCCTGTGAGCTTGCTAAATTTAGGGCTTTGCAAGGTGTTATTTTGATAAATTTTAAGCTCATTTTTACTTGCAAACCCGTAACTTAAATCCTCTAAATAAATCACCTCCTCGCACTGTCCCATCAAAGCCGTGTCGCTTGAGGCAAAGAAAAGCTCATTATCCTCGCTTTTTCCTATGATTAAGGGGGCTGAGTTTTTGGCAAAAAAGATTGAATCTGGGGCTTTTTTGGTGATTAAAAGCGTGGCAAAAGCACCCTTTAATTCACTCACAACCTTTTTGAAGGCGACAAAGGGCTCATTTTCCCTTGCATAAAGCTCAAAAAGCTGGACAATTACCTCTGTATCTGTTTGGCTTACAAAGTTTATGCCCTTGCTTTCTAAGCTGTCTTTAAGTTCTTTATAATTTTCTATGATGCCATTGTGAATCACGCAAGAATACTCACCCAAATGAGGATGAGCGTTGATTTCTGTGGGCTTTCCGTGAGTCGCCCAGCGCGTATGCCCTATGGCTACGCCCTCCCCGCTGCTTTGAAAACCCTTGCATTTATTTGCTAAATTTTCTAGCTTGCCAACGGCTTTGAAAAAATCAAGCTCATTTTCTCTTAACACCGCAAGCCCTGCGCTGTCGTAGCCTCTATACTCTAACTCTTTTAAGCCTGCTAAGATGAGGCTTTTCTTTTCATTTTTTCCTATGTAGCCTACTATTCCACACATTTTCACTCACTTGTTAGGGATTTTAGTAATTTTTCTTCGTCTAAATTTGGGGTTTTTTGCAAATAAAAGGTATTTCTTGTTCTTTGTCTTATGGTTTGAATTTTAGCAGCTGACAAAGTTAAACCCTGCTCGTTAAAGGCTTTCATCACAAATGCCATCAAACCTTGCTCGTCCTTGGTGTTTAAATTCAGCTTCGCATAGGTCTTTGAATAGCCAAGGTCTAATTTTAGCTCATCTTTTTTAATGCTAATTTTTTTAAAATCATTTTTGTGTGCCTTTAAATTCTTTTGCAAAAGCTCAGCGTATCTTTCTTTTTGCCCCTCGCTTACCTCATTTGCATACTCAAATTTCAAATACACCTTATCATCAAAGAGCTGAAAAAAGCTCATAAAGACGAGGTTTAGGCTGCTTAAAGCATTTAATATGCCTTGTAAATCAAGCTTTTTGTTTTCGCTAACTAGTTCTAAAATGAAGTTTTTTTCATTATCAAGCCAGAATTTAAAGTCGTTTTCACGGGCAATTTTTGCTATTTTTATAATCTTTTCAAAGGGGTTTTTGATGATGAAAAGATTTGATTCAATGTGGGTGATTTTATCTTGCATATAGCTGTCAAGTTGTAAGAATTCACGGCTTCTGCGAAGGGTTTGTTCCTTTTTAACCCGCCTTGTGCTTTCGTCTAAAAATTCAGCGTTTTCAAAGCCTGCAAGGGCGTTGTTTAGTAGGGCGTCAAGTCCTTTGTAGAAAAAATGCCCTTCTATATTCAAAGCCCTTGCACTAATTAAGCTAAGAGCATAGAGTATCTTTAAATTTCTAAGGCTTTTAAGCCTTGAGATGAGAGTGCCTATAATGCTTTCGTTATAAATGTCTTCTTTTTCTACAAAGTCCTTCATTAGATAAAAGTTCTTAAATAAGATCAAGCCAAACTCCACAAGATCTGAGCTTATATTGAATTTAGAACAAAGCGCTCTATAAATATTTGCCAAGGATACTTCATTTTCTTCATTGCTAGCACTCATTAATATACTAAGCTTTGTCATCATTCTTTCTTGTGAGCTTAAATTTTTAAGCACCTCATAATCATTCATCTGTCTTTCAAATTCTCTAAGTATCAAAAAGGCATTTTCATCTCTACTATAAACGCTTTCCTCATCAGGCAAGAAATAAAGCGGTGCATAAGCTTTGATTAAATCTTTAAGCACCCCAGAATCAAACAAAAGCTTTAACACACAAAAGCTATGCCTTCTATAAAGCAAGGTTTTAAGAGGTAGCAATGAATTCTCACAGCCCTTTAATCTCATTTGCCTTAGATAAAAAGCAAGGCTTAGATCAAAATCAAGATACTCATCATTTAAACTATGTAAGGCATTTAAAAAGCCCTTTATGTCGCTGAATTTTTCCCTTTTGTTTAAAAAAATTCTATTTTTTGCCTTACAAAAGATGCCCTCATTTATAGGCTCAAATTTAAACTCACTTTCTTTTCTTTGAATTTCAGTAGCTATAAAGCGGGTGTAGATGCCAACTGTATGCATACAAGAGAGGGCTTTTTGAAGCAAGGATTGCTTGGCGTCTAGGTGCTTTTTATCCTTCTTTCTCATCAAAAGGCTTAAATTTTGTGCATTTGCAAGGGAAAATATATCTATATCCTTCTTGCTTTGTATATTCATAGCACTTTTTAAGGAAAGTATAAAGTCCATAGCAAGCCTTAGCTCACTTAGTTCTTTTTCTGTTATAAAGTCTAGGGCATAATTTTTAGGACCTTCTTTAAATAAGCTAAGCAAGGAATCAAGCCTAGCATAATCCTCTATGCCTCCAAAGTCTTTTTTGATGTTAAATTCTTGTTTAATAAAACTTAAGCCTTGAGAGCCTTGAAAATACGCAAAAAGCTCTTCTACAAATTCTTTTTTGTGTAAATTCAAGCCCCTTTTAAACTCCTCCCTTGCAAGCTTAAAAAGGGTCTTTGATCCGCACAAATACCGCACCCCAAAGGCTCTTAAATCTTTTGATTTTCCAACTATGCCACTTAGCTCGCAAATTTGATACTCTATCACAAGTCCTATGTCATTTAAAAGGGCTATGAAGGCTTTAATCATAGGCTTTAAATTAAAAGCCTTGATGTCTTTGTAGATGAAGAGCAAGGGCAGGGCTTCATTTGCGCCAAGCTTAAAATCAGAATAAGCCTTTGTGGCTATGACGCAAAAGGGGATATTTTCTACTGTTGGCAAAAAGCTTTCAAAAAATTCATCAAGCAAGGCCAAATAAGCCTTTTTTACAAAATTATCAAGCTCCTTTGAGTGATAAAGGCTAAAAGAACCTTGCTTTACAAAGTGTTTTGTATAACCTAAACAGTAATCTTCAAATTCCTTTTTAAGCTTTTGACTTAGTAGCAAAATTTATCCTTTTAAAAAAAATTTTATAAAAGAAATTATAGCAAATTTAAAATCATTTAGTTAAATTTTCTAAGTAAAAAATCTTCTTTTTTTAAGAGTTTTAAAAATTCAAGCTCTTAAAAACCGTAGAATTTAAAGAATAAAAATTAAGAGCTAGGAACTGTAAAAACTTAATAAATTTAGGCTATAATATCTGCCTTATTACAAGGGAGCAAAAATGACTAAGTTAATCAAAGAGCTTGAAAATGAGGGAAGAATTAGCGAGGATGAAGCTTATAAGCTTTATGATTTAGATCTTTTTACCTTGGCTAAATTTGCCCACAAAAAAAGAAGCACCCTTCACGGAAAAAAGGTGTATTTCAACATAAACCGTCATATAAATCCTACAAATATTTGTGCTGATACTTGCAAATTTTGTGCCTTTTCAGCACATAGGAAAAATCCCAACCCCTATCTTATGAGCCACGGTGAGATCATGGCTGTGGTTGATGAGGCTGTTGGTAGGGGCATAAAAGAGGTGCATATAGTTTCAGCACACAATAAAGACACGAGTTGGCAGTGGTATTTGGGAATTTTTAAGATGATCAAGCAAAAATATCCCCATCTTCACATAAAGGCTATGACGGCTGCTGAGATAGACTTTTTAAAAAGAAGATGGAAGCTTTCTTATGAGGAAAGCATTGAGAGGATGATAGAATATGGGGTCGATTCTATGCCAGGAGGAGGGGCTGAGATCTTTGATGAGGAAATTCGTGCGAAAATTTGCAAGGGCAAGGTAAGTAGTCAAAACTGGCTTAAAATCCACGAGCTTTGGCACTCAAAAGGACGTCAAAGCAATGCTACCATGCTTTTTGGACACATTGAAAATAAGGCTCATAGAATAGATCATATGCTAAGACTAAGAGCCTTACAGGACAAAACAGGAGGCTTTAATGCCTTCATACCCCTTGTTTGGCAAAAGGATAATAGTTTCTTGCCCATAAAACAGCAAGCTGATAGCGAGGAGATACTTAAAACCATTGCAATTTCACGCCTTGTGCTTGATAATGTGCCTCATATTAAGGCGTATTGGGCTACTATGGGTATAAATTTAGCCCTTGTAGCACAGGAATTTGGTGCAAATGATCTTGATGGAACCATAGAAAAAGAAAGCATACAAAGTGCAGGCGGGGCAAAAAGTGCCAAGGGACTAGCCCTAAATACCTTCATAGAGCTTATACAAACAGCAGGGCTTGTACCTGTTGAAAGAGATAGCTTATATAATGAGATCAAAATTTGTGCCTCTTAGTTTTACGGCATTTAAGCTTAAAATATTTTTGTTAAATTAAACCGAGAGATAAATTTATCAACTTTTATAAATTTTGATAAAAAATTAAACTTAAAATTCAGCTAATTTTCTACTAAGTCAAAAAGCCTTAAAATTTAGCTAAGTTTTTAAAAAGGCTAAATACATTTTAATCCAAGCTCATTTTAAAGAAACTTATATGAAAAACAATGCTTCATTTACAAAGTTTGCCAAATTTAAGAGAAAATTTGAGGTATTTTTGCCTTGTGGCTTACAATCTTGCAAAGGCTTAGAGTCCAAAAGAGGCTTAAATTTGCAAAAGTTTTTGTGTTTTTGTAAATAGAAGTTTGCTAGAAATTCACATTTTAACCGTTAAAAACTGTGAAAAATCAGCAAAACAAAATTTATTTATAAAATAGGCAAAATTTTTTTGGAAAAGTAGTGGCGAGTTTGAAGTTTATGAGGCTTATTTTTTACTTCATTTCACTTGTAAGTGCGTAGCCAAAGGCATATTATAGAAACTGTGAAAAATCAGCAAAACGAAGTTTCTTTGTAAAGCACAACGAAATTTGCAAAAAAACGAAATTAACTCAATGCAGTTGTGAATTTTTTTTGCACCTTTGCAAGTGCGTAGTACAAGGGGCTATGCACATTTTAGACTTGCCAAATTAAGGGCTAAAAAAGAAAATTTTGTTATTCATTTAAAGTAAATTAAGAGGATAAATTTAAAACAGTGTTATCATCATAATTTATCAAAGTTGATAAGAAAAAATCTTCTTAATTTTAATTTGGCCTAAAATTTATAAGAAAAAATCCTATTAAAGCATTCTTACTAAATATGCCTTTATGCCTTAAATTCAAGCTAAATTTAATCTTTTCTAGCAAGTATTAAGGAGTTTAGTTCTTCTTCATTTAAAAGTTTTGAATCGTATTTTATGATTAAATTAGCTGAATTTGAGTAGATCTCTACTATGCCTTTAAGGCTTGAAAGAGAGTTATCAAGCCTTGTGTGTAGGGGCAAGTAGAGGTTTTTAAAATCGCTTGGATTTTTAAGAAAGCAAAGCAAGACAAACCACAAGCAAATGAAAAAAACAAGGCTTGTTGTAAAAAAGAGCATATGAAGGTGCGAGTACATTAAAGCACTCAAAGGTGCTCCTATGAAACTGCCTAAATAGCCAAAGGCATTAAAGGCGCCAAGGGCAGCCCCTCTTTCATTAACAGTTGCAAATTTAGTGGCTAAACTTTGCATTATGGGCTCGTGTAGATTAAAACCAGCAAAAAAAATGATTATAGCAGTGATAAAAAGGGAGGTAGAGCTTAAAGAGTGCTTAAAAACTCCCACAAAAACAAGGCTTATAAGCACAAAAGAAAGGGCAAAAAGCACGACACCAAAAAGTAGCAAGAACTTACCAAGCCCCCTTCTTTCTCCAAATCCTCCAGCAAAACCCATAGCCAAAAAGCCAGCCACCATAGCCCATAAATACACCACCCAAAGCTCCTCTTTTGGATAAGAAAGGCCTTGTATCAAAACAAGGGGTATGAGAAAAAAGGCTATGGAAATTAGCATCTTTTGCATGAAATTCGTTAGATTCATTAGGGCTAGATTTTTTTGCCTTAAAAGAGCCAAGAGGGACGTTTTTTTGGAGATAACTCTTAGCTTTGGCTCTTTTGGCACAGCAGTAAAAAGCAAGATTATGCAAAATACATTCAATAAAGCACTTAGCCAAAAGAGGCTTGAAAGCCCAAATTTCTCGCTTAAAAGAGGAGAAAGAACCATAGAAGCACAAAAGGCAAGTCCTATAAAAGCACCCATTATAGCCATAGCCCTTGTTCTTTGCTCTTCTTTGGTAAAATCGCTTATAAGTGCACTAGCCACAGCCCCAATAGCCCCAGCACCCTGCAAGGCTCTGCCTATCATCATAGTGTAAATATCATTTGCCAAAGCACAAAGCATTGAGCCTATGATAAAGATGATAAGCCCTAAGAGCAAGGCTTTTTTGCGTCCTATCTTGTCGCTTAAAATCCCAAAGGGAACTTGAAAAAACATCTGAGTAAATGCGTAAATGCCAACTAGAAGACCTGCTAAAAAGGCAGTTGAACCCTCTAAATCCAAGGCATAAAGGCTAAGAACAGGTAAAACTATAAACAAACCAAAAAACCGTGTGGAGATGATAAAAGATAGCGGCAAAACGCTTTTTAGCATAGCTTTCCTTTTTGAATTTAAAAGAGGCATTATAGCATAGAATTTAAAACTTTGTTTTGTGTATTTGGGTGTTGTGGGGTGTTGTGGGGTGTTGTGGGGTGTTGTGGGGTGTTGTGGGGTGTTGTGGGGTGTTGTGGGGTGTTGTGG
>NZ_QHLI01000045.1 GCF_006864425.1 Campylobacter troglodytis | reverse complement strand
CTATTTGCACTTAAAGGAAACTGAATTTAGATATAATGTTAAAGTTAAAAATGAAAATTTGTATAAAATTTTGTTAAAATTGATTAGGAAAAATCCTATGTAATTTTAGCTAAAAGTATCAATCGCCTTTCTTTTTTATAAATTTAGCCAAATCAAACTTTGCAAACTTCTACTACACAGTTGCAAGTTGCGTAACACGAAGTAAAAATACAAGTGTTTTACGACCAGCTCAGCCCCAAGCTTACCACGAACACGCCTTGCTCCTTCTGCTTTCAGTTACGAGCGAAGCGTTGTAAAAAATACCCTTCATCAGCTTCAACCGCTCATTTTAGAGCTTTTTCACACTCTTTTGTGATTAAAATGCGAATTTTTCGCACAATTTTATTAACAAAAACACAAAAAATTTTGCAAATTTTGGCGATTTTTGCCTCTAAATCAAGGCTTGTTGAAAAGGGATAAGACGAGTAGCACGAAGCAAAAAATACTTCGTAATTCCTTAAATTTCTTTTGAAACAATTTAAAAATGTATCATATGCTTGTTTTTCATTTTATTCTTTATACTTTAAAACAATCTTGTATAAAATTAAAAGATCTTGAGCTAATTTTAAGCAATGAGGGCTTGAATTTTAGCTAAATTTGCATTCATTTGCTCTAAATTCTTTTTTAAGCTTAGTTTTTTGTCTATGAAAAAGGGATTTTTCAAGCTAGCTATGAGGGCGATATTCTTCTTTATAAACAGTCTCTTAGTGCTAAACTCGGCACCTTCAAGCCTTTCAAAAAGCTCATCTTCATCTATGCTTGATAATTTTTCTTTGAATTTAGGCTTTAAAGTCTGCGTCCTAGCTTTATTAGGATCAAAGGCTTTTTCTTGATCTAAGGCTGAATTTATATCTAATTGTGAATTTTTAGTCGAAGTTAAGCCAGTTAAATCATCATCTTTAAGCACAAGCATAAGCCCTACAAAACTCTTGCCACTGAGATTTTTAAAGCTTAGATCGCATAAAATAAAGTCTTTAAATTCAAAGATATTTGCAGTTTTTATACTAGCACAAGAAGGGATAAGCTCTTGTAAAAACTTGGCCTCTAAGCCTTGTTTGAATTTAGCCTTATTTTGCTTTAAAAAGAGCTTTAAAAGCCTATTTTCTATGTTTTTTTGCCTTAATAATAGCTTTTTTGATAAAAAGCGGTAAAAAAATACCCCCACAAAGATGCTTACAGCAAGGGCTATTATAAGATCCTCACTTGCCACAAAGGCTAGGAAAAAAACTATAAAGGCTTCTAAAAAGGCTAGTAATCTTAACAGATCAAGGCTTTTAAAGATCTTTGATCTTTGTTGCTGCAATACCATTAAATCATCCATTTAACTTCTTTTCTAGGCTCAAAATTCACAAGACGTTTAGATTACAGAATGCGAAATTTCAACAAAATAAAAGCTACAAGGCTAAAAATCCATAATCTATCTTCTGCAAATAAAAAACGCAACACTGATAATAAGCTTGTTTGTTTTGCATAGCTTCTTTGGCATAAATCCACATTCTATTATCTGTAAGCTATACTCTGTAATTTGAAATGACGAATTTGCCTTATGAATTTTTTTTTAAATTCAAGCAAGATCAGCTCTCATTTTGCAAACTTTAATTAAAAAAGTGCTCATAAAATCGCCATAATTTATGCCAAATAAACTCAGCCCTTTGTTCTTTCCATTCTCTTTCTGTGCGTAGGATCCAAGTAACGTTTTCTCACCCTCACACTTTTTGGCGTAACCTCTACTAATTCGTCCTCTTCTATCCACTCCAAAGCCCTTTCTAAGCTTAGTTTGCGTGGTGGCACTAGCTTTATGGCATCATCAGAGCCACTTGCACGAACATTTGTAAGATTTTTGCCCTTGATAGGATTTACATCCAAATCATTTGGACGGCTATGCTCGCCTATAATCATACCCACATAAACCTTTGTCTGAGGCTCTATAAACAAAGCCCCCCTATCTTGCAGATTAAAAAGCGAGTAGCCCAAAGCAACGCCGTTTTCCATACTAATCAAAGCACCATTTCCCCGTCTTTCAACAGCACCTGAAAAGGGACGAAATTCCAAAAAGCTATGATTCATAACCCCCTCGCCCTTTGTGTCCGTTAAAAACTGCGAACGAAAGCCTATGAGAGAACGAGCGGGGATTTCAAACTCTAATCTAGTTTGCCCATCCCCTGTGGGCGACATATTCTTCATCTCAGCCTTGCGTTTTCCTAGCTTTTCTATGACCGCACCGCTAAATTCATCAGGCACATCGATGACTAAATGCTCAAAAGGCTCGGTTTTCACACCATTTTCATTTTTGACTATGACCTCAGGACGTCCCATACAAAACTCAAAGCCCTCCCTACGCATATTTTCAGCCAAAATGGTAATTTGCAATTCTCCACGCCCACTTACCTTGAATTTACCCTCGCCGTTTTGCTCAAATTTCATCGCAATGTTCGTTTTCATCTCATTTTCAAGGCGCTCAGCGATTTTGTTTGAAGTAACACTCTTGCCCTCGGTGCCAGCAAGGGGTCCATCATTTACGCTAAAAACTATGCTTAAAGTAGGCTCTTCTATGTGTAAGGGGTCTAGGGGCATAGGATTAGTGCTATCTACTATGCTATCACCCACATCTAAGGCGTCAAAGCCTGCAATAGCCACTATATCGCCCACAAAGGCTTCCTCAATGTCCGTTTTTTCAAGCCCCATAAAGCCTATGAGCTTTGAAATTCGCCCATTTACCTTACTGCCATCAGCCTTGGCAAGCGTTACGGTTTCATTTTTTCTCACCTTGCCGTTAAAAATTCGCGCAATGCCGATTTTGCCAACAAAATTATCATAGCCTAGGGTGAAAACTTGCAGCTGCAAGGGATTATCCACGCTGCCACTTGGCTTTGGCACACGCTCTAAAATAGTCTCAAACAAGGGCTTCATATCCTTGTTTTCATCGTTTAAATCAAGCTTTGCATAGCCATTTTTTGCCGCAGCATACACCACAGCAAAGTCTAGCTGCTCGTCATTTGCACCCAAAGCCACAAATAAATCAAAAATTTCATTTACAACCCTGTCAGGCTCAGCTGCTTGCTTGTCGATTTTGTTGATGATGAGTATGGGACGAAGTCCTAGTGTAAGGGCTTTTTTCACCACAAATTTGGTTTGTGGCATTACGCCTTCTTGTGCATCCACAAGCAAAAGCACGCCATCTACCATTTTAAGCACCCGCTCAACCTCTCCGCCAAAGTCCGCGTGTCCGGGCGTGTCGATGATATTTATCTTTGTGCCCTTGTAATTTATGGCTGTGTTCTTTGAAAGTATGGTGATACCGCGTTCTTTTTCAATGTCGTTGCTATCCATCACGCGCTCAGCGATTTGCTCGCGCTCATTAAATGTGCCTGATTGCTTTAAAAGCTCATCTACAAGGGTGGTTTTGCCGTGATCCACGTGGGCTATGACGGCTATGTTTCTTAGATCTTGCAAGGTTTTTCTCCGTATTTTTTAAAAAGGCATATTATACACAAAGATCTTAAATTTAGTTTTAACACTGTGAGTTTTTAAAAGGCTTTATAAAACTTGGAACAGATCTTGCTTTATAAATGCAAATTTGATTTGAAGGAGAGAATATGTCAAAGGTAAATCCAGAGCAAGCCTTAATAGAGCTTGATACAGGTGTTATCAACAAAAAAAGCGAGATGCTAATGCAGGTTTTAGCCCTGCTAGAAAGCCTAAAAACAAGAGCAAAGGGGAAGATGGCTAGAATTTCACCAGAACTTACTGAGATCTTTAATGATGAAAAGAAGTTTGAAAGGGTGAAAAGGTCTAAGAATTTAGATGAGCTTTTGGGGATTATAGAAAGCTTTGATCTTGATCATAAAATGCTTAAAATTCACTGCATAGAGCAGTTAAGAAAGGATTTTCCTATCCTAGCAAAGAAGGATTTTTTATAAGGTGAAAAAATGTCAGATCTTAGCTCTCAAAATACTGTCTTAGATCTAGCTCCGAAATCAGACTCTAAGACAGCAAAATTAAACTCACAAAAAACACAAGTTATAGGTGAAAAGCAAGAAGAGGCAAATTCAAACGAGCCACATAGCTTTTTAGCCTCCTTGCTTGAGGCCATTGATGATCCAAATGAGTTTTTGCCACAAAGATTACAGGTAAGCGAAAAGGAGATTGTCGAAGAGCTTATGTTTAAGATAGAAAAGACTCATTTGTTTGGTGAGCTTGATCAAGAAAAGCAAGGCTCTATCTTTGAAACCCTAAGCTTTATGGAGGTTTTAGGGGTTTTAGAAAATTTGCAGATTAAAAATGCAGATGTCAAGCTTTCTCAGCTTTCAAGCCTAACTCAGCAATTTTTGCAAACTCAAAACAAGCTTGATCTTTTAAAACAGTCAAAGAATTTAAACGAGCTTTTAACTGTGGCTAAGGATTTAAATTTACAAATTTCAAAGATCAAAATAGATCATTTTGATGGCTTAAAGGATATGTTTCCAAATTTAAACAAGGCAAATTTTTTTAACACCAAGCTAGAATCTGTCTTTAAAGAACTTGTAAATACCAAAATCGCTCAGATCATAAAAGAAAGTGGCATAAAAAATGAAACAAAGCACAAAGAAAGCGACACCCTAATCTCAAAGGCTTTAAAAGAGCTTACAAGCAAGGATCTAGCCCTTAATGTCAGCAAATTTGAAAATGAAACAAAAGAAGAGCCTCTTTTAAAGGTACAAACCCCCATAAAAGAGGAGCAAACTCAAACAAAGGCTTTAAACAAAGAAGCTGACACTGTCATCTCAAAGGCTTTAAAAGAACTTACAAATAAGGATCTAGCCCTTAATGCCAACAAATTTGAAAATGAAACAAAAGAAGAGCCCTTAATTAAAACCGAGCAAAAACAAGCAGAGCCCTTAAAAGAGCCTATGAAGGAAAAAGCTCTTTTAAATTTAGAACAAAAAGATGAAAAGCCAAGGAACATTAAAAACGAAGAGCCTCTTAAAGAAAGCAAACAAGAGCCAAAAGTCATAAACATCCACGCTCCTCAAAAAGAGCCAGAAAAAGTAGTTGTGCAAACTGTGGCTGTACATAAAAATGAGGCCTTAGGCTCTAAGGAATTAAAAAATTCACAAAAAGAAGCTAGTGAAGTTAAGGAAAAATTAAGTGAATTTAAAGAAAAAGCAAAGACAGAAGAGGGCATTAAAACTGAGATTAAAGTTTCAGCAAATGACAAACCAAGTCAGATTAAAGAAACAAAAACACAGTTGCCACAAAATGATCAAACCAAGCCAATAATACAAGAAAGCAAAGAAGCCAAGCCCTTAAACCAAGAGCCTAAAATTGATCCTAAGAATGAAAATTCAAGCTTAAAATTAGAAACAAGCAAAGAAGTAAGCCCTATAAATCAAGTAAGTGTGGAAACGAAGAGTGTTGAAGCTTTGCCTACTAAAACAGCAAACAAGGAAGAAAAGATAAATTTAAATGAAAAGGCTTCTAGCGTAGAAGATGTCAAGTTGGATTTTGCTCCTACTAAAAGCACAAAAGAGGATACAAATGAGCTTAATAGTATGATTAAAGATCTAAGTCAGCTTTCTAAGAATGAATTAAAATCTGGGATCACAGTAAAAGAAACCCTCACTCAGTTTTCTTATGATCTAAAAGAACAAATCGCTAGTTACAAGCCCCCTCTTACTCGCTTTAATCTAACCTTAAATCCTTCAAATTTAGGCGAGGTGGAAGTAACTCTCATTCAAAGGGGAAGTAATTTACATATAAGCTTTAATTCAAACACCAACACTATGAATTTATTCATTCAAAATCAGGCTGAATTTAAAAACTCCCTTGTTAATATGGGCTTTACAGGGCTTGAAATGAATTTTAGCGATCAAAGCAAAAAGGAAAGACAACAACAAAACAAAAAATTTGCTAATTTTGATCTTCAAGATGAGCTTGAAAATTTAAATCCCAACAGCAGCTTGGAGCTTGTTTTGGCTAGGTATTTTTAAGCTTGGAACAAAACTTGCTTTAAATTCACAAAAGGAGACACAATGGCACTTACAGAATTACTAAACGCAACGACAAGCACTACAAGTAGCACAGCAAGTAGCACGACAAATACTACAAGTAGTACGACAAATTCAAGTAATAATTTAACTACTTCGTCTAAAAACAATGCCGTACTTGATAAGGATGCCTTCTTAAAGCTCTTGCTAGTAGAATTACAACACCAAGATCCAACTGATCCTATGGATAGCGATAAGATGCTAACTCAAACCTCCCAACTTGCAGCCCTTGAAATGCAGCAAAACACAAATGAAACTATGTCAAAGATGGTTGAGACTATGAATCAGCTCTCAGAAGCTATGGTTTCAAACAGCAATATGTCAGCCGTTAATGCCATAGGTAGAATGGCTACCTTGGGAGAAAATTATATCAAGGTAAATGAAAGCGATAATTCAGGCTCTCAAAATATGAGCATTAAGATCTATTTACCAAAAGAAACAAAAGAAGGAGCTACCTTTCAAGTCATAGATAAAAGCTCAGCTCAAGAAAGAGTGGTTAAAACCTTCAAGCTTGAAAAAGAAAGCTTACAAGAGGGCTTAAACAGCATAGCTTGGGATCTAAGAAATGATGATAATGCCTTTGTGGGTGCTGGAAATTACACCATTAGAACAAGCTACACAGACATAGAAGGAAATACCTCAAATGCTGAATTTGGCAAGTATCCCATTGAAGCTGTTCGCTTTAAAGACGGAAAGACCTATGTTAAGGTAGCTGGAACAGAGTATGAATTTAACAAGCTAAGCGAGATAAGCTAAAAGGAAATAAGAATGAATGCTTCATTTTATAGCGGTGTGCTTGGGGTTAAAACTCAAGGCTTTGGCATAGATATAACCTCGCACAACATAGCAAATATCAACACCCCGGGCTTTAAGTACTCTCAGGCTGAATTTGCAGATATATTTTATAAAAGAGTTAGCTCTCAGGGCACAAATCCAACCCAAGCAGGAGTAGGCTCTCAGCCTAGTGCAAGCAAGATAACCTTCGAGCAAGGCTCTTTCATAGAGGGAGAGGGTGAATTTGATGTAGCCCTTCACGGCAGAGGCTTTTTTGGGCTTTTAGGAGCAAATAATCAAGCCTTTTATACAAGAAACGGAGCCTTTGTAAGAGATGGGGCAAATAACCTAGTAGATGCTTATGGAAATTTCGTCTTAGGCACTATGAATCCAAATTTCACCCCAACAGCTTACAGTCAAAGGGTTTCTGAGGCTATGGGAAGGGTTTTAGGAACCCCTGTGAGTGAGGGATGGACCATAAATAATCCAATGCAAAATTTTGACATAGGCACAAGCACCACTCAAACCTCGCTTTTTGTGCCAAAGAATCTATATTATTTCCCTGAGGTAACAACCCAGGCTACTTTTAGAGGCACCATAAGCGTTGTGCCTGATGTAACTGTGAGAAATTACAACCTAAGCCCCATAAATGCTTCTTTAAGAACCACAAATACCACAGAGCTTAGCTTTGAAGGAAACATAGCAGACGCAAATGCAAATGATGAGATCACAGTGCTCTTAGAGGATGAAAACGGAAACAGCCTTGAAAGGGTATTGAATTTAGATCAAAACCTGAATTTTTCAAGCAATATAACAGTGCAAGACTTAGGGGATAGTAACTTAGATATGAACAGTGCTGTAATTAGCAAGATCACCCTAAAAAATGGCACAGAGCTTACTCAAAATTTACCAACACTAACTAAAAATGCCAGCACAGCAACCTTAAATGGAGCTGTGAATAATATCACAGATATAAATGGTAATACAGTTGAAGCAAAGCCAGGAGATAAGGTAACTGTGGTGCTTGTTTCACAAGGGAGAAGTTTTAGGCAAGAGGTTACCTTAAATGAGGATCTTAGCTTTTCTAGTGAGCTTACAAGCACACAAACAGGACTTGATCTAAACAATGCAACTGTCTCAGGGCTTAGCCTTGTTGGAACAAGGGAAAATTATGCAAACAAGAATTTCGGCATAAGGGTATATAATGCAGATGGAAGTGTAAGTGTGCTTAGATATACCCTAATGCCAAGACAAAGGGCTGAGGGCGAGGACTTTGTTTATGATGTAGTAGCCGGAGTTTATGATACACTTGGAAATTTGCAAGGAGGGCAGTCCACAGGGCTAATCACCTTTAATCAATTTGGAGCCTTAACCTCAAATTCTCTAACTAGCATCCCCAATCCAAACGGAGGCGAAATAGCCATAAATTTTGGCACTCCAACAAATGAACCCTCCACAAATAGATTGGGTCCTGGCTGGGATGGGATCTATGTAAGCTTGACAGATAGGGCAGATAATATAAGCTCTACAGGAGATGGCTTTGCTGAGGGCTTTTTTTCAAAATACCTAATCCACGAGGATGGATCCTTAATCGCACAGTTTGACAACGGACGCACAGCCATAGTAGCAAAGCTTGCCCTTTATAATTTCATAAACGAGCAAGGACTAAGCTCTGTTGGTTCAAATAATTTCGCACAAACCTCAAAGAGCGGACCTGCTTCTTTTCTTTTCAACAACCAAGGGCAATTTGTTTATACGGCTAAATTTGTTAGAAACAAGCTTGAAAGCTCAAATGCTGATCTAAGTGTGCAACTTACCGATCTAATAGTTATGCAAAAGGCTTATGATGCAAGTGCAAAAAGCATTACAACAAGTGATAGCTTGATACAAACAGCATTGAATATGAAGAGCTAAAATAGCGCAAAATTAAAATTCACAAAAGAATTTTTGTAAAGGCATTTTTGAAAAGCCTTAGCTTTATTTTAAACAACTATTGATCGTTAGATGAATACAGTATTTGCCATTCTAAGCGTAGTTAAGTATCTCAAGCCCCCATTTGTCATACTGAGGCTTTGTGCGAAGTATCTCAAAAAAAGAGATATTTCGGCTACATCTCAATGTAACAAGCATAGTTTTGTTATTCCAAGCGAAGTCAAGAATCCACGAATTGATGTAGAAATACCTTGAATTTAATAAATTCTTCGCTAGTAGGCTAAGAATGACAAATCAACACTTTTTTGAAAAAAGAACCAAAGCCTTTTATCTTAAAGGCATAAAATGCTTAAACCTTTGCTTTTGAATTTTATCATTTACAAAACAAGCCTTTTTAAATTTTACCTTGACCAAGACTCTTTTTTAAATGCTTATTTTAAATACTTAAAAGGACAATCCTTTCTTAAATTTTAACACTAAAATTCAAAGCCGCTATAAAGTTTTAAGTCAAATTCAAGTATAATGTGTAATTTTTAGGCTCTTAAAAGACAGTAAATTTGTCTTTGAATTTTTAAGGCTAGAAAATGAATTTAAGGCTTTTTGAAAATGCCTAGTTTTTTTAAGCTAAATTAAAAATGACTTAAAAAATTCAATTATTTTTGTAAGTAAGGCTGTGAATTTATGATTCTTTAAAGCTAAGATTTATAAAAAACATTAAAAATGCCTTTTAAATTATAAGCTTTGCGTGAATTTAAGGGACAAAAAGTAGTGCCATTATAGGCAATTTAAATCACAAAGCATAATGCTAGTTCCAAAAGAGCGTTTAAGTATAATAGAAGGCGAGCTAGTGGATATTATGCTACTTTCATAAGGTGTAAAGCGTGATAATAGAAGCAAAAAGCATAGAGGATTTAAGGCAAAGGGCTGACATAGTAAGCGTCATCGAGCATTATGTCGAGGTAAAAAAGAGCGGCTCGGCGTTTGTGTGCCTTTGCCCCTTTCACGCCGATAAAAATCCAAGTATGAGTATAAACGCCATAAAGGGCTTTTATCACTGCTTTGCTTGTAAGGCGGGAGGCGATGTATTTAAATTCGTCCAAGAGTTCGAACGCATAGGCTTTGGCGAGGCTGTGGAGAGGGTGGCTAGCCTTTGTAATTTTACTTTAAGCTACACAGGCTCAAAAAGTGTGGCAAGCCGTGAAATTTATGAGATTTTACCCCTTTTAAATGCCTTTTATAAGCAAAATTTAAGCAAACACCAAAACGCCTTGCATTACCTGTATAATAGGGCTTTAAGCGATGAGGACATAAGAAAATTTGAGCTAGGCTTTGCACCAAGTTCAGATGAGAGTTTAAGGCTTTTAAAAAACGAAAAAATAGATTTTAAAAATGCCCTTGAGTGTGGGGCTGTGAAATTTAGTAGCGAGCAAAAGGGCTATTATGCAAGTTTTATAAACCGCATAAGCTTTCCCATCTACGACTACAAGGGAGCTTTAATAGGCTTTGGCGGACGCACTTTAGACGCTGAAAACAAGGCAAAATATGTAAATTCCCCTCAGTGTAGAATTTTTGATAAATCCCGGGTCTTTTACGCCCTTAACTTAGCAAAGGAAAGCATAGCAAAGCAAGGTGAGATGATAGTTTGCGAGGGCTATATGGACGCAATAGCCTTTCACAAAGCAGGGCTAAATAACGCAGTAGCAGTGCTTGGCACGGCTTTGACGCAAAATCACTTGCCCTTAATTAAACGCTATGAAACAAGGGTTATTTTATGCTTTGATAGCGACACAGCAGGCTTTAACGCGGCTATGCGTTCGGCATTTTTGCTAAGCACGCACAAAATCCCTGGCAAGGTGGCAAGTTTGCAAGGCGGCAAGGACGCAGCCGATTTAGTAGCAAGTGGGCAAGCAAAGCTGCTTTATAATGCCATAGATAAGGGCATTGAGCTTGGAGAGTTTTACATAAGGGGGCTACTTAGTGGCATTTCCTTGCAAAGTCCTCTTGATAAGCAAAGAGCCCTTGAAGCCATTCAAAGATATACCTTCAACCTTGAGCCTATCGTGGCTCAAGGCTATGAAAGCCTTGTGGCTCAGCTTTTGGGCGTAGATGAAAAGCTAGTTACGCTTAGTGCGAAAAAGGGGGCTAAAATTCAAAATTTTATGCCGACTTTCAAGGCAAATTCAAGGCAAAATGCCGACTTAGCCGAGCTTCAAATCCTGCTTTTTTTGTGCGAAAATCCAAGCTTTCAGCCACTTTTTTTAGAGCTTTGCGATGAGAGTTTTTTCAAGGATAAAGAAAGCCTAAATGCCATCTTGCAAGGACTTGGAGTGGAAAGTAGCTTGATAAGAGAGCTTTTTGAGTATGCAAGTAGGCTTAAAAGGCTTGAAAATGAGGGCGAGTTCTTGCTATCTTTGTCTAAACTAAGCCTTGGCTTTTTTAATAGAACTAGGGGCTTAAACACCGCTATGTCGCTTAAAAAACAGCTTTTGAGCCTACTTGATAAAAATGCCCTAAAACTTCAAAAAAGTTTATCTCAGGCTCAATTTCAAAGCCTTTTGCGTGAAATTCTAAAAAATTTAAAGACAAATGACGATGAGGATGATTTAATGCAAATGCTTAAAAATTTCCAAAAAAACCGCTTTGAGCTGGGGGATGAGAGTGTGTTTTAAGGGCTTTTAAAGGGTGTTTAAAGGTATTTTAAAGGCTTTTTAAAAGGGCTTTGAATTTAAAAATGGGCTTTAAAAAGTTGTGTTTGAAATTCAGCCTTGCAAAAAGCAATTTTTGAATTTTGGGTTTTAAAAAAATTCAAAAAAGGCTGAATTTTTACTTTGAAATTCAGCAAAATGCAATTTGTGAATTTCGCTTTTTAATTTTAAAAGTTAAAAAAGCTAAATTTCGCCCTCAAATTCAGCAAAAAGGCTTGAATTTTAAAAGCACTCATCAAGGGTTTAAATTAAGAGTGTTTAAAATTCACTCAGTGCTTGAATTTAAAGATGCTTAAAATGAGATTAACCCAAAATCTTAAACTGCTCTATCTTTTGAAAATACCTATCCAAACTATCTGCAAAAAGGGTTACTATGTTTTTATTTTCCACACTTTTAGCCAAATTTAAAGAAGCCATCAAACAAGCACCAGAGGAAATCCCAGCCAAAACCCCCTCTTTTTTCGCCAAAAGCCTCACACCTTCAAAAGCCTCCTCATCGCCTATCTTAATCACCTCATCAATTAAAGAAGTATCCATAGTCTTTGGCACAAAGCTATTTCCTATGCCCTCGATATTTGCTTCCTTGCACTCACCCCCACCTATAATCGAGCCTATGGGATCGCACAACACACACTTGATAGAGGGATTTTTTTCCTTTAAAAACCGTGAAATTCCACTAAAAGAGCCCCCACTTCCAGCCCCACACACGAAAAAATCAATCTTGCCCCCCAAATCCTCATAAATTTCTTTTGCCGTGCTTTCATAATGTGCCTTTGGGTTAAATTCATTGTCAAATTGATCAAAATAATAAGCATTTGGAGTGCTTTCTACCAAATCCTTTGCCCTTTTTATGCTCCCATCAATGCCCTCTTTTTTGGGAGTAAGCACGATTTTTGCTCCCAAAGCCCTCATTAGGGCTTGTTTTTCAGGTGAAAATTTCTCAGCCACGAGTAAAATTAGCCTTAAATCAAGCTCTATTCCAGCAAGAGCAAGGGCTAGTCCCATATTTCCTGCTGTTGCTGATATAACTGTGGTATTTGAGTTTATCTTTCCTTGTTTTTTAAGCTCTTTTAGGGCATAAAAGGCTACCCTGTCTTTTACGCCTCCTGCTGGGTTTTGAAATTCACATTTTGCATAAAGGGCGTTGCCATTTGCAATGCCTATTTTGCCAAGCCTTAAAAGGGCTGTGTTTCCAACAAACCCTGCTATGCTTTCATATATCACTTTGAGGACCTTAAAATGGCTTGTTCTAAATCTTTTATCAAGTCTTTTGCGTCCTCTATGCCAACAGAGATGCGAATTAGCTCATCGCTTATGCCCAAACTCTTTCTAATCCTAGCAGGAATGGAAGCGTGTGTCATAGAAGCAGGATGGCAAAGCAAGCTCTCAACCCCTCCTAAACTCTCAGCCAAGGTAATAATCTCAGTGCTTTCAAAGAATTTTTTGTGATTTAAGCCCTTTTTTAGCTCAAAGCTAACCATCCCGCCCCCACTTTTTGCCTGTGCCTTTTGTGTTTCATAATACTTGCTTTTTTTCAAGCTTGGATAATGCACCCTTGAAACGCCTGGGTGAGCCTTTAAAAACTCGGCAATTTGCAAGGCATTTTCGCTATGCCTTTGCATTCTTAAAGCCAGAGTTTTAAGCCCTCTTATAAGCAAAAAGCTATCAAAGGGAGCAAGCACTGCTCCTATTGAGTTTTGTAAAAAGCCAAGCCTTTCGCCTAAAATTTCATCGTTTGTAACAACCAGCCCACCGATGACATCGCTGTGTCCTCCTATGTATTTAGTCGCTGAATGCACCACTATATCAATGCCAAGCTCAATGGGACGCTGTAAATATGGGGTCATAAAGGTATTATCAATTATGCTTAAAATGCCTTTTTTCTTTGCGATTTTAGCAATTTGTTCTATGCTAACCACAGTTAAAAGGGGATTTGAAGGGGTTTCAAACAAGATAGCCTTTGTTTTTTTGCTTATGATACTTTCTAAATCCTCATAGTTTTCGCCCTCAAAAATCTTATAAGTTATATTAAAATTCGTAAAAACCTTATCAAGTAGCCTAAATGTCCCCCCATAAACCTGAGCTAAGATGATAATTTCATCTCCGCTTTTAAAAAGGCTTAAAACATTTGCAATCGCAGCCATACCAGAAGCATAGGCAAAGCCAAATTTGCCGCCTTCAAGCTCGGCTATTAGGCTTTCTATGCCGTCTCTTGTTGGATTTTTCGTGCGTGAGTACTCATAGCCTAAGTGCTTGCCAAGGGCTATTTGCTTGTAGGTTGAGGTCTGATAGATAGGTACATTTACCGCACCTGTGCGAGGATCTGTTGTCTTTCCTGCGTGAATGAGTGCTGTTTGAAAAGATATTTTTTTTGACATTTTTGTCCTTGTGTATCAAATTTTAAGCCTTAATTCTAACAAAAATACTCTTTAATTTTAATTAAAAAAGCTAAATTTTGCCCTCTATGTCCTTTTAACATTTACAAAACAAGGCTATAATTTTCAAAGAAAATTTTAAGGTTACACTTTATGAGAGGGAAAAAAAAGCTTAAAAATTTGCTTGTTATCTTGCTTGTTTTCTTTGCTATCATCTTGGTTTTGTATTTTGATCTTTTTGAAAGAAAGGCTCCTATCATTTATGTAGAAGATACCATATACACAAATTTTGAAAGTCCTCTTGCCTTAAGGATTACTGATGAAGGCTTGGGTTTAAGCTATGCAAGGATCACTCTTCAAAATGGCACAAATGGACAAAACACAGTGCTTTATGACGAAGGCTTAGGGATTAAAAATGAATTTGTATTACAGCTTTCCTTGCCTAAGATCATCAAAAATGGCGATTCATATAGTTTAAAAATAGAAACAAAGGATCATAGCCTTTGGAATTTTTTTATGGGAAATAAAACAGTTAAAACAGTTTCCATAATAAGCGATACAAAAAAACCCACTGTAAATATACTAACTCATTCTTATCAAATAGAACAAGGAGGAGCAGCCGCTGTGGTCTTTGAGGCAAGGGATGAGAACTTACAAGAGGTCTATGTGGAAAACAACAAGGGCGAAAAATTCAAGGTCTTGCCCTTTGTAAAGGAGGGTTATTATGCTAGCATACTTGCTTGGAGTGCTGTAGAAAAGGACTTCATAGCCTATGTGGTAGCTAGTGATAAGGCTAAAAATCTTAGCAAGGAAAGAATTCGCTATTATGTTAAAAACCGCACATATCGCAACTCAAACATAGCCTTAAAGGATAGCTTCTTAGAGGGCAAAATAGCAGATCTAGCAAAGCAGTATGCCCCTGATGAAAATTACAACAAGCTTGATAGCTTTAAATTTGTAAATGAAACATTGAGAATTCAAAATGAGGAGCTGATTTATAAAAATACCCTTGCACTTAGCCCAAAAAACCTTGATGATCTTAATATAACAAGATTTGTGCCACTAAAAAATGCTATGAAGGTGGCTGACTTTGCTGATCATAGATTTTATTCATATAATGATGATTTTTTAAGCGATTCTTATCATTTAGGAATTGATCTTGCTAGTGTTGCTAGGGATGATATATTTGCAAGCCTTGATGGCAAGGTAGTTTTTGCCGAGGAAAATGGCATTTATGGTATAAATATCATCATAGATCACGGACTTGGACTTTACAGCCTTTATGGGCATTGCTCTTCAAAATTTGTAGCCCAAGGAGATGAGGTTAAAAAAGGTGATGTTATAGCTAAGACAGGAGTTAGCGGACTTGCCTTGGGGGATCACTTGCATTTTGGCATTTTGATTCAAGGCGTTGAAGTTCGTCCTGAGCAGTTTCAAGATACAAACTGGCTAAATAATAATATAAATTATATCCTAGCTGAGGGCAAGGATATAATTTTAAGGAGGAAATAATGAGGCAGATCACAGTAGCAAGGACTGTCAAAGGGGTTGGTATAGGGCTTCATAAGGGCGAGCCTATAGAGCTTTGTTTAGAGCCACTTGAAGCAAACAGTGGCGTGGTGTTTTACAGAAGTGATTTGAATGTGAGCTTTAAGGCTGAGCCTTCAAATGTCATAAATACCAAACTTGCAACAGTTATAGGCAATGACAAAGCCTATATTTCCACAATCGAGCATTTAATGAGTGCCATAAATGCCTATGGCATAGATAATATCCGCATAGTTTTAAATGGAAACGAAGCACCTGTGATGGATGGAAGCAGCATTAGCTTTTGTATGATGCTTGATGAGGCTGGCATTAGAGAGCTTGAGGAGCCTAAAAAAATACTTGTGATTAAAAAGGTTGTTGAAGTAAGGGACGGCGATAAATTCGTGAGAATTACTCCCACAAAAGAACCTCGCATAAATTACACCATTAAATTTGACAATGCCCTAATAGGCGAACAGCATTATAACTTTGAATTTTCCAAGAAAAATTACATAGAGGAAATCGCAAGGGCAAGAACCTTTGGCTTTTTAAAGGATGTAGAAACCCTTCGTGCAATGAAGCTAGGACTTGGAGGTAGCCTTGAAAATACCATAGTAGTGGATGAAAACAAGGTTTTAAACCCTGAGGGTTTGCGTTTTAGGGACGAATTCGTGCGGCATAAAATTTTAGATGCCATTGGGGATTTATCCTTGCTAGGATATAGAGTATTTGGGGATTATATATCCTATGCAGGCTCTCATCATCTAAATCATCTCTTAACCAAGGAAATTCTAAAAGATAAAAGTGCTTATGATCTTGTTAGCCTTGAAAGGCAAAAAGCACACGAGTATGAAAGGGTCTTTGCATAAAAAAAATAAGCTTACTCTTAAATGCCCTTGCAAATCCTATCCTAGTAGGGCTTTACGAAAACGATACCTTGCAAAAAAGTTTTGAAAGCAAGGAAAAGGCGAGCGAGTTTTTGCCTGTGATTTTAAATGAAATTTTGGCTGAATTCAGCCTAGAAAGGCTCATTTATGCAAATGGACCGGGCTCATATATGGGCATAAAAATTAGCTATTTAAGCCTTAAAACCTTAAGCATAGTACTTGATGTGCCGCTTTTTGCTGTAAGTGCCTTTGAGCTGAATGATTATAAGCCAATTAAAGCAAATAATGATTTATGTTTTGTTTATGAAAATGGCGAGATTGTTTTAAAAAAAGCATGTGCTGGTGAATTTTTTTTGCCAAGCTCTCTTAAAGGGCTGAATTTAAGCAAAAAAAACGAGCCTTTTTATTTTTTGGATGCTGTGTAAAAGTCATTTTAAAGGCTAAATTCAGGCTAAATTTAAAAAATTCACTCTACGCTGTCATTGTGAGCAAGACAAAAATAAGCGCGGCAATCCACACTTTGTTTGCTATTAGCGTGGGCTATTTTGAGAAATGTGTGAATTTAATTAACACAAAATGGCAAAAACAACGACTTTTTAAGCTATTAATTACCACGAAAATCCTAACGGATTTTCTCGCAATGATAGGTTTTTGTGATTTTTGCGTGTTTTATGAAAACCGCTCACAATGATGATTTATTTAAAAGGAAAAATTTGAAGATCAAAATCCCAGCAACAAGTGCAAATTTAGGACCGGGCTTTGACTGCTTAGGGCTAAGCTTAAATTTACACAACGAGGTGCAGATTAAAAAGGCTAGGATTTCAAGCGTTAAGATAAAAGGCGAGGGCGAGGATAATATATATTTAAAAAGAAACAATCCCTTTTTACGCCTTTTTGATGAGCTTTATCTTGGCTTAACAGGCGAGAAATCGTCCTTTCGCTTTGAATTTAACAACCAAATCCCACTTTCAAGGGGACTTGGCAGCTCATCGGCTGTGGTAGTAGGTGCTGTGGTAGCTGCTTATGCTATGGCTGGTAAGGACTTTGACAAGCAAGGTATCTTAAATTCAGCCCTTCCCTACGAAAAACACCCTGATAACATAGCCCCAGCAACACTTGGAGGCTTTGTGTGCAGTGTGGTTGAAAGCTCGCAGGTTTTTAGCATAAAATCTGAGATAGATAACGATTTAAGGGCGGTTATGGTGATTCCAAACGCTCACATAAGCACGAAAAAATCCCGCGCAAATCTGCCAAAATCCGTGCATTTCAAAGACGCGGTTTTCAACCTAGCCCACTCGTCTTTTCTTACGGCTTGTTTTTTGCAAAAAAGATATGATTTATTAAGGCTTGCTAGTATTGACACGCTTCATCAAAACACTAGGATGAAAAATTTGCCAGCTCTTTTTAAGGTGCAAAAATTAGCCCTTGAAAAGGGAGCCTTAATGAGCGTTTTATCAGGCTCTGGAAGCTCATTTTTAAATATCATTTATAAAAACGAGGCTAAAACCTTGGCGCAAAAATTACAAAATGAATTTAAGGATTTTAAGATAAAAATTATGGAATTTGACAACAAAGGCTTTGAAATTTGCTGAATTTTGATGAAAAAAAGGGTATAATTCACAGTCGTATGTGCGTTCTTTGTCGCATAAAAGCAGAACAAAAAAGCCTCATTCGTTTGCAAATCAAAAACTCACAAATCATTAAATTCACAGGCAAGGGAAGAAGCTTTTATATTTGTAAAAATTGCACCAAAAGCGATGAAAAAAAGCTAATAAGGGCATTTTCTAAGATCAATAAAGGTAAAATAGAGCCGAATTTAAGGGAGATTTTTAATGGCGAAGGTTAAAATTATGGACATAGCCGCTGAGACAGGCTTTTCTAACAGCGAGGTCATCAAAAAGGCAAAGGAGCTGGGTCTTAATGTCAAGGTGGCAAATAGCTCTGTAACAGAAGAAGAAGCAGCAGGCATTTATGAGTACATACAAACAAATACAATACCAGAGTTCTTTAAAGACAAGCTAAAAGAAGTCGCTGTTAAAAAAACAAGCAAGGAAAAACCAAAAGAAGCCAAAAAAATAGTTAATAAAGAGCCAAAAAAAGAAGAGCCCATCATAAAAGAAGAAAAGCCCGTCCAAGAGCCTATTGATACAAGCCTAGCCAAAAGACGAGGGCTGGTTATAGTTAAGAAAAAAAGAGATGAAAAGGCTCAAACTCACAAAGAAAAAAGCCCCCTTTCAAGGCTAAATGAACGCATAGACTTAAAGGATATGTTTTCAAGTGCTCAAAATTTAGACAAAAAGCCTAAAAAGGCAAAGCAAAAGCCTGTTGCCAAGAAGGATAGTGCGACAAAGATAGACTTATTAGGTGGTGGGGATTTTGGAACTTTAAGCACGGATTATGATGAGGATGTGGTGGTTTTGCCTGATTTTAGCGAAACTGTCATCTCTCAGCCAAAGCCTGAATTTACGCAAAAAAAGCAACCCGCCGTTTTAAGACAAAGCTTTAATCAATTCACAGAGGGTGGCATAGGCAGAAGAAGCCGCAAAAAGCCCCCAAAACGCGTTGAGAAAAAAGAACTTGCTGAGATTAAAGCCGTGCAGATTCCAAAGGAAATTCGCCTCTATGAATTTGCCGATAAAATAGGCAAAAACACAAGCGAGCTTATCTCAAAGCTCTTTATGTTGGGGCTTATGACGACAAAAAATGACTTTTTGGACGAGGATGCCATTGAGATTTTAGCGGCTGAGTTTGGCATTGAGGTGCAAATCATTGACGAGGGGCTTGAATTTGACTATGTCAAAGAGTATGAAAGTAGCCAAAAGAGCGAGGATTTAAGCCCCCGCGCACCTGTGATTACCATAATGGGACACGTAGATCACGGCAAGACCTCGCTGCTTGATTATATAAGGAAATCGCGCATTGCAAACGCCGAAGCAGGTGGCATCACCCAGCACGTGGGCGCTTATATGGTAGAAAAAAACTCGCGCAAAATTACCTTTATTGATACTCCCGGACACGAGGCTTTCACGGCTATGCGCGCACGTGGAGCTAGCATAACAGACATAGTCATCATCGTTGTAGCAGCAGATGACGGCGTAAAGCCACAAACCAAAGAAGCCATAAATCACGCCAAAAGTGCAAATGTCCCCATCATCATAGCCATAAACAAAATAGACAAAGAGGGTGCAAATGTCGATATGGTAAAAACTCAGCTTGCCGAGCTTGACATAACCCCTGTGGATTGGGGCGGTAGCTATGAATTCGTGCAAATTTCAGCAAAAAAGGGCACCGGCATTGATGATTTGCTTGAAATTGTGCTTTTGCAAGCGGATATTTTGGATTTAAGAGCCGATGAGAAGGCAAGGGCAAAGGCAAGTGTGATTGAAAGTTCTGTGCAAAAGGGGCGAGGTGCGGTAGCTACCGTCATAGTGCAAAATGGCACATTAAGGGTAGGCGATACCATAGTAGCAGGCGTAGCACACGGCAAGGTAAGGGCTTTAAGCGATGACACAGGCAAGGCTTTAAAAGAGATAAAGCCCGGAGAATGTGGCGTCATAGTAGGGCTTAGCGAGGTATCTGATGCTGGAGAGGTGCTAATAGCCGTGCAAAATGATAAAGAAGCAAGAGAATACGCCGCCAAACGCTATGAGCATAACCGCCAAAAAGAATTAAGCAAATCCACAAAGGTAAGCATTGACGAACTTGGAGCAAAGATTAAAGAGGGCAATCTAAAATCCCTTCCGCTCATCTTAAAAGCCGATGTGCAAGGCTCCTTAGAGGCTTTAAAATCTAGCCTTGAAAAGCTAAAAAATGACGAGATTAAGGTTGATTTAATTCACGCAGCCGTTGGAGGCATCACACAAAGTGATATTGAGCTAGCAAGTGCGAGTGAAAACTCCATAGTCCTAGGCTTTAACATACGTCCAACAGGGGAGATAAAAGAAAGGGCAAAGGAAAGAGGGGTTGAGATAAAAACCTACAATGTCATTTATAATCTCATCGATGAGGTCAAAGCCTTGCTAGGTGGGCTTATGAGTCCTATCATCAGCGAGGAGCAGCTTGGACAAGCTGAAATTCGTCAGGTGATTACGGTGCCAAAAATTGGGCAAATTGCTGGCTGTATGGTAAGCGAGGGGCTTATCAATAGGGGCGCAAAAATTAGGCTCATAAGAGAGGGCGTTGTAATCTTTGAGGGCAATGTAAGCTCACTTAAACGGTTTAAAGATGATGTCAAAGAGGTGGCAAAGGGCTATGAATGCGGAGTTGGCATAGAAGGCTGTGCGGATATGAGAGTGGGAGATTATATAGAAAGTTATAAGACGGTGGAAACGCAGGCTGTCTTAGAGTAGTAGCGGCTTGGCTTTTTAATGTAAAATAGCGGCGAATTCTTGCGGGCGCTTTTTGGGGAGTTTTGAAAAAATTTGGCTCGACAGGCTATATGCCTAGTCTTACAAAATTTTTCCTACGCAACCCACGAATTGGGCTCAAGATACTTCGCCTTATTTGCTTTGTTTCAACAAATATGAATTTTTGGCTTTTCTTGTTTTGAATTTGCTTTAATTTAAGCTAAACTCGCACTTGTCTTTTGGCGATAAAATGATTTTTGCGAACTTGACAGACTATTAGGTCTAGTCTTCGTCCGCAAAAATCATTTTCTCATACAAAATACTTCGTGCGTGGAAACGCTTTTGTTTTGGCGTTTAAAAAAATGGAATTTTATCAATTGTTTTAAAAATCCGTGAATTTTTACACAAAACTAATATAATGGTTTGAAAGCCCCCTGCCGTGCGGAGGGGGTTTTGCTTCGCAAGGCTTGCAACCCGTTGGGTGGGGGTTTATGTAGTGAAACGTAAAATTCAAAGCAAGAGCTTGAATTTTTGCTTTGAAAAATGCCAAATGTTAAGTTAAATTTAGGCAAAGTGTGAATTTTTACTATGGTTTTATTGTTTGCTGTGAATTTTACACACAAAGTGCGTTTTGCTATGAATTTGACAAGGCGATACAAAATACAGATGACTGAAAACGGATAACGGAAATTCACACAAAGTGTGAATTTTTGAGCGACAAGAAATGTGAAATTGTAAGAATTTGAAATGAAATGGATAAGGCGTTGTATGTGCGGATTACTGAAAACGAAATATGTAAATTTGCACGAAAGCGTTTTGAGCTACATAAAATGTCAAATTGCAAATTTTTGAATAAAATGACAAGATTTTAAAGCTATTCTTTGCTTCGCATCTTGCAACTACAAACATAAGTGATTGCGTAAGCAAACGAGTGTAGGATAAAACAGTTCATCCACACGAAGTTTGTGAAACACTTCACAAAAAAAGCCGGCCCAATGGGTTGCAAATGCGTAGCACGAAGCAAAAAAGATAAGCCATTACAAGAAGGAGAAAACTATGGGACGAGCATTTGAATACCGCAGAGCTAGCAAGGAGGCTCGCTGGGATAAGATGAGTAAGCTTTTTCCAAAATTAGCAAGGGCTATACAGGTAGCAGCCAAGGAGGGAGGGGCTGATCCTGATATGAATGCCAAGCTTAGAAGTGCCATCGCTACTGCAAAGGCTAGTAATATGCCAAAGGACAACATAGAAGCTGCCATTAAGCGAGCTCAGGGCAAGGACAGTGCGGACATAAAACACCTTCATTACGAGGGCAAGGCTATGCACGGCGTACTCATCATCACTGAATGTATGAGCGACAACCCCACACGCACGGTGGCAAATGTCAAAGCCATTTTTGCTAAAAATGGAGGAGAGGTGCTACAAAATGGGGCTTTGAGTTTTTTGTTTTCTAGAAAGAGTGTGTTTTATTTAGAGAAATTTGAGGGGAATTTGGAGGACTTAGAGCTTGATCTCATAGACTTTGGGCTTGAAAATTTAGAACAAACTGAGGATGAGTTGATTATAAGTGGGGATTACAGTGCTTTTAAGGAATTAAGCGATGCGATTTTGAGTAAGAATTTAAGGCTAAAAAAAGCTGGGCTTGAATATGTCCCCAACGAACCAAAGGAATTTAGCGAGGAGCAAATAAACGACATTGAAAAATTGCTTGATAAGCTTGAAGATGATGATGATGTGCAAGCTGTTTGGACAAATATAGCCTAAAAGATCGGCACAAGATTTAATAGGGCATAAAATATTTTGGCTTAAAATGCTTTAGCTTTCAATCTACACTTGCTTAGCTTGGAATTTAAACTTCATTTTTGTGGCATTTAAAGTTTGAATTTAGCACAAGTAATTTTAATTTAATACAATATCATTTTACAGTATAGAAAATTAGATGAAAAACAAGTATATGTTTAAGGCTCAAGACAACTTAAGCAGATTTTGTATTATCAACTTTAATAAAATTTGATGAGAAATTTGTCTCAAAATTTTCGCATTAATTTTGTTTCTTTTAAATGTAGTATAAAATTTCTGATTCCTTTAAACTTGCTTAATCTATGCAAAGCCTCAGAAATTATCAATGCCATTTATATGATTTGTGCCTTTTGCAAACTCATTTTCTCTGTGTCTCACTCTATAACTTTGCATCTTCTACTACGCAGTTGCAAGCCTAGCATTGTAAAAAATCAACCAAACCATCATAAATAGCCAAGCACTAAAATTTCGTCTTGCTTATATCGCTTAAATCCCACAGAAAAGAGCTTCTTATCCAAGCAAGCTTTTACAAGCTAAGTATAAACTTACCCATTTCGTTTTAGTAAACCTTCTACTACGCAGTTGCAAGAGCACGAAGTAAAAACACTGCTGTTTAGCCCCATGTCCACGCTTAGCTCGCACACGCTTTGCATCTTCTACTACGCAGTTGCAAGCCTAGCGTTGTAAAAATAACTCTCATTTATTTCAATCTCGCCTTTTTTGAAATTTTTTCACATTCTTTAGAGATTAAAATTCTAATATTTTTGATTATTTTATTGATGCTTTGGCAAGAATTGTTGCTTAATTTTGCAAGTTTTGTGGCTTTAATATCAAGGCAAACATACTGTACAATTTCTTTAAACTTAGCCTCTGAAATTTTGAAACAATTGATATACTTGTTTTTTATCGCTGTAATCATAACTTAAAGCTTTTTTATTTGAGCTTAAGTTGTCTTGAGTCTATTTAATTCCCACATTTCTCAGTTCTAATTTAAGAAATTTTAAAGTATTTTTTACTTCGTGCTCTTGCAACTGCGTATTAGAAGTAGCAAAGGCTAGTTATAGGATAAAGGAAGATATGAGTTTGCAAATGGACACAAGCATATCAATGGAAACTGTGAATTTTTTGCTACGCCTCTTGTAACTAC
>NZ_QHLI01000044.1 GCF_006864425.1 Campylobacter troglodytis | reverse complement strand
ATTTGCTCTTTTAAGAAGGTGGGGTTTTCGTTTTTCATTGTTTTAGGTGATGTTTATTGTTGTGATTTAAGCTCATATTTGTCCTTTAATTTTGCCCTTCCTTTGCATCTTTGTTTGAATTTTTGCTTTTAATATGCAAAATACCACTCCCAAACCCCTCTTTGCACAAAACATGTTGCAAGACGCGTAGGAAAAATGAGGGGACTTTTTATCTTTTTTTAGCTTTAAAATGGCAAACTCTACAGCTTTTTTGGCTGTGGATTGCCACGCCCCCACTTTGTCAAGTCTCGCAATGACGACACCCATCTCCAACCCCATCCGCAAGGGAGTGGGACTTTTTACACTTTCTATAAAATTCACATCAAATTCACAAAAATGCTTAAAATTCAAGTGACAATTTAGGCAAAAGCCTAAATTTAAGGCTATGAATTTGACAAGGCGAATATACAAAGTGCGTTTTGAATGACAAAAAATGTGAATTTTCAAGTAAAATTCACACAAAGTGTGCATTTTTAAACAAAATATGACAAGGTTTTGTATCTTGAATGTATGTTTTTACTTTGTGTTTTCGCACTTGCAACGGCAAACAGAAACACTTTGTTTTTGCTACCTATGTTTCTTGTCGCCACTTTCAAAGCGGACACCTTGAATACCCACCCCTAACCCCCTTCGCAAGGGAGGGTGCTTTCAAACAAAGCGTGATTTTTTTAAATTTTATAAAAAATTCACAATTCCACACCAAAAACGTTTCAACAAAAGCGAAAATTCGCACTTGAGTGAATTTTTTATAAAAAAATTCACAAAATTCACAATTCCATATAAAAAACGCTTAAACCAAAGTCTTTCCACGCACGAAGTATTGTGGATGAAAAAGTGCTTTTGCGGGGCGTGGATTAAACATATAAGTTTATCAAGCCCCACAAAAGTGCTTTATCACCGAAAGACAAGCGAGAGATTACTTTGAATTAGGGTGTTTGCTAGTAGGCGACAGCCAAAATTCAAAAAATGTTTGCGATTTAATGAAACAAACCCTACATCACAAAAATACTCGGCACTATTGTCGGATACTTTTTAAGTTTGCGAAAAATATGCTTTCTTAAAACCTGCCTAAACTGAGCCTCCATAAATTTTCTATCATTAAGCATTTCATCCTTGGCATTTGTGAAAAAGACGGTTAAAACATCGCTTATTTCCTTTGAAAAGGCTGCATCTTGCTTATCAGCCACCACGCCATAGCTTAAAACCCTTGGCTTGTTTATGAGAGTTTTATTTGCCTTATCTAGCTGGGCGATTACTACCACCACGCCGTTGTCTGCAAGATTTTGCCTGTCGATTACGACATCATCGGCGATTTGCTTGTTGATCTGATTATCCACAAAGACCTTGCCTGTTTTCACTGTCCTTACTCGCTTTATGTATTTTTGACAGATCTCAACCTGATCCCCATTACTCATCAAATAAACATTCCTCTCATCCACACCACAAGCCATAGCTGTTTTTTTGTGGCGGACTATGTGATTGTATTCGCCGTGTACGGGCAGAAAAAATTTGGGCTTGGTAAGATTTAGCATAAGCTTTTGCTCCTCTGCACTTGCGTGTCCGCTGACATGAATTTCGCTAAATTCTTGATAAGCCACCTTTGCACCAGCTTTGAGTAAAAAGTCAAGCACGGCATTTATGCTGCTTTCATTGCCAGGAATCGCCTTTGCTGAGATGATTATTTGATCTGAGGGCTTGATCTTGATGAATTTATGCTCGTCCGTTGCCATTCTGTAAAGTGCGCTCATAGTTTCGCCTTGGCTTCCTGTGGTAACGATTAGAACCTCACTGTCTTTGTGCTTTGCGACCTCGTCCGCGTCAATGAAAATCTTTTTATCTAGCTTAATGTAGCCAAGCTCCATTGTAGTGTAGAGATTTCTCTCCATAGAACGTCCGATGACACAGACCTTTCGTCCATATTTTAGTCCGTAGGTGATGGCTTGATAAACGCGGTGAATGTTCGAGCTAAATGTGCTCATTATCACGCGTCCCTTTGCCTTGGAAAAAATCAGATCAAAGGTCGCTCCCACAGAGCTTTCACTCTTTGTTGAGCCTTCTTTGTAGGAATTTGTGCTATCGCTTAATAGGCACAAAACGCCCTCATCGCCGTAATATGCAAGGCGGTTTAAGTCGCTTGGATAGCCATCAATAGGGGTAAAGTCGATTTTAAAATCCCCAGAATGAACGATATTTCCAGCCCTTGTTTTAATTCCAAGTGCCGAGGCATCAATGACAGAGTGGGTTATGTGTATCCATTCTACCTCAAAATTTCCTATTTTATAGGGCTTTCTTTTTTCTACAGGACGAAAATGCTTTCTTTCTTCTTTTAAGCCGTGCTCTTCAAATTTATTTGAGATCATGCCAAGGGCAAGAGGGGTTGCATAAAGAGGATAGTTAAATTCTTTGTAAAAATAAGGCACCGCTCCTATGTGATCCTCGTGTGCGTGGGTTATGATAACACCTGCTACCTTGTCTTTGATCTTGTGGATATAGTCAAAATCAGGTATTACTATATCAACTCCGTGCATAGCAGCATCAGGAAAGCTTAGTCCAATGTCTATGATGATCGCACTTGTATCATCCTCTATGACCGTGATGTTTCCTCCTATTTCTCCAAGCCCTCCTACTGGGGTGATTCTAATCTTATGTTCGCTAGAATTATTAGATCTAAGAGGATAAAGGCGGTTTTGATGGATAAGCTTATTTGCTTCGATCACCCTTTGCATTTGTAGCTGCCAGGGCTCATCTCCTACTAATTTGCTAGGAAGATTTTTGTTTTTCTTCTTATTTTTTTTCTCACTTTTTTCTGTGCTAAGAGGATTTTGGCTTTGTGAATTTATGATTTTTTCTTTTGAGTGCGTTAAAATTGCCCCTTGCTTATTTAGATTTTCTTCGCTTTTAAGCGAGTTTTCAAGGGATTTTTTCTTGCGTTTGAAACGGTAGTTTTTGTTGGATCTAAGGGCTAGTTCCTTGTCGTTTGCGGTGTTGTTGTGATTTGTTTGCCTATTTTGTGGGTTTTGAGTTTCTTCGTTCATAATGATCCTTTACATTCTCATAAATTTCAAGGAAAGATTTGACGCAAAGTTCGTGTGGGCGCGCATTTGCCTTTAAATTCAGCCTTGCAAAAAGTGCTAAAAGCTGCTCTTTGTGAGATTTTAAATTGCTTAAAAGCTGTTTGCGTGGGGCTTTGAAACACTCACGCAAAAAACGCTCAAAAGAGTTAATTTCGCAAAGATCGCTAAATTCTCGCTCTTTTTGCAAAAAAATCACCGCAGAAGCCACCTTTGGCACAGGCTCAAAACAGCTTGCATCCACTTCAAATAGCAGCTTTGGAGTGCTTATTAAACGCGTTAAAACGCTTAATGCACAAAAATTGCTTTCGCCACTTTTCGCACAAAATTTAAGGGCGACTTCTTTTTGTGTCATCGCTAAAATCGCCTTACAATGCCTATCTTTTAGAGCCTGCAAAATGAGCTTGCTCGCTATGTAATATGGCAAATTCGCCACTAGAATGAAGTCTTGCGTATCAAGGCTTGGAAAAACCTTGCTTGCATCCTCGTTTAAAAGCTCTAAGCTTTTATTTTCGATTTGCTTTTGAAATTTTTTCGCCAAAAGGGGCATTAAGTCGCTATCTATCTCATAAGCACGCACCCTTGCGACCTTCAAAAGCCTTTGCGTCAAATCACCTAAGCCAACCCCAATCTCAACGATTTTGTTCGTCTCTTTGGGAATGGCTTGAATGATTTTATCTAAAACACCTTCATCTTTTAAGAAGTTTTGTCCTAGTGCTTTCTTTGCTTTTATCATTTTTTGCTTTTGTTTTGGATAGCTTATATTTTACTTATACTTGGTAAATCAAAGGAAAATTTAGAAAGAAATTCACAAGGCTTTGTGAATTTTTTGAGATCTTTGTGTTTTGCTGAACTTCTTGCTTTTTTGTTTATAATTTGTTAAAAACTTTTTTGGCGTGAGGCGTGTTTAAAAAATTTGGCGTAAAAATTCCAAAAAACTTTTGGCATAAATCGCCAACAAATGAGTAAGGATCTTGCATTTAAAAATCTTAGTTATAATTAAGCCTTTGTGGGGGAAAAATGCAAATTGTTTGTGCTGGTAAAAATGAGGTTTTTAGCTTTGCAAAGAGTATAGGTGTGGGTTTAATTGAGGCTAGTGTGGGATTAACTCGGCTTTGCCTTGAAAAAAAGCCCGAAAAAATCGTTTTCATAGGAAGCTGTGGGCTTTATAAAAAAAATGATGAAAATGCCTTGAATTTGAAAGCTTACACTGAAAATTCAAGCGATTTTAAGCAAGAGATTCAAAACACAAATATGAGCTTTTTTAAGCAAGAAGCACAAGATAAAAAAGCAAAATTACAAGCTAAAAATACTTGCAAACAAGAGCTTAAGAGTCAAGCTAATCAAAAAGAAAACAATATTTTGAAACTACTTGAGATTTATGAAACTAGACACTGTTTTAACATAGAAGCAAGTAAGCTTATAAGCAACTTTTACAGCCCTGCTGAGTGTGAAATAAATCTTAATGTTTCATATGAAACGAAAAAATGCAATTCGTCAAATTATATCTGCACGGACGAAAACATAGCGGAGAAATTTGTGAGTTTGGGCTTGGAGCTTGAAAATATGGAAGCCTTTGCGGTTTTGAGTGTGGCAAGGCATTTTAAAATTCCCGCCACTTGCTTTTTGTGTGCGACAAATTTTTGCGACAAAGATGCACACGAATTTTTCTTGCTTCATCACGCACAGGCGAAGAAAAATTTAGAAAATTTTTTGCAAGAGAAAAATTTAATTTAAAAACTTAGGGCAAAATGAGTAAAGATTTCAAAGAAAAGACAGTGAATTTAGATCAAAAAAATTCAAAAGTTCTCAATGTAAAGGATCTAAATTCAAGGGCTAAATTTAAAAACACAAAAAAGCCAAAAAATTCAAAAGAACTGAATTCAAATGATTTCAATTTAAATGCCAAACTTAAAAATTTGCAAAATTTAAAAGAATCAAATGATTTAAATTTAAAATCCAAAATAAAAAACTCAGAAAAAACCTTGGCAAAAATTAAAGATACGAAAAATGTTTCAAATTTAAAAGTGGCAAATGCTAAATTGAAACAAAGCGATCTTAAAAAAAATGACACAAAAGCCTTTTCAAATTTAGCTAAAACAAGCTTACAAAAACAAAACTTGCAAGAGGCAAATTCACAAAACTTAAATAGTTTAAACAAAACAGCCTTACAAAAGCAAGATCTTAAAAATGCAAATTCGCAAATTTTAAACTTAAAAAATCAAAACTCAACTATCAATTTTACAGCAATTTCACAAGATACAAGCTCACAAGAAATAATTTCAACTTCTAAATTCACAGCAAACTCACAAAATCAAAATTTATCATACACAGTCAAAGCCTTGCCAAAAATTCAAAACCTTACAAAAAATCCCACAAGGCTAAATTTGCTTGATTTCACAAAAGAGGAACTAGAAGAAATCATCTCCCCAAGGTTTCGTGTGAAACAAATTTTCGAGTGGATTTACCAAAAATACGCCGATGATTTTTCGCAAATGTCATCCTTGCCAAGGCAAATGAGAGAGAATTTAAGCGAAAAATTCCACTTTTCGCCCCTGCAATGCATGAAATTCGAGCAAAGTGCGGACAAGAGCATAAAATATCTTTTTCGTCTAAATGATGGCTTGTTGATAGAGTCCGTGCTTTTGCCTATGAAGCCTGAAATACTTGATGAAAAGGGCAGGGTTTTAAAGCATACTCGCTATACAATTTGCATCTCATCTCAGGTGGGCTGCAAGAGCGGCTGTGCCTTTTGTCTTACCGCAAAGGGAGGCTTTAAGCGAAATTTAACAGCTGGCGAGATAGTAGCACAGGTCTTGTGGATAAAAAAGCAAAACAAACTTCCTTATGAACGCCGTGTAAATCTCGTGTATATGGGTATGGGCGAGCCGCTTGATAATCTTAAAAATGTAGCCAAAGCCGTGCGAATTTTAAGCGATAATAGCGGCTTAGCCATAAGCGTAAAAAGGCAAACCATCAGCACTAGCGGACTTGCGAGGCAGATTAAAGAACTTGGAGAGCTTGATTTGGGTGTGCTTTTGGCGATTTCCTTGCACGCTGTAAATGACAAGCTGCGAAGCGAGCTAATGCCCATAAACAAGGCTTACAATATCGCGGCAATTATGGATGCGGTGCGAAATTTTCCTATAAATGCTAGAAAAAGGGTGATGTTTGAGTATTTGCTAATTGATGGCGTAAATGATGATTTAAGTCAGGCAAGAGAGCTTGTAAGGCTCTTAAATGGCATTAAGGCAAAGGTGAATTTAATACTTTTTAATCCCCACGAAAAAAGCCCCTACAAGCGTCCAAGCCTTGAAAAGGCGCTGAGCTTTCAAGATTTTTTAAGCACAAAGGGGATAAGCTGCACCATTAGGCAAAGCAAGGGGCTTGACATAAGTGCGGCGTGTGGGCAGCTTAAAGAAAGAAGCATAAATAATTCTTAAAGGGCGTTGAAAGGGAAAAAATGACTGTTTTGGATATAGGAGAATTGATCTTTCTTGCTATAGCTGTTGGCATTGGGATAGGGGGGATTATCTATGTGCTTAAAAATGAGAAAAGATAAATTAAGTAGCGTTGTCTTGCGTGTAAATTTGGTGTGAATTTTTTGCTATCGCTTGCGATCAAACGCTCTAATTTGAAGTAATCTCGGGCTTGTCTTTTTGCAGCAAAGTACTTTTGCGGAGCTTGATAAACGCTTCGCTTTCAGTTTTATCCACGCCCCGCAAAAGTACTTTCTTATCAAAAATACTTCGCCCATTGAAACGCTTTTATTTAAGCGTTTTTGTAATTTTTTACGCAAAATGTAGGTAAAAAATTCACACTTTTAGCAAATTTGTAAATTTTTGAGTTGAAAAAGCGTGAATTTTCGCCTTTATTTTGGTGTTTTTAAAATGTAATTTGGCTCTTTTTCAAAAAAGTGTTGATTTGTCATTCTGAGCTACTGGCGAAGAATTTATAAATTCAAAGCATTTCTCCATCAATTCGTAGATTCTTAGCTAAGCTTAGAATGACAAATATGGTATTTATCTAAAATCAATATTTGTTTGGAGCCTAGAATTTTGTGAATTTTACTTTTGTTTCACAAGAAACCTTTTAATCCTTGTGTGAAAATTTACGAATTTGCTATGAATTTTTTCATTGTGGCAGTATATAAAGGTTAGAATTTGAGATTAAGGCTCAGTGAAAATTTTAGATCCACATAGGCAAAAGAAAAATTGATGGCTAGACTTAAAACTTAGTATGTCTTCACAAGAAGGCTTTGAAAAGTAAGCTTACAAAAATTCAGAGCCTTTTTACTTCATTACTATTTCTTTGCATTTTATCCAAGCTATTATATAAAAAATGTAGCAGATTATACCAAATAAAATACATAGCACGAGGAAAATTGTACCAGAGCCAATGCCAAACAAAGTTGATACAAGAGCAGCCCAAAAAGAGTGCATAAAATAAGGCTGCTTTGTGAGATATGCTAATTCTTTGCTGTAAAGATAGTTGAAATAATAAGCAGGAAGTACAATTATCAACAGTATAATATTTCCCCATATATTATCTCCCAATAATTCTTCTACAAAATCTTTCATCAACACTTCGCCATAATTAAGGACTAAATAAAATAAGGCTATAAAGATAGGAAGAAAGGACACAATGGGCAAAATAATGCTAAGCATTAAATTAGAAAGTAAGCCCTTTCTACCAGAAACCCTTTGTAGTTCAAGCACCAGCATAATATGAAAGACAAGAGCCACTATAAGAGGGATGACAAAATAAGCTAAGGCATAGCAAATCATCATTATATACGCCTTTTGTTTGACACTACTTAGATGGTATCTTTGATACTCTATGTTTTTAACGGTTTGTGAATTTTCGCTCTTTTGATAAGAATTTAAATCGTAGTTGCTTTTTGTGTTTTGGCTTTCATTTTCTAAGCCTTCTTGGGAATCTTTGCTTTTTTCACTGCTTTGATCTTTAACTTCATCGTGCCTTGCCTTATCTTCCATTTCAATGCCTTTCATTTTTGTATTTGAAATTCTATATAAGTTTCTTAAAGTGAGGGTTAATTAGAGAAAAATTCACTGAATTTTTTACATAAAAAATGCAAAAATTCACACAAAGCAATAAAATTCACCAGCTTTTAATATAAAATTCATAAAAAATGTTGAAATTCAAAAAGGCTCTTTTGTAAAAAGTGTTGCAAATTAAGAAAATGTTATATTTTGTTATTTTGAGTATGCGACAGCAGACGAAGAAGCTATAAATTCAAGGCATTTGCCTTATCTTGTCATTCTGTGCCAAGAAGCCACGAATTTTGTGGCACAATGCCTTGAATTGACGGCTTATTCGCCTTTCTATGAAAGGCTCAAAATGACAAGGGCGTGGCGAATTTTAACGGTTTTTGACAAAAAAGTTAAATTTAAAAAGCTTGAATTTTTTGTGAATTTTGGCAACAATTCAATGATTTTAAAGCAAGAATTCATAAATTAATTTAAGAAGCGTGAATTTTAAGTTGATTAAAATAGGGTAAAAATTCACAGTGTTTGTAATATTTTTGCTATTTTATGGCTTTTTGTGGTGGGCGATGTCCACTACAAATGTATATCAAAGCTTATAAAAAATTTATAGGGCTAAACAATGCTCTATCAAAAAACTAATTCTTTTAATGTTGAATTTGAAAGGATTTCAAAGTTCATCACTTGGGAAAGATCAACAAATTCAAACAGTTCAAAGAAAGGCAAGATATGCTTTATATTATCATTAAAATTTTGCATCTACTTTGTGCTTGCATAGTCATAGGCTATCTTTTTTATGATGTCTTTGTGTTTAGCTTTTTTAAAAAAAGAAGAAACGAGGCTGAGTTTAAAAGCCTAAAACGCGAGCTTTTAAAGCCTAGCGTCTTGCTTTTTGCTCCTAGCTTTTTACTACTACTTTTAAGTGGGGCGTTTTTGGCGAGCTTTTATATGGGTGGGGATTTGGGCTTTTGGCAAAATTCAGTGCAAAAAATGCTCTGGCTTAAACTTGCCCTCATTGCCTTGCTTTTTATCTTTACACCCATTTCGTTTTGGTATTTGTTGGTGCTTAAAAGGCCTGATCCATTTAGGCGATATTATCATCATTTGGCCTTACTTATTTGCCTTTTTGCCTTGATTTTAGGGAAAATTTTATTTTTGGTATAGTTTTTGCTTTAGCTTAATTAGCTTAATTAGCTTAATTAGATTGTAGGAGATAGATGATGAAGGTTATTTCTAGGATGGCAGCCATTTCTTGCTTGGCTTTGGCTGCAAATGCGCTTGAATTTAACGAGTATGGACACAGATCTATGGCTATGGGAGGTGCTGGAGTAGCAGTGCAAGATAACCCCTATGCCATTTTTTACAACCCAGCCCTAATTGGTTCTAACACAAATGCTAGATTTGGTTATGGTTTGGGAGGGGAGTTTTTTGAGAAAAATTTATTGGATCTTTTCAAGCAAAGATTTAATAATATAGACAATGCCTCCTCCTTAAATAGTCTACTTAGGGATAATTATCTAAGTGTTAAGATTAAGAATGTTTGGGGCTTGAAAGCACCCGAGCTTTTTCCTTATGGGAATTTTGGAGTAGGCTTTGCACAAAGTACCTATGTGGCTTCAAATTTCACAGGCTCTATCCCAAATAATGAGACAAATATAAACAATGCCAATGTCCGCTTTAATATAAGAAGGGTTGATCTTATGGAAATACCTCTTTCTTACGGACTTTCTGTGGAAACCCCCTCAGGAAATCTAAGCTGGGGTGTGGCTTTGAAATTTATGAACATGTCTCATTCTAGTCGCTCTCTTCGCGTTCAAGCAAATACAAATAGAAGGACCATAAGAGACGAGCTTAGAAAAGCTGTAAACGGAGCAGAATCTAGCTATAAGACAAATATAGGCATTGACGCTGGCTTTGTGTATTCGCCTGAGCATATTCCTGATTTTTCCTTGGGTGTGGTAGCTAAGAATTTAAATAGACCTAAATTTACATTCTCAGATGGCAAATTAACTCTGCATCCTCAAGCAAGATTGGGCTTATCTTATAATTTTGAGGACTATTTTACTGTGGCTAGTGATGTTGATCTAACTAGTAATTCCATGCTTTCTCCTTATGGCAAACCTAAGCAAAGATCTCAAAAGGTAGGCATTGGAGCTGAGTTTCATCACCCCTATGTAGATACAAGATGGGGTATAGCAAAGGATCTTCGTCAAAATGACGGAGCTATCTTATCCTTTGGTGCTGGGGTTGGTTTGCTTGAATTTGGAGTGGCTGTTGGAACAAAGGAAGTTAGGGTAAATGATAAGAGGTATCCTAGGTATTTCTCCTTACAAATTGGTGGAAATTTTGAATTCTAGTTTTTTTAAAATTTGAGATTTTTCTATGAATAAAGCTCATTAAAGGATTGAGCTTTAAAACTCTTAGCTTTAACAAATTCTATAAATTTTTAGTGGAATTTGTTAAGCTTTTTGTTCAATTTAACTTAAGCTCTAATAAAAAAGCTTCAAGCTATGATTTGCAAGGTGAAAAACAAAAGTCTGTTACCGAATTGTCTCAAAAGAAATTTAGGAAATTTTTGAAATATTTGTGCTTTGATATTAAAGCTTTTAAAGTTTTAAAAATCACTCAAATTTCAGAGCTTACTCTATGGAGAATCTTTAAGCAACTTAGAATCTTAATCACAATAGAATGTGAAAATATTTCAAAAAGGTGAAATAGAAATTGTTGAGAGTTATTTTTTGCTTCGTTTCATCTTGCAACTGCGTAGCAGAAGGAGCAAAGGCTCATTATAGAGTAAAGCATTCTAAAAATGAGTTTGCAAATGGCAAAATCACATTCTGCCCTGCAGTGCCTTTTGAAGCTATGTGGCAAGCTTTTGCGAGGCTTTAGCCTGCCCACCACGGAGCGAAAACACCTAAATAGAAAATTTCTGAGGTTTTACTAAACATAGCTTAGCTAAATTTAAAGGAAGTAAAATTTTATGCTTCATTTCAAGGAAACTAAATTTAGATCTAATGCCAAAATTAAGCAACAAGATTTGTATAAAATCTTGCTAAAAACGATAAAGCAAAATCCGCTTAAGTTTGGATTGAGCCTATTTTTTGCTACTATGCCTAAATGCTTTGCCTTAATACGACAAGCTAGGCATTATAAAGAAAGCTAAATTTAAGGCCATTTTAATTTGAGAGACTGTGTTTTATTAAAAAAAGCATATTGTCAAATAAGTCTTTTAATATCCTCGCAAAACCACACTTTGCAAGAACTAACAACTCTAATAAAATGGTGCTAGCCAAGCTTTTTAGAAGATTAAAGCTACAAAGAGCCTTCAAGTTAACACAAAAACATTTTTGAAGGTCTAAATTTAGCCAAAGTCTACCACTGTCTTTACTCTAAGTTAGGGAAAGATATAATCATTTTTACAAGTTTTTCTAATCTTTCATCTATAAGCCAAATATATCATTTGCTGTGCATAGAAGAACAAATTTGATAAAGTGGTTTATACAACAAAACTTAGAGCTTTCAAATTAGAGCCTTTAAACAAACTTAGCGAAGACCTTCAAGCTCATATATTTCACAATACCCTCATTTATTCAAGAGTGCTTAAAATTTGTTTTAAACTCTTTATGGAATGCATAAAGATAAAATGCTTCACATTTGATTGCAAGCTTTTGACAAATTTTTTCTTAAACAATTTTTGCGGTGTGTTCTTTTAGTGCTTTATTAAAATCTTTTATATGCTTAAATTTTTTCAAAGCTTAAAACGCATAGTGTGGCTTGATTTATGCTTTTAAGGCTGCTAAAAATTCAGCCCTTATGTCTCTTTTTGAGCTTATATCAAATTTTTCTCCTTCAAATTCAAAGATCAAGCGAATAGAATGCAAACAAAGCCTCTTTGCCCCTGTAAGTGATATTTTTTCTTCTTCGCTAATTTTTTTATCTAAGATCCTCTCAATGTCTGTCTTTTCTAAGCCATACAAGGGCTCGCCTAAAATTTTGTGTTTCATATGAAACAAATGCAAACGAATTTGATGCTGTCTACCTGTGAGCGGACGAGCTAGCACAAGTGAGACATTTAAATCCTCAAAAAATTCAAGCCTCTTAAATTTGGTGATAGCAGATCTTCCTCCCACAGAACAAATTCGCATTCTAGTTTTTACATTATCATAAGAATTTTCCAAATCCATAGCCTCATTTACCTCAAATTCAAGCGGAGTCTTTCCACTTGCAAGGGCTAGATACTCCTTTTGAATTTGCCTTTTTTCAAACAAAGCCTTCAAGCTTCTTTGTGTTTTCTTGTTTTTTGCCACCAGGATCAAACCACTTGTGTCCTTATCAAGCCTATGAGCTATACAAGCTTCTTTACCAAAGAGTTGCCAAATTTCATCGCAAAGGCTGTATGGGCACTGTCTGCCATTTGGATGGGACAATACCCCACTTTCTTTATCAAATACAGCAAAGTTTTGATTATCAAAAATAGGCTTTTGCCCACGAGGATTGTTTTCATAAAGTAAAATTTCAAGCTCTCCACTTAAAAGCTCATTCTTAGCACTCACCACCCTTCCATCACAAAAAAGCCTTCCTTTTGCTATGAGTCTTTGAGCCTCGCTCATAGGGATTTGTAAATTTTGCATTAGGATTTTAAAGGCTGGTTTTTGAGTATTTATAAGTTTAATTTTTTTATAAGCCAAATTTAAACCTTTTATAATTTTATTTAAGCTATAATCATTTTTTCTAAAAATTGTAGCAAAAGGTGCTTAATGATAGCTCGTTACAGCAGAGAAGTGATGGCGAAAAAATGGGACTTGCAGGCGAAGTATAACGCGTGGCTTCAAGTCGAGCTTGCTGCTGTGAAGGCTTGGAATGCTCTTGGGCTTATCGATGATAAAGACTGCGAGAAAATCCTTAAAAATGCCAAATTTGACATAAAACGCATTGACGAGATAGAAAAAGCCACAAAGCACGATGTCATCGCATTTTTAACAAGCGTAAGTGAGAATTTAGGCGAGGAAAGCCGTTTTTTGCACTATGCTATGACCTCAAGTGATTGTATAGACACGGCTCTTGCCTTGCAGGTAAAAGACAGCCTTGAGCTCATCATAGAGGATGTGCAAATTTTGCTTGACGCTCTTAAAAAAAGGGCATTTGAATTTAAAGACACCCTTATGGTAGGACGTAGCCACGGAATTCACGGTGAGCCTATTACCTTTGGGCTTGTTTTGGCTGTGTGGTTTGATGAGCTTAAACACGCTTTAAGCTTACTTAAAAACGCAAAAGAGTGCATAAGCTATGGGAAATTAAGCGGTGCTATGGGAAATTTCGCCCACGCCCCGCTTGAATTTGAGGAAAAAGTGTGCGAGAATTTGGGTTTAAAGCCAGCACCCATTTCAAATCAAATCATCCAGAGAGATAGATACGCTACTGTCATATCAGCACTTGGCGTTTTAGCAGCAAGTTGCGAGAAAATCGCTGTGAATATAAGGCATTTGCAAAGAACCGAAGTGTATGAGGCGGAGGAGTTTTTTTCTCAAGGACAAAAGGGAAGCAGTGCTATGCCCCACAAAAGAAATCCCGTGTTAAGCGAGAATATCACAGGGCTTTGCCGCGTAATTCGCTCTTTTGTAACGCCAGCCCTTGAAAATGTCGCACTTTGGCACGAAAGGGACATTAGCCATAGCAGTGTGGAAAGATTTATACTTCCTGATGCCTTTGTAACGGCGGATTTTATGCTCATTCGCCTTGGAAATTTAATAAAAAATTTGCTTGTTTATCCTAAAAATATGATGAAAAATTTAAGGCTCACAGGAGGGCTTGTCTTTTCTCAAAGGGTGCTTTTGCAGCTACCATTAAAGGGCATAAGCCGTGAGGATGCCTATAAAATCGTGCAACGCAATGCTATGAGGGTGTGGGAGGACTTGCAAAATGGCAAAAATGCTGTGAATGACAAGGGAGAGAGCTTATTTTTACAGGCTTTGTTAAATGATGATGAGTTAAAAGTAAAGATGAGTGTGCAAGATTTAAAAGAGTGTTTTGATTTTGGATATTTTACAAAGAATGTTGATGCGATTTTTGGAAGGGTTTTTGTAGATTGAAGGAGGGGTTATGAGGGTTGTAAAAAGAAGTGGACGCTTTGAAGAATTAGATATTTCTAAGATTAGAAAATGCACTACCGATGCTGTTAAGGGGCTTAATGAGGTAAATTTAAGTGAGCTAGAACTTGATGCAAAAATTCAGTTTAGAGATGGAATTTCAACCAAAGAAATTCAAGAAACACTAATTAAAACTGCAGTAGATAAGATAGATGTGAACTGTCCTGATTGGACCTTTGTTGCAGCAAGGCTTTTTTTATATAGCTTACACAAGAGGGTAAGTGGGATAAACCGCTATAATCACCTAAGAGAATATTTTGAAAAAGGAGAAAAGGAAGGGCGGATTTTGCTTGGACTTAAAGAAAAATACGACCTAGATGATTTAAACAACTACATTAAGCCAGAAAGGGACTTGCAATTTACCTATCTTGGCATAAAGACCCTTTATGATAGGTATTTGATTAAGGACAAAAAGGGCGAGCCGATTGAGCTACCTCAGCAAATGTTTATGGGCATTGCTATGTTTTTGGCTCAAAATGAGTTTAATCCCCAAGAATGGGCAAAGAAATTCTACGACTTAATCTCCAAATTTGAAGTAATGCTAGCCACCCCAACACTCTCAAACGCTCGCACCACACGTCATCAGCTCTCATCTTGCTACATAGGAAGCACTAGCGATAACATTGAGGGCATATTTGATTCTTACAAAGAAATGGCACTGCTTTCTAAATTTGGAGGGGGCATAGGCTGGGATTGGAGCAAGGTTCGTGCTATGGGAGGTAGCATTGATGGGCATAAAAACGCAGCAGGTGGCATAATTCCTTTTTTAAAAATCACAAACGACATAGCCGTGGCTGTCGATCAACTCGGCACTCGCAAGGGTGCAATCGCTGTTTATATAGAGCCTTGGCATATGGACATACATGATTTTATAGATCTTCGTAAAAATTCAGGCGAGGAGAGAAGAAGAGCACACGAGCTTTTTCCCTCACTTTGGATAAATGATTTGTTTATGAAGAGGGTTAAGGATAATGACAAGTGGACCTTGTTTGATCCCGCTGAGACAGGGGATTTATGCGATCTTTATGGAAAAGAATTTGAGAAAAGATATGAAGAGTATGAAAAAGATGATGAGGTGGCAAAAGAAATAGTTGATGCAAAGGATCTTTGGAAGAAGATTCTGCTTAATTATTTTGAAACAGGCTTACCCTTTTTATGCTTTAAAGATACAGCCAACCGCACAAACCCAAACCCCCACGTAGGCATAATTAGAAGCTCAAATTTATGCACTGAGATCTTTCAAAACACAGAGCCAAATTATTATCAAATAAGAGTTGTTTTTGATGATAAAACAGAATTGCATCTTGATGAGGAAGAAGAAATTAAGATCGACACAGGTTTTATAAAAAAGGCTAAAAAGATCTCAACCCTTGACAGTATAAATGGCAAAAAGGTTTATATAGTAGAAAAATTCAAAAACGAGGGCAAGACCGCTGTTTGTAATCTTGCTAGTATAAATTTAAGCAAGATCAACACCAAAGAAGACATTCAAAGGGTTGTCCCAACAGCTGTTAGAATGCTTGATAATGTCATAGATCTAAATTTTTATCCTCATATGAAGGTAAAGGATACAAATTTAAGATCTCGCAGCATAGGGCTTGGAGTGATGGGCGAGGCTCAAATGCTAGCAGAAAATCACATTTATTGGGGTAGTGAGGAGCATTTTCACAAGATAGATAGGATTATGGAGTATATTAGCTTTGAGTGCATACAGGCTAGTTCGGATCTAGCCTTTGAAAAGGGCTCTTATCCTGATTTTAAGGGTTCAAATTGGAGCAGGGGCATCTTTCCCATAGATCTGGCAAATCCAAAGGCAAAGGCACTGACTTTAAGAGAGGGGCTTTTTGATCAAAGCGACTGTGATTGGGAGAAATTACGCGAAAGGGTGAAAAACAACGGGATGCGAAATGGCTATTTAATGGCCATCGCACCAACATCGAGCATTTCCATACTAGTAGGCACCACCCAAACCATAGAGCCTATATACAAAAAAAAGTGGTTCGAGCAAAATTTAAGCGGTATGATACCTGTTGTGGTGCCAAAGCTAGATCTTAATTCTTGGGATTATTATACCTCAGCCTATGAGCTTGATCAAAAGATACTCATAAAGGCTGCTGCCATTCGTGCAAAATGGATAGATCAGGGACAAAGCCTAAATATCTTTATGTCGCTTGACAAGGCAAGTGGGGGATATCTTAATGAGATTTACACCCTTGCACATGAACTTGGTGTAAAATCGACTTATTATTTAAGAAGCGAAAGCCCGGATAGTGCAAAGGTGGATGTGGCAGACCGTAGCATTGAGTGTGAGGGGTGTCAGTAGCGGATTTATGGCATTGTAACGGCTTGTCTTGCGGATGCTTTTGTTGAATTTTGGCTTGAATTTTAGGTGTTTCTTGTGAATTTTTGCATTTCTTTTAGGCTAAATTCATAAGGCAGGCTCGTCTTTTGGCTAAAAATCCTTTTTGACAAACTTCGGCAGACCGCATTCTTTAGTCTAGTCTCGTTTGCCAAAAAGGATTTTTCGCTCAAAATACTGCACCTTTGATTTAATTTAATGGAAAATTCACGCTTTTAAGCGAATTTGTGAATTTTAGCGTTAAAAAGCGTGAATTTTCGCCTTTGTTTTGACAAATCTGTGAAATCTAGGCTTTAAAATCATAAAAATTCACACCACGCCGTCATTGCTAGCCTTGACAAAGTGGGGGCGTGGCAATCCACAACCAAAAAAGCTGTAGATTTTGCCATTTTAAAGTTAGAAAAAAGATGGCACCCTCCCTTGCGGAGGGGGTTGGGGGTGGGTCGTCATTGCGAGACTTCGCTTTGCGAAGTCGTGGCAATCCATAAAATTCACAAGGCTGGCTCGTCTTTGTGCGGATTACTGAAAACGGAGGACAGATAACGGACTTTTAATTTTTCTATGGCTTTATTTTGACAAAAATTCAGTATTTCGTTTTCCGTAGTTTGTATTCTGTATGCACCTTTGACTTAAATTTAACTGAAAATTAAGGTTTTGCGTGAATTTTCGCTTTGCTGTTAGCCTTTGTTGACATAACATTTTTTAATTTTCACCCTATCCTTAAAGTGCTAAAATATAAGCTTGTAATTTTTATAAAAATTCACGCAAATATAAATTTTTTAGGGCTTGGTTGTGAATTTTAGCTGTGAATTTTTTGCAATGTTTCTAAGTTTTAAATGTTGGCTCAAGATACTTTAATTTGATACAAGATCATTTTAAAGTATAAAGAGTTAGATGAAAAAACAAGTATATGATTCATTCCCTAATTGTCTCAAAAGAAATTTAAGGAATTACGAAGTATGTTTTTGTTTCGTTAAGCCTCTTGCAATTTGCAAGAAGCCTTGATTTAGAGGCGAAAAGACGCTCAAATTTGCAAAATAACTCGTGCTTGTGTGAATAGAATTTTGCTAGAAATTCGCATTTTAACCTTTAAAGAGTGCGAAAAAATCAGCAAGACGAAGTTTCTTTAGAAAATGAGCGGTTGAAGAGGGTGAAAGTTACTTTTTACTTCGTTACACTTGTAACTGTTAGCAGAAGGTGCAAGGCGTGTTTGTGGAAAAAGGGGGGCGTGGGGCTGGAAAAAAGAGACCTTTGTTTTTACTTCGTTCAGCCTCTTGTCCCTCTGCGAGAAGGTATGCTAAAACGCAATCGCACGAGTTTATACGCTAAAACACTTGCTCTGTCAAAGAGCTGTTGCCTATAATAAGGGACTTGGCGGAGCTTAAAGAAAGTGAAATTTACAGGAAGACTTCAAGGCTTATGATGGTTTGGTGGATTTCGGCACAAAGGCACATTACCGAGTAAAGCATAACAAAAACGAGTTTGCAAAGGGACACAACCACATAAACGAAATTGTGAATTTCTAGGGCTTTGCAAAGTTAACACTTGCCAAATTTCATGGCTAAAGAGAAAATTTTGCCCTTCACTTAAAAAAAACAGAATTAAGATGAAAAATTTAGGACAAAATCTTTATCAAAGTTTGCTAAAATCGATAAGAGAAAATCCTATTAAAGTATCTTAAGCCAAATGTTTTATAATTCTAAGCTCAGCCTTTAAATTCAAGTTTCTTTCTTGCAAATTTTTCTCATAAATTCTAAATATTTTAGCCCTCAATGATCTAAACAAGGAAGAAAAAAGTCCGATATACAAAATGAAACTAATCAAAAGGAGGTTTATGATGGTTTCAAGTGTAGGAAGTAATGCATCATTACTTGTTGCGACAAGCACGAATGCCCTTAAAAATGCTGTTGATTCTAGCGAAGAAGCAGTAGCGGCTATACTAGAAACTCCTTCATCAGGAGATACTAGCAGTAGTAGCAATGGGGGATTAGACATTTATGCTTAAGAGTCCGAAAGGACTCTTAAAATTTTAGTCTTTAATATAGCTACAAAATATCAAAGCACTTTGAAAATTAGCGTTAAAAGCTAAAAATTCAAGCCTTTAAATTCACAGCACCACCCTCATTAAAACAATAACTTATCCTTAAAACTAGCCTTTTAAAAGCTTTCGCTAAGTTTCTCATTCTTTTGACTCTTTTTCAAAAAAGTCTAAATTTAAAGGGAACAAAATTCAATTCAAGGCAAAGCAAAAAGATAGCTTTATCATTCTTAGATCTTTGCGGATGCTTAAAAAATTCACTGATGTGAATTTTTATGATCTTGTGAGCTTTTTCTTGAGAAAATGTCAAGCTTCTTTACTTCTTGTAATAATGATAAATTCAAATTTAATGCTTTTTTAGAAACTAGCCTTCTTTGGAATTGAATTTAAATCAAGGTTTAAAAGCCTTCTTGTTTGATAAACAATAAGCTAATTTAAATGCTTAAAAACAAAAAATTCTTTTGATAAACAAGCTCCTTTGCCAAAGAAGCCGTGCATTGTGGGAGAAACTTCACTTTTAACTTCGTTTTCTAAAAAAACTTGGCTTTGAGATATTTTTTAGGCTCTATAATCCTTGCTGGATCGCAAGCTTAATACAACAAGGCTTTTTAAGATACTTTGCCTATATGTCTTTAAAATGCTTTCTATGTGCTAAGATAAATAAAAGATAAATTCTTTTTTACAAAGAAGCCAAAATGCCAAGCTTTATATGTGCTAAATTTAATTAAAGTTTCCTTTTAACTACTCACAAAGTATCAAAAATCACAGTTTTACCATAAAATTAACCTTTATTTAATCATTTTTAAAGTATAATTAAGTTTAAAAACCACAAGGCAAGAAAAAATATGACAAAGATTAAAGAGCTTATACACAGCGAGACCTTTCCTGGCGTTTTACTCATATTTTTTACCCTACTTGCGCTTTTTTGTCAAAATACCTTTTTAAGTGTCATTTATGAGCATTTTTTGCATATAGAGATCAGCTTTGAGGCAAATGATTTTAGAATTTCAAAGAGCTTGGTGCATTGGATAAATGATGGGCTTATTGCGATTTTTTTCCTCTGTATAGGGCTTGAGCTTAAATACGAGGTTTTAAGAGGACAGCTTCGTAACATAAGGTCTGTTTCCTTGCCTATTTTTGGAGCCCTTGGAGGTATGATAGTTCCTGCTTTGATCTTCACTGCTATAAATATAGAAGATAATTACGCCTTAAAAGGCTGGGCTATACCAACGGCAACTGACATAGCCTTTGCTGTTGGCATAGTTATACTCTTAGGAAGCAAGATTCCAAGTTCCTTAAAGCTTTTTTTACTTTCACTGGCTATCTTTGATGATCTAGGAGCCATAGTCATCATAGCCTTATTTTACACAAGTGAGCTTTCCTTGGCTGCTGGCATAGTTTGCGTGCTTTGTATAGGAGCCTTGTGTTTGCTTAATTATCTTCGTGTAAGCAAACTGCCTTTTTATTTCATAGTGGGCGTGATCTTGTGGATAGCTATGCTTGAAAGTGGGGTTCATGCTACCCTGTCTGGGGTCATAGTGTCTTTATTTATACCCCTAGAAAGAAAGAATGAGGAGCCTTTTTTAAAGGCACTTTATGCGGATTTAAACCCCTGGGTTATTTATTTTATCTTGCCTCTTTTTGCCTTTACAAATGCTGGTGTAGATCTTAGGGGTATGGATCTTAACTCCTTGTTTTCATCCGTTAGCCTTGGCATCTTCTTGGGGCTTTTCATAGGCAAGCAGTGTGGGGTGTTTTTATTCTCTTGGCTTAGTATAAAGCTAAGACTTGCTCATTTGCCACATAATGTAAGCTATGCACAGTTTTACGGCATTTGCATACTAACAGGCATAGGCTTTACTATGTCCTTGTTTATTGACGGGCTTGCTTATTCAGATCTTGATGCTTTTGGACAAGCTGATAAATTAGCCATCTTACTTGCAAGCTTTATGAGTGCTATAGTGGCTTATGTGTATTTAAAATTCATAAAAACTGAGATAAAGGTGTAGGCTGTGGAAAAGATCAAAGCTCTTGTAAAAAATGACGCCCTTGGTGGTATCTTGCTGATACTCTTTACTGTCTTGGCCCTATGGGTGGAAAATGGCATTTACAACGGCTTTTATAACGAGTTTTTAAATTTGCCTGTTGGCTTTAAGATAGGTTCTTTTGAGCTTTTCAAGCCCTTTTTACTGTGGATAAATGACGGACTTATAGCTATCTTCTTCTTTGCCATAGGGCTTGAGTTAAAAAAAGAATTCACGCAAGGAGATTTTAGAGACCCAAAGCACATCATCTTGCCCCTTTTTGGAGCCCTTGGAGGCATTATAGTTCCTGCTTTGATCTTTGCTTTGATAAATTATGATGATAGCTATGCACTCAGAGGCTGGGCTATACCAACAGCAACTGATACAGCCTTTGCCTTGGCTATTTTGATTATGGTTGGAGGCAGTAGAATTCCAAGTTCTTTGAAGATCTTCTTGCTTTCCTTGGCTATCTTTGATGATGTGGGTGCGATCTTAATCATAGCCATTTTTTATACAAGTAAGCTTTCTATCTTTGCTTTGGTAACTGCTGGGGTTATACTTATAGTGCTATTGCTTTTGAATTTATTTAGGATCACAAGACCTTCTTTTTATCTAATCTGTTCTATCATCTTGTGGGTTAGCGTATTAAAAAGCGGGGTTCATGCTACCTTAGCAGGGCTTATTACAGCCTTTTTTATACCCTTATATACTAAGGATGGAGAGCCATTTTTAGAAGAAATTTATCAAAGCTTGAAATTTTGGCTAGCCTTTGTGATCTTGCCTCTTTTTGCCTTTGCAAATGCAGGGGTTGATCTATCTAAGATCGAGCTTTCAAATATCTTCTCTCAAGTAAGCATAGGCATCTTCTTAGGGCTTTTCATAGGCAAACAGCTTGGGGTCTTTTTCTTCTCCTGGCTTAGTATAAAGCTAAGACTTACCCATCTTCCAAGCGGTGCAAGCTTCAAGCAGCTTTATGGGGTTTGCATACTAACAGGCATAGGCTTTACTATGTCCTTGTTTATTGACGGACTTGCCTATGCTGCAGCTGACACATTTAATTACGCTGATAATTTGGCTATTTTGATGGCTTCATTTTGTTCTGGCATAGTGGGCTTTATTTATCTTAGGTTTTTTGCAAAATGATAAAAAAGCTCCAACTTTTCCTAAGCCTTCTTCTTTTTGTTCTTATCTTCAATGCTTGTTCTGCAACTAGTCATAATAAAACAGTAAGCAAGCTAAGTAATAAAAATATAAGCTCAAAGCTCATAACAGTTCAAAAACAGTGGCAAAAAACTCCCTACCGCTTAGGTGGGGTAAATGCTAAGGGTGCTGATTGCTCTGGCTTTACTCAAACTGTGCTCTCTCAGCACTTTAACACCAAGATCCCAAGAACAACAGTTATGCAAATGAAGGGCGGAAAAAAGATCTCAAAGGGGGCTTTGAAGAGCGGAGATCTGCTCTTTTTTCAAACAGGAAGGGGACCTAATGGACTTCATGTTGGCATTTATGTGCAAAATGATGAGTTTATACACCTATCCACCAAGGGTGGGGTAAAAAAGGTGTCCTTGAATAATAGCTACTGGAAGCCTAAATACCTAGGAGCAAGACGGTATATTAAATGACTGTTGGGGTATTTGACAGTGGGGTTGGTGGTTTAACTGTTTTAAAAAGTCTGCTTGAAGCAAGGCTCTTTGATGAGCTTGTTTATTATGGCGATACTGCAAGGGTTCCTTATGGGGTAAAGGATAAGGATACCATTATCCGCTTTTCGCTTGAGGCCTTGGAGTTTTTCAAGCCCTTTAAGCTTGATCTGCTTGTAATTGCTTGCAATACTGTTAGTGCTTATGCCTTGGATCAATTAAGAAAAAATGCTGATTTTGCGGTATTTGGAGTGATTGATGCTGGGATTTTGGCTGTAAAAGAGGCCTTAAAGGATAAAAACAGCCAAATTTTAGTACTTGGCACAAGGGCGACCATAAGCTCAAAACAGTATCAAAAAAGGCTTTTAAGGGCTGGTTTTAATAATATTACTGCTCTTGCTACCGGGCTTTTTGTGCCTATGGTTGAGGAGGGCATATTTGAAGGACAGCTTGTAGAAAGCTTGTTTGATCATTATTTTAAGCCCTTGAATTTAAGGCAAAATTTAGATCTAAAAGAAGCAAATTCTTTAATAAACTCTAAAAACACAAGCCTTTTTGAAGAAAAACTCTTACTTGAAAGAAGCTCACATACAAATTCAAGCCACTGCTTTACTGAACTACAAACTAAGAATTTTAATCAAGAAGCAAGGCTTAACAAACGAGAAAGCACCAAAGAATTTAAAGAGGATAAGCACTCACAAGCAAAAATAGATGCCTTGATACTGGGCTGTACTCATTTTCCTCTTTTAAGCAAGTCCTTGCAGGGCTATTTTGGAGAAAAGACAAGATTAATCCACTCAGGAGATGCCATAGCCGATCAGCTTCAACGCAAATTCAAGCTTAAAAGGCAAAGGCTTAAAAGCAAGGTTAAATTCTACGCTTCAAGCGATCTTAGGGCCTTAAAAAACACGGCTAAACTTTGGCTTGGTGTATAAATTTAAAACTTTGTAGGGTTTTAAGATTAATGGTGTTAAATTTAAGTAAAATTCACAGCACAACAAAGCCTTAATACTTAAGACTAGCTTTTGGCTATTTAAACAAAGATCTTTTTAGGTTTCAAGCTTGAATTTATCGCAATTTTTATAGCTTGTAATCAAAATAACAAGGCCTTATTTTAGGCTTTAAAAGTATAAAAACAGTTTATAAGTTTAAAGTTAAAATGCATTAAAAGAAGTTTCAAGTTGGGTAAGTTGCAAGATTTAAGATCTAAGCCTTGAATTTTAAATCCTAAATTTAAAAACACTTAATTTAAAGCAACCAAACAAAATTAAATTTAAAAGCCTTTAAATTCAAAACAAGCTCAAAGCTTAGAAGATAAAATTTAAACGCATTAAAAATTCAAGTTTTTAAATTCAAAACATTCAAGGCTTTGAT